>JBAQZJ010000503.1:0-34941 GCA_049790855.1 Planctomycetaceae bacterium | reverse complement strand
GGTCATCCCGGACCAGGTCGAGAACGTCTTCCGGCTCGTCGCAGCCGGTTGCCGACGTCGCGCAGCGCTCCCAGCGAAAGACGTCGAGCGGACGGAACTCGGCGGACGGGACGCCGCCGTCGACCGTGACGAGCAGGCAGCCTTTCGGCCCGGTCTCGCGGATGTGCCGCCCTTGGGTATTGCCGCTGAAGGCGATCAGCGAGCCATTGTCGCAGAGCTTCTGCTGCAGGTGGATGTGGCCTAGCGCCCAGTAGTCGTATTCGAGCCGGCGCAGGCCTTCTATAGTGCAGGGGGCATAGGTTTCGTGCTCCGACGAGCCGCCCGCCGACGTGTGCAGGATGCCGATGTTGAAGGAGCCTCGCTCGGCGGCGGGATAATTGGCCGAAAGATCGGCCGTGACCGCCCGCGTGGCGAATCCCTGGCCGTGGAGGACGCAGTTCGTCGCCTGGTGACGGCGGCTTTCGGGACGGTCGGTCCGCAGCATGGCGACGTTCTCCGGCAGCATCAGCGACCGCGTGATGACGCTCTCGGCATCGTGGTTGCCGCTGATCAGATAGACGGCGATGCCCGCCTCGCCGAGCTTCGCCATCTGCCTGGCGAAGAACAACCCCGTGTTGTAATCGGGCCAGTCGCCGTCGTAGACGTCGCCGGCGATGACGACGAAGGCCACCCGCTCGGCGATCGCCAGCTCGACGAGGTTCTCGACGGCCCGCCGCGTCGCCTGCCGGATCGCATCGACCGGCGCACCTTCATAGCGGTCCAGCCCGCGAAGCGGGCTGTCGAGATGCAAGTCGGCGGCGTGAAGGAACTTGAACAAAGGGATGAGAAGCGATGGAAGAGGCGCGTCATACGGCTGAACACTACCCTACCCGATCCTGACCGTTGAACAAAGAGACGGGAGACCCGGCTGCTGGCAAGGTGCGACCTCAGTTTGTACGGTTGAATGCGGCATGATTCGACCACGCAACACGTTCTGGCCGGCCCTGCTGCTGCTCACGGTGATTTCTTCGCTCTCGGAGCGGATGGCACAAGGGCAGGAGGGCGATCCGGTCTACCACGCCCGGCTGACGGACGGCACGCTGGTCGTCGGGGAACCGCTGCGCGACTGGCACGACGTCAATGCGACGCCGCGGGTCGGCAGCCATGCGTTGTTCGATCCGAATCGTCCCGTCGAATGGCTCGTCCGCGACGCTCCGCCGCCCGATGCAACACCGGCATCCTTCGTTGAGTTCGTCGGCGGCGACCGGTTGCCGGGCGAGGTGATCGGTTACTTCAGCGGTGCAGAGTCGCCCTTTCGCAGACTGCCGCCGCATCTGGTCGTCCGACCGACGACGACGTTCCGACGACCGAATACGACGTTCGATCCCCCGCTGAGAGTCGAGTTGAAGCATGTTCGCCGCGTCGTCTGGGCGAATGCGCCGGGCGAGCCGATCTCCGTCAACACGGCGAGACTTCGCGACGGGCGGCGGCACTCGTTCCGAACGTTGCGTTGGGCGGAACATGATGTGGCACTTCTGACGGAGAACGGAGTCGAAACGATTCCGTTTCACGAGTTGGCGGCCGTGCGTTTCAACGACGGCGATGCGTGGGCGGCGTACCTCGATCATGCGGCGACGCTGTTGCCCGATGGAGACGGGCGGCTGATTCAACTGGAAACGAGGACCGGCCTTGTCGCACTGTCGTCGACACAACGACTGCGTGCCGAAGCGCACGGCGACAATCGCCGTGTCGAACACTGGTATCAGGCGATTCAGCCCGCTTGGAGCCTCGACCCATTGTGGGTGCCTGTTTCGTCCGTATCGACCTGGCGATTCTTCTCCCCCGATCGGGTTCCGCTGACGGTCCTTGATCCGACGGTGACGCGGAACGAAGTCGTCTTCAGCGCGTCCCGACCGCCGCTTGTGAACCGCGCCGTCCACGGCGGTGCTTTGACCGACGCCCACACGTTGTTCGGGTGGGGTTACGGAGTTCAGGCGCCCTGCCGATTGAGTGTCTCGCTGCCTGCAAGCGCGACCGCATTCCGCGGCGGCTACGCACTCGATCCGTCGGTCGGTTCCGGGGGCTGTGCGAAAGTGCGCGTCGTCGTGGAACCGGCGGGCGGGGCGAAGTCCGGGTCTGCCGCCGATAAAATCGCGACCCTGTTCGAAAGCAAGCTGCTCATCGGCGCCGCGAAGGCGAACGACATCGGACAGGTCGCGATTCCACCCGATGAAAAGAGATCAGCGAGAAGGCTGGTGCTGATCGCTGATCCGGTCTACCACGGACGCCCTTCAGGGGCGGACCCTTTTGACATTCGCGATGCCGTGAACTGGTTCGCGCCGGTCGTCGAGCTTGACTCGCAGTTCATCAAGTCGGAGCTGCGCCGGCGTGCCGTATCGCGCCTGCCGGGATTGGCGAGTTGGAACGTCGCGTCCGACACCAGCGAATTGGCGACCGTCATGAATCGCTGGGATACTCGAGACTGGGAGGATCCACGGTTCCGCTCGTTCGCCGCGGTCGAAGTCGGGTATGCGTCGATGTCTCGCACGCTGCGCATAAACAACGACCGGTATCTCGCCGTCTTCGCACATTGTCCACACGACGACTTCCGGCCCGCACGAGTGCAGGTCAAAATTGACGGAGACGTCGTCGGCGAACAGTCGACACCGACTGAGCACGGCCGCCGCGAGCCGGACCCGCTGCTGTTCCCAGTCACGGCTTATGCCGGCAGAACGGTCACTGCCGAAATCATCCAATTACCGGGAACGATCGACGAACCGAAGCCGGCAGCCGTCGACTGGCGGGGTGCGGAGCTTGTCTCAAATCGTCCCGGCTTGCGACGACTGTTCGAGGACGAAGCAGAGTTCGCAACATGGCTGACGACGGGCGACGGCTCGATCACGCTTGAACGATCGGAGTCTCAGACGGGGTCGGCGAGCCTTCGTATCGGCGCGTCCGGCAAGCGAGCCGCGACGCTGCCCGGCTGGAAGCACGTGATCGTTGAAGAACCGGACTTCGGCGAGTTTCGATTCTTGCGTTTCGCTTGGAGAGCGGACGGACGCGGTCCAATCGCATTGGACATCGGACACGATGGTCAGTTTGGCCCCGGCACCGGCGTTGTGCTACCGGCCCGGCAGATTCGCCGTCCGCCGTCTCGGTCGGACGATCGAGGACCGCGAAATGGATACCGATATCTGGCGGGGCCAAGTGACGTCAACGATCGCGAACTGACACCGTCGATTTCCCTTTCCGACCAACTGCCCGACGATTGGAAAGTCGTGCAGCGCGATTTGTTAGGCGACTTCGGAACTCTGACGATGACGGGCCTTGGTGTGACGACGCATGACGGATCCGTAGGGTTGGACGGCGTGTATCTCGCCCGGTCGAGCGACCAGTTCCGGTTTATCGAGCAGGATCTCGCGGGACCGCCGAAACCACAGCAAGGCGAGAGGGAAGTGGCCCTGAAGACCGATGACCCGAGAACGTACGCACCGCTTATCATGCAGGTCGCCGCCGGGTTCGGCCTGTCAGGGCAGGGCGGCGAACTGCAACTTCTCGACGAATACCGCGGGCGACGGAACGTACTGCGAACGCATCCCGAAGGCGACGAAGCGAAACAAGCAGTTCGCTTGACGGCGGCAATCGCACTGCCCGAGGGAAAAACTTCACGACTCGCGCTCTCCGTGAGTCAGCACGCAGTCAACGAAAAGGAGCAGAAGACATGGGATCTGCAAGTCTTTGCGAACGGTCGCGAGGTGTTGTCGCGCACGATCGACCATGCCGCGACGAACGGTGATTGGCTCGACCTGACCGTCGACCTCGCCGAATTCGCCGGCCGGCCTGTGCGGCTCGAACTGCGACAGAAATCGGGCGGTCGCGACTCTCCGTTCGCGTATTGGCACAATGTTCGGGTCGATGCCAATTGAGCTTCAGCCACCGCTTGAATTGAGTTTCAGCCGCCGTTTCGGAAGCGGAACCCCGCACTCGGTACTTGCAAGCGACACTTGGCCACCTATGCCTCGTCCCAAACGCAGAAATGCCGCCGCGTTCGACGAGATCGTTCAGACGCATCGCCATGCCGTCTACGGCTACCTGCGGGCACGCCTCGCCGATGGAGCCGAAGCGACTCGCCTGACGGAAACCGCCTTCGAAAAGTTCTACGTCGACCCGTCGAACTGCAGCGACGACGCGATTCGTCCAAGGCTGCTCACGCTCGCCAAGGCTGCGTTGAGCGAACATGCGCGTGCCAGTCACGGGCGACACGACGTGGCATGGACCACGTTGTGTCTCGATGTCGAGGAATCCGGACAAGAGGACAGCGATGACGAATTCGTCCGGCTGTCGGCCTGTCTTGATTCGCTTGAACCTGCGGAACGTGACGCGATCGAATTGAAGTATCGCGCCGACTGGACGCTGTTGCAGATCGGCGAGCGGCTGCGGCGCAGCGAAAATGCCGCGAGACTGCTCTTATTGCGCGCCCGACAGTCGCTTCGAGCGAGCCTGCGTTCATGACGATGTCGCCCTCCGACGAGTGGTTGCTGGCACTCGCCGACGAAAAATCACCGGAAGAATTCACGACGGCGGAACTGGCGGCGCTCCGCGCGCGTGCAGCGGTCTCGCCGGAGATCAGACGGGCAATCGTCGCGCGCATCGAATTCGAGGAAGCACTCCACGCCATGCTCGCCGAGCCGTCGATCACGGCGGCTGCGATTCGAAGTCGCGTCGACCGGCGACGGCGGAAGTTCGCCATCACCGGATCCATCGGTGCGCTCTCGCTGGTACTTGCCGCAGCGGTCGGCACCTGGTGGTCGTCAGGTCGACCGGCTGCGACACCGAACGAAGTGGGTCACGTCAGCCCTGTCGCCGCGGCATCGTCGGGTGAGACGAAACACGAGGCATCCTCGACCGTGCCACAGTCGGTGCGCGTACCGCTCGAAGCGGTGCGGCCACGGAAATCGAAGCCTGAGACGCCGATTGCGTCGACGACTCCACAGGAGGCACTGCCGACGAATGCGACCCGTGAACCGAAAAGGTGGGAAAGCGTGCTCGGCGATGCCGCCCGAGTCATGCCGTTTGTCGAGTCGGCGTTCGCCTCGTTCGGCGAGACGATGCCGGGGTTCGAGGTCGCCGACGAATTTCCCGCTTCGGAGCTGAGCCGCTGGATCGCCGCCGTGCCGGGAACACCCTTCACCGTCAACGAAGGCCGGTGGAAAGGGAAGCGGTTCGCAGGATTGGAAGGCGTCGCGAAGCTACTGCCCGTCTGGCGGAATGACGCGGTGCTGCGAATCGCGCCATTCGACGTCGGCGAATTCGCCTTACATTTCTGGAACGGGAACGAAGGCGTCACGATTCGTTTCTATCCCCATCAGCGACCGCAATTGCTCGCGGCCTATGCGGTCACGCGGGACGGCGACGATCCTTCGCCGGAGACGTTTCGACTGGTCGCGACCGACGGTGGCCGGTACGTTCGCAGCAACTCGGGTGCGATCGAAGTACGACATCAGGACAACCGACTCGTCGTCACCCGTGGTTCATTGCCGTTGCTGATCGTGCCCAGCGCCGAGCCGCCCTCGGATGTCTTTCTCGAAGGCCGAATGCGACTGCGAACGCTTGCGATGTACCGCGGCGAGCCGGCAATCGTCCCGGAGGAAGTGCCGCATCGTGATCTGTTCGGCGACGTACCGGTCGAACAGCTCGATTGGATCGCATCGAGCGACCCTGACGCAGACCTCGAAAAAACGACGGGGCAGGTCACGCTTTCATGGTCGAATCCGAAGCCGGAAGGCCCACGGAAGACGGCGTGGGCCGCGATCCGGCTTCCGCCGAGCGCGCCGTCGGGACTCTGTGAGGCGGTCTTTCGCATCGACTCCCTGACTCCCGGCACGGGGTTGTATCTCGGTGATGCGGACGGACGCCCCATTCACACGCTGTTCGCTTCCGAGAGCCGGACGGCCGGTGCTCCGTTGCTGGCCTTCGGCTGGTCAAACCGCGGCGGCAACGTGCCGGAACCCCGTTGGAAATGGGACGTCGACCCGAAACAGGAACTGACGCCAGCGGTGGGAGCAGGCTCGTGGGTTAAGCTCGTCGTCGGACGGGGCGGTCTGAAGACGTTCATCAGCGGTGACGGAGTGCATTGGGGGCCGGGAGCACGCGCTCCGGAGCGAAATATTCGAGGGCCGATGGCGTCCATCGGCATCTTCGCCATCGCAGACGATCAACCTCGGGCGATCACCGTTTCGGTGGCGACCGTGCGTGAGCTGTCGGCTTTGGTTGCGTCGGCGGATGCAGAACTGCGTCACCGGGTTCCTCCCTTCGGCAACGATCCTCCCAAGCGAATGGCTGACTGGCTTTCGTGGGTGACTGCGACGCAGCCCGACGATGTGTCGGAGGATGCGTGGCTGCGAGCGTGCGGACTCGAAACGCTCGCTCGAGGTGCGTCAGATGTGATCACCGGGACCGTCGTCGCCGGCCTGGCTCGCGATGCCGTCGAGTCAGATCGACCCGTCGCCGAGACGCTCGCGATCCTGCACGACGCGGCGTTGCTGTCGGATCAATGGAGCGATCAGACGAAAACGCACGCCGCATATTACCAGCAGTTAGCCCGGCGAATCGCCGGACGCGGTTCGCGGCCGATCGAGATCACGAGGAATCTCTTCCCCGTTGTCGAAGCTTCGCTGGCGACGCCCGTCTGGTCGGAGAGCAACCCATGGGCGGTGCCGCCCGCTGCCGTGCGGAACATCGCCGCCGCCGCGGCCTGGACTTCAGCGAGTGAGCCGACGTCGGCGAAGGCGGCGCGGTCCGCCGCGCAGCGTGTCGCGGTTTCGTTCCTCCCGTCCCATCCCGAAAGCGGATGGTCCACCGACGAAGAAGCGGGGCTGGCCCGACTGGCGTCGTGGTCCGGAGAGATTTCAAACGCCGGCGCGACGCCGCTCCGTACCGCTCAGTTCGCGTGGCAGCACCCGCTCGTCACCGAACCGGGCCGCGAAGCGGCGACTTTGGCTTCCGAACTGGAGGCTGCGCTCGCCACCAAAGCTTATGAAGATGCCGCCCGACTGCTGTCGGCGATCGCCGAGTTGTCGGGACTGGTTCCGGCTGTTGAGGACGCAGATCGGTTCATCCCACCCGGCGGATTGATCCGCGAGATCGCCGGGCGTCACCCCGGGCTGGTCGCAACGCTCGCCGAACAGTTCGGGCCGGCCGGAGTTCTGCATGTACGGCAGTCGATCGCCAGCGGTGACGAACACGCCGTGCGCGCCGCGGCGATCCGCTACTACGGCACTCCCGCCGCGGCGGAGGCTCGGCAATGGCTCGGCGACCGCGATCTGGCTGCCGGCCGTTTCACCGAGGCCGAAGAGCATTTTGCCGCAGCTCTCGTCGCCGCACCCGCGTCGGAACGGGCGACCTTGGTCGCTCACCAGCGACTCTCCGCGGTCCTTGCTGGCAAGCATGCGGCCGACGCTCCGACGGAATCCGCTACGTTCGGATCGCGCACGCTTTCCGCCGAGGAGTTCAAGCAGATCCTCAATGACTTGCGGCAGACGCGCGCGGTCGACGTCACGCACGACGTCGCGGCTCGCGAGATTCCGAAAGCGGTCGCGGTTTCGCCGCAGCCGCGAGGCCGGTTCGAAGGAGACGTGGGTCGCAATCCCGGACGCCACGAACATCGACGATTCGACTGGGCGGGGCGCCAGATCGGCGTGACGCTCGATCGGGGAACCGCCTATCTGACGAACCGATTTCAGATCGTCGCCTTCGACGTCGCTCGGAAATCGCCTTCGTGGAACGTCGGCCTCGGGAACGAGCAGGGTGAGGCTCACGCGCTTCCGAACGTTGCGTTCCGACCGATCGTCGACGGCGAAAGACTCTACGCACGCCGGCTGCTGGGACGCGGGCCCGAGCTTGCCAGTTTGTCCCTGAACGATCGCGGCAAAGTTCTGTGGCGGTCAGATTCCCATCTCGTATTTGCATCGGATCCGGTCCTGGAAGCCGGCCGACTGATCGCAGTGACGTGCGCGAGCACTGCGAGGAGCGGCGGCCCCTACACCCTTGCATTGACGCGACTGCGGACGGACGACGGGAGTGAGATGGCTTCAACGCCGCTGGTCGTTCTGAACGACACCGGCGACTCGAAGCCTTCGGCGCAGCTTGTCGCGACCGATGACGGGTTCCTTGTCGCGACCGCGGGGACGGTCCTCCGCTGCGATGCCACGGGCAGGCTCGTATGGGTTCGACGCCTGCCGTTTCTGCCAACGACGGCCGCCGCCGATGCCGACCAATCGCCGCCTGAACCTCCATTGGTCATCGACGATCGGGTGATCATCGTTCCGCCAGGCAGTCGGGCGGTGGCCTGCCTTGAAGCGACGACAGGCCGCATGCTGTGGGTTCGCCCGCTCGGAGAGCTGGAACGACTCGTCGGCTCCGCAGGCGACGTTCTCGTGGTACGTTTGGCGGATGGACTCTCAGGCCTCGATCCGGCTAACGGCGACATGCTGTGGAAATTCGTACGCGAAAACGTCCTCGAAGGCCTTCTGTGCGATGCGAAGACCGTGCTGATTGCAGCACGCACGGCCTTGGAAAACCACCGTGACGCACTGTCACTGCTGCGAATCGATGTGCAGGCCGGCCGACTGCTTTCGG
The DNA here is from genome assembly GCA_049790855.1 of Planctomycetaceae bacterium. Taxonomy (GTDB): domain Bacteria; phylum Planctomycetota; class Planctomycetia; order Planctomycetales; family Planctomycetaceae; genus JACCRE01. Next base: position 26,325 of record JBAQZJ010000503.1, on the reverse strand, counting down.
AGCAAGTCGTCCGGGTGGATCGAAAAGAGGAAATTCGCTGCGGACCGTTATTCATCCACGATGGAACCGTGTGGGGGTTCCTCGGCGACGGCTGGCGGGATCCGAACCGGACACTTGTCGAGTTCGTTCCGGACGACGCATTACCCGCCGTCGGGCCCTCATCGCGACCGGGACCGCGCCGTCACTGGTTGACGCACGTCGAGCCGCAAACGCGACTCGACGTCGCCACCGTGCTGCCGGGCTGGACGATGACCGGCTCGCAGCCGGGCAACGGGGCGACATTCCACGTCGATCATCGCGGCGAGCGATGGGTGTTGCTCACGCAGGACGGCCGCGACCGAGCCGCCCGGTTCGTCCAGCGAGTCGAAATCAAGCCGGGACAGAAACTGACCGCGCGCGTCGGTCGCGACGACGACGCCGGTTGGACGCTCCGCCTGCTCGCCGACGGCCGCGCCGTCGCGTCCGAGCCGATCAATGCTCAGACCGCTGCGGACGGTTGGCGGACCGTGACGTTCGACCTGTCCCGGCTCGCGGGCCGCAAGGTGACGCTCGCCCTCGACCAGTCCCCGCCCGCCGCCGATGCGGACAAGACCACGAAGGCGTATTGGAAACAGGTTTCGATCGAGTGAACGATCAAGTTTAGCCGCGACCAGCGGGAGCGAGTTGTCGAGATCGCTCCCTGATGGTCGCGGCTAAACGATTGATGATTGGGCTGCGCTTAACGTGCGTACCACACGCAGAGTTTTGGCAAATCGCCTTGTGCGATCAGCCGGACGCGGCGTCTGGCCGAAGCACCGCCGAGCGCCGGAGAGTAGCCGTGGTGGTGGTCGGCCATCGCGAGCGCGGTGCGCAGGTCATCGTCGGTGAGTTTCGCTCGTCCGGCTCCCGCCGCCAGCCAGCGGGCGAGATACAGCGTCACGGGCACGACGAGCGCCAGCGAGAAGAAGCCTTCCACGAACGGCACGCCGTAGTATGCCGGTCCGCAGAAATGCAGGCCGCGGATTTTGGTCCGCAGATATCGCGTGAACAATTCGTCGGCGGCGTCGGGCCAGCCGAAGGGGCCTTCGACGGCCTCAAACGGCACTTGTTTCAGGTCGTCGCGAAAAGCGGGCAGCCGCCCCGTGCCACGCGTCATGCGGACCGTTCCCGCGACGTTTCTCCAGCGCGTCGCCCAGGGATTGATCAGGTCGGCCGTCGTCTCCAGCCGCGCATATTGAGTGACGACCAGACGAAACATCAGCCGCCCGACCGGCGTCGGCGGCGCGAACTCGGCGAGACCCTGCGGCACTTCGCCGGCCGCGGCCGGTCGGATCAGCGACAGGTACTCCGTCAGCCGCGGCCCCCGGATCTTCTCGAACGACGACTGTCCCGCCAGGGATACCCAGAAGATCGCACTCAGCAGATTTCGCAACAGGCCCGGTTGAGGATCGCCGAAGCTCTCGTCGAGTGTATCGACGAAGCGGCGGAAATCGATCCAATCGAGCCGGTTGCCGGGTGAGACGTCCGGCGGCGGCATCTCTCGCGGTCCGCCCGGAACGACTGCGTTCGCGATCCGTCGGATTTCGTTTTCCGACTCCTGCGCCGTCGGACCTGAGTTCTCGACCACACTCGGACAACTGTAACGCAGGCTGACGGCGATCGATTTGCCCGCAGGATGAAATGCGTACGGGTAGACGCGGCATGCCAATGGCTTTGCCGCTTCGCCGTGCTTTGCATGGATGCGGCAAAGACCCTGCTCGTCGAGGAAAACGCAGCTTCCGTCCGATGTGTGGTTCAACCGCCAGCGCTTGCGCCAGCGAGACAGCGGAACGATCGTCTTCACACCCGTCAGCGCGCCGTCGCTCTCCCAGCCCTGCGCCAGAATACGTTGCCGTTCGTCGTTGGTGATCTCAATGAGGTGCCGCTTGCAGCAGCCGCCGCAGTTGTGACAACTCCAGCGCTGCAACACCGGCAGTTCGAGCGGCAAGGCCATGCGAGAGAGGGCGAGCGGCGGCCGTCAGCCCGCCGAGACGTGGAAAGCGAGGGAGAGTGTTCTTCCCTCACGATAGCGCGTGCGCCGCCGACGGCAAGCGTGGAGGAGGCCGTGCAGCCGGTGGCGGCGGAGACGTTCTACACTCCGGCAGGCTGACGCCTGCCGCTCGCCGCTCGAGCGCGAGTCGTTCAGAGGCTGCTGAGCACCGTGTCGGTGCGGCCGTCGGGTTGAGGCTCCTCGACGTTCGCGCGGATTTCGCCGGTACTCGGCCGATACCACCAGCCGGTCGATCCGTCGCGGGGGTGCGATTCACTCACAAGCACGGTGCTTTTCCCATTGATCGGGTTCGCAGGAAACGCGCTTCTCGATGAAGCCTCGACTGGCATCGTTCGTTGCAGATCGTTCAACAGGTCGGTCTCGGTGCCCTCGTCGCCCGGCAGCCGACTGTCGTGCCGGAATCGGTAAAGATCGATCTGGTCGCGAAGTTTCTGAAGGCTTCGCTGGAGCGAGACTTCCTTCGTGTCCGGGCTCTTGAATTGCGGCAACGCGAACGCGATCAGAATGGCGAAGACCGCCAGCGCGACGAGTCCGTCGGCCAGCGTCATTCCGGCACGGGTCGGCCGACGCCGTGAGACACAACAACGCAGACGCATGGGGATGATCGCTCCGAACGACGAAAACTGACGGGGATGTGCGCAACGATCCGTCAGCAACCGGCTCCTGCCGGGCGATCCGTCGGCGACCGGCAAAAGTCGGCCCGCCTGAAGCCTGCGCCATGAACCGCCCGGGGCAAACAGCGGATGGCCAATCTTCCCAAATCACTCGCGCGGGAATATCGCCGGCAGCGGATGGGCGAAACGGTGCGAATTGATCACCCGGTCGTTGCGACATTGGGATCGCACGGAAATTCGCTCGACTCGTCTCAAGATTCGTCAGTTCACTCAGAGCCTGTCCGGAAAGTCTGAATCACCGCGGCGGCGGGATTTCGGTCGAAGGCCAAGAACGAGGAGGAAGCGATTCTGGAATCGTTGACGACGAGTGACGCAGCATCCGATCGAAAGCCCGCCGCCCCTTCGGGTTCGGCCTGGCCGGCCCGGGGGCCGCGTTGGACCTCCTTGATGATTGAACAAGCACCGCGTCGGTCCGCCTTGCCCTCGAACCGGCCAGACCGAACGCGGTGACTCAGACTGTCCGGACAGGCTCTCAGCCCATCCGCAGAAACTCGTCGAAGCCGAATCCGTCGATGCGAATCACGGTCAGGAATGAGACCACCAATTGAAGCGGCAGAACGATTCTCCAACGATGTTGACCGGCATCCTCTTTCCAGAGGGATACGGTCATCCAGAGCAGCCAAGGCATCAGAAACAGCCAGAGTCGGGCCGACTCGCCGGCGTTTTTACCCGAGAGCCAGAGCAAGGCGATGACGCACAGAGCGGCGAACGCCGGCGTCGACCAGGAGCAGCGTCGAACGGCTGTGATGGCGGCGACCGCGGCCGGCGCGCCGATGGCGATCGCCAGCTCGCATGGTCCGACGATCAGCCATTTCCAGTACGTCCGGTCGTAAACGTCGTAGAAACCCGCGTGGTTGTGGTAGTTCCACGACCAGATCTTGATCAGATTCAGTTCGAAGAACAGCCAGACAGCTGCGGTCATCGACAGGAACACGATGACCGCGACGGACGCAGAGGCGATTGTGCGGACCACGACATGCCTTCGATCGGACCGGTCGCTGTTGATGACTGCTTGCGCGGAGAGCAGCCCGGTTAGCGCGGCGACCGGCAACATCGCAAGGGAAAACGTCATCCCCAACCAGAATACCAACCCGGCGAAAGCGGCTCGCATGACACTTGGTGGTCCTGGCCGACACCAGAGCGCGAGCACGCCGAGACCGAAGAGAGGAAAGACGGCGTCCGATTTCGGAAGGAAGACGGCGAGTGCCGGGATGAGAGGCCAGAACGTCGCCGCTCGCCATGCCGCGACCGGCCCCGCCGATCGCTCCCCAAGGTGAAACAACGGAACCACTGCCGCGGCCGCTGCGAATTGGGCGAGCAGCGACACAGCCCACAATTCGGCGAGTTCCGCCCGCGTCGACGATTCTCCCTCCGTCTGCGGCGTCATCGACAACATCACTTCGGTTTCGCGCACTGAATGCGGACGCGTTGCCAGCGTCAGGCCGGTGAGCGCAGGGCTGCTTTCATAGAGTCTCAGCAGCCCCCAATGGACGGTCGTCAGGCCGGGTGGATGGGTTCCAATATGTAGAACGTCGCCTTTCGCCATCAACGTGTCGTAGGTCGCCAGGTAGCTGCCGAAATCGTCCGCATTGCGTGCCTCGGTGAAGTAGCCGGAGAAACTCGGAAAATAGTGTACGACCGGTGCCCGGCCAAGCCGGTGGATCTCATTCGGCGCCGATTCCTGCACGACCCACAGCCACGCGAATCCGCTCGCGGCCAGTCCCGCCAGCCAGAGTCGTCGCCGTCCATGAGACGACACTGCAAGTCGGCGTTCACCGGCCCGGCAGTACCAGAGATAGGCGAGAGCAGCGGGAATCGCGATGAACAGATCGAGAAAGACAGAGGCAAGCTGTCCCGATCCGTAGGTGATCCGCTGCCATGTCCATTCGCCGGGCACACCCAGCGGAAATGCGGGCACCCAGACGATGACCAATTGGGTAACCGCGGCGCAGGCCGCCGCAACGACGACGGGGTCACGCCAACCTGGTCGCGAATCGTCGGGCGAAGAAGGCTGCCGGCTCATGTCGTCCGCACCATCGCACGACCGGCGCGAAAAAAAAAGGGCCGCCCGGAGGGCGACCCTTTGGTCTTGTCGAAAGGCGATGATCACTCAGGCTTCGCATCTTCACCGAGAATGATGATGCTCGCGCTGCTGCGGCCGCCGATGGACTTCGCGTTGTAGATGAACTCCGCGTTGAGAGCCTTTTCGATCACGTCGAGCGTTTCGGTCAGATGGGCCTTGGTGTAAGGGTCGGCCTTGCCGTCGCAGTCGTCGAGGCAACCCTTGATCTCCACCGCAAGCTCGCGAAGCTGAAGTTGCGAGAGGTCGGCGATCGGCTTGAAGGCGGCGGCATTGCCCGCGCCGGGCATCGCCAGGTCGATCAGCCGGCTCAGGTGCTCCTTCTGCAGGTTCCGTCGCAGGCTCGAGATCATCGGATCGCGCGGTGTGAACTGTTTCTCGGGCTTCGAGCCAAGCTCGGCCCAGATCGAATCGCGGATCGTCTTCATCAATTCGGCAAGCGTCAAGGCGTCCTGATCGCTCGGAATGGCGACTTCGTTGTCGTAGACCCGGCGGAGCGTGGTCGGGTTCATCAGCAGCGTCAACGTCGACGCCTGCAGCCCCATGATCCGGTCATGCACCGGCCACGTCGAATCGTCGAACGCCGTCATCCAGTCGTCACCGTCGAGCCACTTGTCGACGGTGAGGTGCCGCATCAATTCGGGGGTCAGTCCGAACGCATCGTCCTTGAACGTATTCTCGATCACGAAGGCGAGCGCCTCTCGCTGGTCTTTCGCAGGAACCGGCACCAGCGGCGGGCGGGCGTTCTTATCGCCCTTCTTGTCGCGATGGACGAACGTGCCGCCGACCCAGTTCGCCATGGAGTCGACCGAGCGGAACTGCAAAGCGAGCGTCAGTTCGTACCCTTCGCGAGCTTTCGCCCAGCTGTCCCCGTCTTCGACGAAATGCTTGATCAGCCGATTGCGATGATACGTCGCAAGAGCCACCTGAGAATTCGCGTAAGCAAGCGGATCTTTGCCGAAGTCGTACCGCCGGGCCAACGGGTCAGGGCCGACGGCGTCCTCGTCGGTCGCGTACTGGAGTTCCGGTTCGGCGACGCGGGCGAGAATCGGCTTCAGATCGGCTGCGAACGTGTAGCCGTATTCGATGGCCCACATGTCGTAGGGGCCGACCCCCTGCATGGCGAACGGTCCCTGAAGCTCCGCCTCGGTCGGTCGGATGTTGATCGGCGTGTAATCCATCACCGATCCGACGAGCGGGGACTCCGCCTCTTTGAACTCTTCGGAATTCATCTCGGCGAGAGTGTTCAGCGCCGACGCCTTGAAGTTGTGCCGCAGGCCGAGCGTGTGGCCCACTTCGTGGGCGACGAGTTGCGCGAGCAACGGACCGATGAACGATTCGGGCATGCCGTCGATCATCGGCTCCTTCTTTTCGTCGTCCTTTTTCGGCTTTTCGGCCTGAACGGGATCGGCGGCGGCGAGCGCGATCTGCATATGCATTCGCATCAGCGCCACGTCGAACGCGCGGCCTTCGGCGGCGAGACACAAACCGTTGATCTGGCTCGTGCGGCCGATCAATCCGTCAAACTCCTGTGTCCCGAAGAACTGATCCCGGCTGACACCGGCAGGATGGCCGGAGAGGGGTTGCCGAGCCTGCTTCGCAAGCTCGGCGATGATCCGGTCGCGTTCGGAGGGTCGCGCGAGCCTGACGCGCGGATCCCAGTTCGGATGATCGGCCAGCCACGCGAGCGTGTCGGCGTCGAACGATGCGGTCGCGATCTCGGGCAGCACCTTCTCGAACTGCATCCGGAAATGGCGGATCCAGCCGTCCGTCAAAATGATGTCGGCGTCGAGAATCTCTCCCGTCATCGGGTTGATGCGGCTTGGCCCGATCGCGGTGCCTTCGTTGTTGTTGAGCCAGCGGACGAAGTTGTAGCGGACGTCCTCGGGATCCTTGTCCATGTGCCGCTCGACGCCCTTCGCCGAATCCTGCTGATGGACGACGATCGCATCGATCAATCCGACCTGCTCGAACGCCTTGTTCCACGACAGGATGCCCTCGCGGACCCAGCGGCGGTAGCGGATCGGCGTCGTATGTTCGATGTAGAACTCGATCGGCTGTTTCGGCGGACTGAGCGTCAGGGACGCATCGGCCTTCTCGAGATGCCAGCGGTTGATATACCGCGTTCGTACTTCGTCGTCGACGTACTTGCCGAGATCCGAATAGGCCGTCGTGAAATAGCCGATCCGTTCATCGGCCTCGCGCGACTTGAACGACGGATTCTCGGGAATCACGCTGATCGAATAATGCAGCTTCTGGAGACGACCAGCGTAGTTCGGCACCTCGAACGCCACCTCGACGTTCTGAGGGAACGCCTTGGCCTTCGCGATCGAGTGCAGCCCGCGGATTTCCCGGTTGACCGCTTGCGCGCCGAAGAACCGCGTCGCCTGATTCACGCACAGTTCGTCGAGGTCGATCACCGGCCCGCCGCCAGGTCCCATCGTGGCGATCGCCACATCGAGCAGCACCGTGTCGGTGAACAGGCGCTTGATCGACGCTTTCGACTGATCGTCGCCGGTCGAGCGAATTTCGACGTTCGGCTGGATGAGCGCGAGCCGCTTGTTGTACTTCCGCCAGTAGACGTACAGGTCGCGTCCTTGAAGTCCCGCGTAGGTGTCGCCGCTGGCGACCGTCAGGGCGATGAAGTACTTCTGCGACGCGAAGTTCGACGGCAGCTCGGCGTAGACTTGCTGGTCTTTCTCGCGCGTGTAGAGCGTCCAAAGCGGCTTATCGTCGTCGGGCACTTGCGAGACGACCTTCTCGAAGCCTTCCAGCACGGTGGCGTGCGGAGGGAACTCGGGCGGCTTCTCATCGGCGGCGTTCGCCGGCGACAACGCCGCCGCAACAACGCCGAAAAATCCGATCGATGCAACGCGATAAGCCGTGCAGAGCATCCCAATTCTCCGAAAACAGCTGGGTGGGGAACCCGGGAGGGAAGGGGGCCGGCGCCTGAATCGCAACCGGCCTTCTGTTCATCATCCCCGGATTTTCGGGAAAGTCTAGGACGCGCTGGTGCGCGAAACCTGACAAACCGGAGAAAAGATTCCGGCGCTCGATGGTCGACCCCTGTCGAAAAACGGGTCACGCGGCCCGCGACGGTTCGATGATGGCGAACTGGCGATCACCGACGGGAAGCGGAGCGTATCAGCCGTCGACGAAAACGGTCACGCAGCTGATGTTATCGCGCGAACCGCCGTCCTGAGCCGCGCGCACGATCGATTCCGCCGCCTGTTGCGGGTCGGCAGCTTCTGCAATCAGTTTTCGGAGCATCGGGGCGTCACAACCGTCAGTGACGCCGTCCGAACAGATGAGGAACCGATCTCCCTTTTGCGGCGAAACGGCCTTGGCATCGGTTCCGCGTCCACCGTCCTTGGTTCCGAGATACCGGTAGAGCACGTTTTTGTACCGGTGGGTGCGGGCCTCTTCATCCGTGATCGTACCGGCATCGCGGAGCGCCTGCGTGAGCGAATGGTCGGTCGTCAGCTGCGTGAACGACTCGCCCGAGAGCTGGTAGACGCGACTGTCGCCGACGCCGCCGACGTACACGGCGTCGCGATCGTTGATCAGAAAGGCGACGGTCGTGCCCATCTGGTTGTACGCGGGATCGACCTGCCCGAGGGCCATGATCTCGGCGTTGGCATGTTCAACGGCCCGGTCGATCGCCTCGGTGACCTGCTGCGGCGAATCGCCGTTGAACGTCAATGATTGCAGCAGCCGATCGGGGATCAGTTCGATCGCCAGCGAACTGGCCTTCTCGCCGGCCGCCTGTCCGCCCATCCCGTCCGCGACCAGAAAGAATCGTTGGTCGGCATCCGCAATCACGCCGTCTTCGTTGTTCTCCCGGAAGTTCCCGGTGATGCTGACGAAGCCGGAGCGGACACGGACCATGGTGACCTGCGTTTTCAGTGTGTCGGGCCGGGAATGCCGGCCGCGTTCCGCGATCGAATTGTTTCTTTCCGAGGGGTTCGTCATCGGACCGATCCCCCGGAAAGGTTCGTCGCCGTCAGGCGACGGGCATGACTGTCTTGACGAGATCCTCGACTCCCAATGTCGACGCCGTGATGAACAACTCGCCCTGCGCGAATCCGGCGCTGCTGCCGTAGAAGGTGTTCTGCCCTTCGATGAGCCGGTAGACCCGTTCCTTGGCCGGGGGAAATTGCGTCTGATAGGCGCGGATCGCTTCCAATTTTAACGCAAAGGTGTCGGAAACATCCACGACAAAGTAACCGCCGCCTTCCGGGAATGTCAGCGATTGGTATCCCAGCGGATACCAGACGAGTCGTCGGATCGAATGCACCGGCAGCCCGTCGAACTGCTCGTCCCACTTCGTCAGCCGCGAGTAAAACACCGCCGCGTCCGTGATCTGCATCGCCTGCCAATGATCGGGCGAAGCGAGTGGGGTCTTGGCGGCGATTCCCAGCACGACGTTCGGACGATGGCGGCGAAACACCTTGGCGAGCGCGACACGCGTCTCGAACGAGTCGAACAATCGTCGATTTGGCAGTTCGAGCGTCTCGCGATGATGAACGCCGAGAATCTTCGCGGCCTCGGCCGCTTCGGCAAGCCGGACTTCCGGGCCGGGCGATAACGGCGTCGGCTCGCCGTCCGTCAGGTCGACGATGCCGACTCGATAACCTTGGCGGACGAGCTTGGCGAGCGTGCCGCCGCAGGCAATTTCGACGTCGTCGGGATGTGCCCCGACGGCGATCACATCCAGCGGCGTGGGAAGTTCCTCGGCAGGCATGGCGTCGTCGGCGATCGGTTCCGGCGGGTTTTCCCGAAGCCTAACCCGGCTCTCGGCCTGGGACAACTGCCACGCCGCATGCGAATTCACGCACCACTGCCAATCTCCCGGTCGGCGTCACCGATCAATCGATAAGCGTCTTCCGACGACTCCGAGCTTCCCAATTCATCGAGGAAGCCGGGATGTCGGAACATTCGCCCCAGCCGGGCCAGCACCTGGAGATGGGTTCGAGAATCGCGACACAGCACAAGAAAGAACATCGTCGTCAGCCCGCCGCCCGGTCCGCCGAACGGAACGCCCTGAAGCGTCCGGCCGAATGCGACCACCGAGGTTCCCAGACACTGGGGCAACGGGTTGCGCGGGTGCGGGATTGCAACGCCTTCCTCGAAGACTGTCGAGAACGCCTCTTCACGGTCCTGCACCGCCGCCAGCACCGTCGCCGGCTCCCAGACTTGCCAGGTTCGCCCCGCGACTTCGACGAGACCTTCGAGCACCGACCGCTTCGTCCGCGCTTCGAGCGGAACCTGGACCGTCTCGGGGCGCAGCAGCGAACTGACCGGAACCTCCGCCTGCAACTCCTCCGACTGGAGAGACTGCTCGAGCGCCTTGAGTTCCGGATCGGTGTATTCGCGCAGTTCCCGCTCGAGCCACTGCGTGATTTCACGCTCGTGGAAAACCCAGCCGCTCTCGGTCTTTCGTCCGGGGATCCGACCGCGGTTGGCGAGGCGCTCGATCTCGCGACGGTCACGACCGAGGTGGCGGGCTAATTCGTCGAGAGAGAAAACATCAGGAGACATCGGCCAGGCTCCGCAACAAGACGATCACCGCGGGAAGGCGGGGCGGCGATGGCAAGCCGGCAGGACGCAAGGAGGGAAGGCCGGCGTGTCGTTGCGGATTATATGGACTTCAGCGTACGGATTCGCCTCCGCGGAGAAAAAAGAAGCCCGACGGTCCGACGCCCCGCGTCCGTTCACGGTCAGGCTCAGCGGACCTCTCGATTACTCATCGACGTCGACGTCGATTCCGTAAGCGTCGAATCGCGACCGAATCGAAACGAGGAGCGCCTCGTAGTCGGTCGAAGGCCGGTCGTAATCGGACCAAAGGTCAAACTCGAACGGTCCGTCATATCCGGCGTCGACGAATGCCCGCACGACGGCCGAGACCGCCGGCGGAGAGTCGCATTCCTGCCGAACCCCGATGGGGCGGTGGCGGCGATCCGACAATCTCACGACGTGAACGTATCGCATGACGTCGGGAATTCGCTCGAGGAGATTCGGTTCGCGACCCAGTTCCGCAAGATCGAAGATCAACCCCAGATTCGACCGGCCTGTCGCCGTAATGGCGGCGAGCGTCTCGTCGAGGTTCGTCAGCACCGTCCGATTTCGCGATTGTGCGGCGGAAAAGGGATGAAGTGCGAGCCGGACGTCAAGCTCTGCCGCATGATCGCACGCCAGTCGAAGCGAATCGACCAGCAGCCGCCGCGCGTGCTTGAGAATGTGTTGCCCGACGCCGCCGCTGACGACCGCCACCGTCCCGGCGCCGACGGCCGACGCCAGCCGCACCGTTTCCGCGGCGTCAAATACGGCGTCGGCTTGCCGCGAACCGTCGCAGCCGGTGAAACCGCCGATCCAGGACAGGCTCGACACGTTCAATCCCGACGAGCGAACGAGGTCGATGGCGACCTCCTCCTCGACCTCGTCCACTTTGGGACGATACAGGCCGATGCCCCCGATCCCCGCTCGCGCATAACGGGCAAGGTCGTCGGCGAGCGACCAGCGATAGGTCGTCGTCTGACAGACCGCCAGCGCGTGGGGCGCCGCCGGGATCCCTGTCGTCGCGTCCTCCGGAAGCTGCAGCCCCGAGATCCGGATTTCATCATCGCGACAGGCGTGTTCGGGCACGTTGGAACTCGCTGAAGGCTCCCCGCCCGCGCTGCTCGGAACGGAGATTGGAACGTCAGGAAAGCCGCACGTGCGGCCCAGCGGACGGTGGCATGGAATTAATAACGGAATCGATCCGCCGTGGAAAGATAAACCGCGAAATGCGGAACCACGAGAACAGGCCATACGACAACTGCCACAGCAACAGTCAATCGTCAATCGGCGGTAGTGATCTTTGCCGCCGAAGAGTCGGCGACGTTCACCCCGACATGCACATGTGGTGCGCCGCGGAAGTACCCGACGAATGCCGGGCCTTCCAGCCGCCAGTTGTCCCAGACCTTGTTTTCACCGATGTCGCCCGTCTCGTAAAACGACAGGCGGCATTCTTCCAGCCCGCCCTGAGCGGTGAGGCAGCGATCGACCTCGGCGCGATCGGCGTCGCGGTAAGGCGGCAATCGCGACGCCTGCCCCGACCGTCTGGACGAATCGACGACGAGTCACGCCGTCGCACCACTCGCATGACCGGTCCGCCACCATCGCTCGTTCCTCCTCGTTCGAGAAAGGTCCGTCCGCTTCGACCGCCGCTGCGGATGGTGATGAGTATGCCGCGCGAATCCGACGCCGCAACCCCCTGATCGGAAATGATGCGCTGGAACCCATGTTCCAGCGAAATTTCGACCGCCGCATCTGGAAGGCCGCTTCAGAAGATTCCGAGCTGGTCTCGGGCATCGTCGGTCATCCGCTCTGGCGACCAGGGCGGTTCCATCGTGAGACGGATCTCGGCCTTGTCGACGTCGTCGAACTTTTCGAGCGCCATCTTCGCCTGATGGATGATCTGCGGTCCGGCCGGGCAGGCCGGGCTGGTCAACGTCATTTCGACGTTCACCGTGCGCTCGTTCTGTTCGACGGAATAGACCAAGCCGAGATCGACGATGTTGATCATCAACTCGGGATCGATCACGTCCTTCAGAGCGTCGATCAATTCGCTTTCGGCAGGCATGGGAGGGTTGAGAGTTGAGAGTTGAGAGACGAGAGTTGAGAGACGAGAGACGAGGGACGAGGGTTGAGAGACGAGGGTTGAGAGACGAGGGTTGAGAGACGAGGGTTGAAAAGAGGCGGGGGACGAGAACTCTCGACTCTCGTCCCTCAACCCTCATCCGATGCCGAGTTTCTTTTCGACGGCGGCGCCCAAGACGTCGCGAACCGCCTCGACGGGAATGCGATCGTAAACCTGGTGGAAGAAGCCTTCGACGATCATGTGCATCGCTTCGAACTCTGTCAGCCCGCGCGACCGGCAATAGAAGAGCTGTTCTTTGTCGACGCGGCCCGTCGTCGCCCCGTGAGTACAGCGAACGTCGTCCGTCTCGATCTCCAGGCCGGGAATGCTGTCGCTACGGGCCGTGTCGCTGAGCATCAGCGAGTCGCATCGTTGGTAGCCGTCCGTGCGCGTGCCTTCCGGCTCGACACGAATCATTCCCCGCCAGACGACGTGCGCCCGGTCGCGAAGGACGGTCTTGTAGAGCAAGTCGGAACGCGTGTCCGGCGCCTCGTGGTTCTGCTGCGTATAATACGAAAGCTGTTGCCGTCCGACGGCGAAGGTCAGTCCGTTGACTTCGGCGTACGCCGAGCGCCCATCGAGGATGACGTCCTGGTGAACGTGGGCGAGCTTCGCGCCCAGTCCGCCGACCGTCCATTGCAATTGGCCGTCCGCGGCGACCCGGCCGGCCTGGTGGGCGAAATGAAACGATTTGTCGTTCCAGTTCTGTAACTGGACATACCGCAGATTCGCACCCTGGCCGAGAATCAATTCGACGGAACCGAGATGCAGCCCGATCTCGCCCCCGATCGACGCCGTTTCTTCGAGTAGAGACGCCGAAGCGCCTTCTTCCAGCACGACAAGCGTGTGCGAAAGATCCGCGGCTCCAGCAGCCGCCAGGCCGATCAGGCTGTGCAGCGGCCGATCGACCTTCGTTCCTTGAGGAACGAAAAGACCCGTCCCACCGGTCCAGAACGCCGCGTGCCACGCCGAGAAACGGTCCGTCTCCGGCTTCACCGCCGAAAAGAGATGGCGTTCGAGCAATTGGCCGTGGCTGTGAATCAGTTCGTTGAGATCGCCGAACACGACGCCGGCCGCCCGCAGTTCCTCGGACAGCTCCGATGCCTGCGCGTGCCCGTCGCAATGGATGACTCGCCCGCCGAACTCGGCCGCACGTTGCAGACTCGTGTCGAATCCTGCGGAGCCTCCCGCCTGCGGCTGGATCGCGAACTCATTCGGCCGAAACAGCCGCAGATTGACACGTCGCCATTCTTCAGGATCGAGTTCGGTCTCGAACTTGTCCTGGAGGATCGCGAACGCCTGCCGGCGGCGAACCGTCACCCATTCGGGTTCCTGGCGCGTGGCGAGGAAGGATTCAAAGGCCGCTTCGTCAAAGGTGCGGGGAAGCGGCGTGGTCGTTGTCGTTAACGTCATCGGATCCAAGGGCCGGCGGGGTGAGATTCCGGAGGGGTGAGATCAGGCTCAAAGTCATCCGAAACCGGCGGGAAATCAACTTTCGAAAACAATTCGGTCAAGGGCAAAGTGAGGCCGATCTCCGGCAAGGAAACCGCACTGTCCAATCCGTCGGCCGTCGTCAGGTTCCAGCTGCCGTCCTCTTGCCGACGGTAGTGGTAGGCCCGTGCCCGATCCTGACGGAGGAGCAAGTAGCCCTCCAGCGACCGAATCGTGCGGTAGTGATCGAACTTGACGCCCAAGTCATAAGCCTCCGTCGATTTCGACAGCACCTCGACGAGCAGGGTCGGGTTCTTCAACGTGTCTAAACCGCCACGCATCTCGATGTCGCGCGGTCCGCAAACGACGGTTGCATCCGGATAGGTATAGAGCCCTGTCGGCAGCACGACCCGCATGTCGCTCGGATAGAGACGACAGTCGCGATCGACGAGGTGATTGCCAATCGTGCGAATGAGGTTCCCCGAAACGAGGTTATGCGCCTCGCTGGCGCCAGCCATCGCGAAGATTTGGCCGGCGTAGTACTCGTGCTTCGTCTCGCTGTCGCGTTCGATCGCGAGGTACTCGTCGACGGTAAAGCGGCGTACGACGGCGGTTGACGTCAACCCGATCTCCTCGTGATGCGGCGGTTCGGTCGAAACGCCGGGTGTCATCCCACGCTCCCCTCCATCTGCAACTCGATCAGCCGGTTCATCTCGACGGCGTACTCCATCGGCAGCTCTTTCACGAGCGGCTCGATGAAGCCGGTGACGATCATGCTGGACGCCTCGGCTTCGCTCAGGCCGCGGCTCATCAGGTAGAAGAGCTGTTCCTCGGCGATCTTCGAAACGCTCGCTTCGTGCTCGATCGCGACGTTTTCGTTCTCGACTTCGATGTAGGGATAGGTGTCGCTGCGGCTCTGCGGGTCGAGGATCAGCGCGTCGCAGACGACGTTGCTCCGGCTGCGCTCGGCCCCCTTGGCGACCTTCACGAGGCCGCGGTAGCTCGCGCGGCCGCCGCCCTTCGAGATCGACTTCGAGATGATGCGACTCGACGTATCGGGGGCCATATGGACCATTTTCGCCCCGGCGTCCTGGTGCTGGCCATGGTTCGCGAAGGCGATGGACAGCGTTTCGCCCCGCGCCCCCGGTTCCATCAGGAACACGGCCGGGTACTTCATCGTCAACTGCGAGCCGAGATTACCGTCGACCCACTCCATGAGCGAGTCGCCGTAGGCGTAGGCCCGCTTCGTGACGAGGTTGTAGACGTTGTTCGACCAGTTCTGGATCGTCGTGTAGCGAAACCGGGCGTTCCGCTTGACGATCACCTCGACGACCGCCGAGTGCAGGCTGTCGGTCGTGTAGGTCGGCGCGGTGCAGCCCTCGACGTAGTGCGCGCTCGCCCCTTCGTCGACGATGATCAGCGTCCGTTCGAACTGGCCCATGTTCTCGCTGTTGATGCGGAAATAGGCCTGCAACGGAAAGTCGATCTTCACCCCCGGCGGGACGTAGATGAAGCTCCCGCCGCTCCAGACGGCGCTGTTGAGCGCGGCGAACTTGTTGTCCTCGCTCGGAATGACCGTGCCGAAGTATTCGCGGAACAGCTCCGGGTGGTCCCGCAAGGCGCTGTCCGTGTCGGTGAAGATCACCCCCTTTGCGGAGAGATCCTCTTTGAGGCTGCCGTAGACGACTTCCGACTCGTACTGCGCCTTCACGCCGGCGAGGTACTTCTTTTCGGCCTCGGGGATGCCGAGCCGATCGTAAGTTTTGCGGATGTCGTCCGGCACGTCGTCCCAGCTCTTCTCCTGCCGGTCGCTGGCGCGAACGTAGTAGAAGATGTTCTGGAAATCGAGATCGGCGAGCCGGCCGCCCCAGTTGGGCATCGGCTTCTTGAAGAACGTCTCCAGCGCGTCGAGCCGAAACTGCCGCATCCACTCGGGCTCGTGCTTCATCTCGCTGATCTGCGAGACGATCTGCTTGTCGAGTCCCTTGCGGCTCTTGAAGACGTACTTGTCGGTCGGGTCGTGAAACCCGTACTGGTAGTCTCCGACGCCGACGTCGGTTTTGAGAATCGTATCCGTTGCCACAGCAATCACCTCATCGGGTGCTTGTAAATTCCTCGGAAGCCGCGACGCTGTCGAATTCACGCCGTCGCGACGGTCTCGCGCTGTTGCTTCTCGCGCTCCTCTGCCGCCGCGTCGGGATGACGCTCGCGGATGCCCGTGTAACCTTCGCTGTGCAGTTCGTGGGCCAATTCCGGCCCGCCCATCTCGACGACGCGGCCGGCGAGCATCACGTGCGTGCGCAGCGGGATGTTGTACTGCAGCAGCCGTTCGTGGTGAGTGATGATCAGCACGCCCATCTGGTTCGCGGTCGAGAGCCGCTGGACGCCTTCGCTGACGACGTTCACCGCGTCGGTGTCGAGGCCGCTGTCGGTCTCGTCGAGGATCGCGAAACGCGGGCGGAGCATCGCCATCTGGACGATCTCCATCCGCTTCTTCTCGCCGCCCGAAAAGCCCTCGTTGAGATACCGCCGGGCGAAGTTCCGATCGACGCCCAGCGCGTCGAGATGCTCGTACAGCTCTTTGCGGAATTCCCGCATGGAAATCAAATCGCCGCCTTCCTTGCGTTCGGGATTGCGAATGTTCGACACGGCGTGCCGCAGGAAGTCGGCGACCTTCACCCCCGGAATCGTGACGGGGTACTGGAACGCGAGATACATTCCCAGCCGCGCCCGTTCGTCGGCTTCCAGCTCGAGTATGTTCGTGCCGTCGATCTCGACCGAGCCGTCGGTCACTGCGTAAGAAGGATGCCCTGCCAGCGCGTAGGCCAGCGTGCTCTTGCCGGAGCCGTTCGGACCCATCAAGGCGTGAATCTCGCCCGAGTTGATCTCGAGGTCGACGCCCTTGAGGATCGGAGTGCCGGCGACCGACACGTACAGGTTTTCGATCTTCAACGTGCTCATTTCGTCGCTGCTCATTCCTTCCGCGAGGGGATGTGTCTCGATGTTCTAATGTGTCGTTTCCGCGATCGATGTCGCTTACACGCTCCGTCCGGTCACCTTTTTGTCGCCTTTCGCTCCGCGAAAGGCGACATTACCTGGCGACAGGCTCCCCCGTCTCGGCGTATTCGGCGTCGCACGGGTCATCCGGCAGCCGGACGTGGCCGCTGTGATGCGGCACCGGCAGCACCTCGTGGCCGCCGCGCGTCAGCTTCTTCGCCTGAATCTTCTCCTGCAGTCGCATCAGCCCTTCGAGCAGCGCCTCGGGTCGCGGCGGGCAGCCGGGCACATAGACGTCGACCGGCACGACGAGGTCGACGCCCTTCACGACATGGTACCCGTGCTTGAAGTACGGACCGCCGCCGACCGTGCAGGCGCCCATCGCGATCACGTATTTCGGTTCCGGCATCTGTTCGTAGAGCCGCTTGATGCGGCTCGCCATTTTGAACGTGACGGTGCCGGCGACGATCATCAGGTCGGCTTGTCGCGGCGTCGAGCGGAACGCCCCGCAGCCGAACCGCTCCAGGTCGTATTTGCTGGCGCCGGTCGCCATCATCTCGATCGCGCAGCAGGCGATTCCGAACGTCATCGGCCAGCAGGCGTTCGCCCTGGCCCAGTTCATCGTCTGTTCGAGCGACGTCGTAATGACGTTCTCGTCGAACCGGCCGTCGATCCAGGGTGTGTGACTCATGATGCGGTCGGGCCTCCTGCCTGAAACTCGCAGCAATGGTGGCCGTCGACGCAACGTTGCGTCAACGCCACGCTCGTTCCGAGTACCCGCTCGAAGACTCGTTGTTCCAACTCGCAGATCGCCGGATCGGTCGTGGCGAGATCGTAATACGGGCAGTTGTTCTCACGCAGTATCGGCAACAGGCCCTGGGCATCGACCTCGACGTCGAAACCGCACTCGGCGAGCCGCCGGCGAAGCTGTTCGATGCGTTGGGGAATCGTGCGTCCGTCGACGCCGCGGCCATACCGCTCGGCGAGCGTTTCCTGAATCCGCGACAGGATCGCGCTGCGGACCCGCCCGTCGGGAATCGACCGCAACTCGTCCCACAGGATCGCGGCCAACTCCGAGTAGTTGTCGCCGAGTTCCCGCAGGCCGCGATCCGACACCGTATAAACATGATGCGGGCGACCCCGCCCTTCGCGAACTTCCCGTCGATCGGCGAAACCCGCCGCGACCAAGCGACCAAGTCGCTGCCGAACCGCTGTCGCCGTCACTCCCACGTCTTCACACAGTTCCTGGATCGTCGCGGATTCTCTCCGATGCAGACGGCGAAGGAACTCGCGATCGGCGGAATCAAGTCGGTCGGTCGTCGCGGCGGACACGAACATGGCTCGCTCGATCATACGGCCGGACCGGGTTTTTGACAATTGACGCAGCGGAAATGGACGCCCCTTCACAGAGCCGCGATCGTTAGGGAGCGTCACTCGACACCCCCACGCCCGTCGGCGCTCCCTGACGGTCGCGGCTCTGACGGGTGTCTCGCTCCGCAAACAGTTGCTTCTCCGCACGATCGTTGATGTTATGATCCCGCAGCATTTCCGGATCGGCACCTCGCCTGAGTTCCGACGCAGCAATTCATCACGTTCTGGAGCGACACGTGGCTCAAGGAACCCGGACGCCGGAAGCTTGGGCCTCCCGCCTCGGCGTGATCATGGCGGTCGCCGGCTCTGCCGTCGGCCTCGGGAACTTCCTGAGGTTTCCCGGCCAGGCCGCTCAGAACGGCGGCGGGGCCTTCATGGTTCCCTACTTCATCACGCTGCTGATCGTCGGCATTCCGCTCGCCTGGGCCGAATGGACGATGGGCCGCTACGGCGGCACGCGCGGCTTCAACTCGGCCCCCGGCATCCTCGGCGCGATCTGCCGACGTCCCGGCGCACGTTACATCGGAGTGCTAGGGCTACTGATTCCGCTCGTCATCTACATGTACTACGTCTTCATCGAAGCCTGGTGTCTCTGCTACGCTTGGAACTACATTGACGGCGACCTGATGCTCGGCAGTCAGCCGGAGAAGTATACGGGGTTCTTCGATTCGTACGTCGGCACCGCCGAGAACGGATTTCTGCTCGGTTCGACGAGTCTCGAACTGCTGCTGATGCTCGTGTTCGTCTTCGGACTGAACTTCTTCCTGATCTATCGCGGCGTGAGCAAAGGCATCGAGACCTTCTGCAAGTACGCGATGCCGTTGATGGCTCTTTGTGCGCTCTGCGTCCTCGTCCGTGTCCTGACTCTCTCGCCGCCGGCCTCCGCACCGGATCAGTCCGTCACCGAAGGTCTCGGATTTATGTGGAATCCCGACTTCCGGGCCCTCGGTGATGCGAAGACCTGGATCGCTGCCGCCGGGCAGATTTTCTTCAGCCTTTCGGTCGGCTTCGGCGTGATCATCAATTACGCCAGCTACCTGTCGCGGAAGGACGACGTCGCGCTCGGCAGCCTGACCGCCTGCACGACCAACGAGTTCTTTGAAGTCTGCCTCGGCGGGCTGATCACCCTGCCGGCGGCGTTCCTGTTCCTCGGACTCGCGACCGGCGATTTCGCAGGGTCGACATTCAAGCTCGGCTTCGTCGCCCTGCCGAACGTGTTCGCCCAGATGCCGCTCGGCCGGATGTTCGGCTTCCTGTGGTTCTTCATGCTGTTTCTGGCCGCGATCACGAGCAGCATCTCGATGCTGCAACCGGTCATCGCCTTTCTCGAAGAGGGCTTCGGTCTGAAGCGACATGCCTCCGCGACGCTGCTCGGCCTGATCACGGCGATGGGCACGTTCTTCGTCGTCTGGTTCTCGAAGGGATTGGCCGCGCTGGACACGATGGACTTCTGGGTCGGCAGCGTGGCGATCTTCGTCTTCGCCTTAATTCTCGTGACGATCTACGGCTGGGTGCTCGGCATCGACAAGGGCGAGGCGGCACTGCATGAAGGCGCACACATCCGCGTGCCGCGGTTCGTACAGTACAATCTGAAGTACGTCGCGCCGCTGTATCTGTTGACGATCTTTGCCTTCTTCTGCGTTCAGAACGTACCCGGTTACGTGAAGGCGATCGGCGAGAGCGCAGAGGCGCAGGTCACGATCGGGTTCATCTTCATCGTCGCCGTGTTCTTGCTGCTGCTCGTCCATATCGCCGGCAAGCGCTGGGACAAAGACGGACGGTTCGCCGCCGCGCTGGCCGAACAACCTCCGACGACCGGAGAGCCGAAATGAGACCCGAAGGCTGGGTGATGATGATCGTCTCGGTCGGCGGCGTGCTGGCGGGCACGGCGTGGTGCTTCTACCGCGTGCTCACGCTGCCGCCGGTCGAAGTCGAAGAATCGCTGCACGGCCCGCCGGCGATCGACACCGGCGACACTGTCGACGCCGACTAGCCGATTAGGCGCCACGATGCCGCACCCTGACCAATCAGAGCCGCGACCGTCAGGAAGCGTTACTCGACGCGAGAGCGCCGGCAAGCGCTCCCTGACGGTCGCGGCTCTGAAGGAAACCGCCATGATTCCTCTCCGCCATCCGACCGTCGTCGTTCCCGTCGATTTCTCGGACGACACCTCCGATGCGATCCGTGCCGGGCTGGAGCGCGTCGACGACCCGAGCGGCCTGCACATCGTCCATGTGCTGTATCCGCTCGACATCGACGCCTCGCTGCATGGGCTTGTTCCGCCCACCGCCTCGCACGAAACCCGCGAAGCCGCCGCGAAGGAACGATTGACGAAGCTGCTCGCCGACGTCGGTGCCGCAGGCGCCCAACCGGTGATTCTCGCCGGCGACGCCGGGATCGAAACGACCGATTACGCGAAGCAGGTCGCCGCCGACCTGATCATCGTCCCCTCCCACGGCTACCACGGCCTGAAGCGCCTGCTCCTCGGCTCAACGACCGAACGCATCATCCGCCACGCCCACTGCTCGGTGCTGGTGCTGCGGAGGAAGGACGCGGATTGAGCGTCGCCTGCCACGCCCGCGAGAGGGCGCCCGCCAACCGAGCCGCGACCGTCAGGGAGCGCTTGCCGACGTCCCCACATCGAGAAGCGCTCCCTTGTGACAGCGGGCTGCCGGTATGGTTTAATTGCAGCCGGCTCTGCCAACGCTGATCCGGGGAACGCCGCGATGATGCACACGGAAAGCGACTCCGCACAATTTGAAGCCATGCTGCTCCTGTTATTGGGAACATCGATTGGGGCAGTCTATGCCCTTCTGGTGGCTCTTGCGTTGGCCGGCAAGAAGTTCCGATGGCCCACGGTGCTGTACACGTCATACGTGCTGTCGGCGATCGCGTCGATTCCATGGGTCTTGGCGCAGATCCGTCTTTGGCCGTACCTGACCGAGTTGCGGTACTCGGGTAGTTCAATCGACCTGATTTCGCTCCCCAATGCCGTGCTGCTGTGTTTCGCGGTGATGGCGCCGACTGTTCAATACTGGTTTCTGCGGCGGAAGAGGCGGGCAGCACGAACGGAGATCGACCGGAAGAACACGGCTTGAAAAAACGGCGCGCTTTCCGGCGGTGAATTTCGACACGAAGAGTGAGCTGTCACTCCGGCGCATCTGAATGATGGCGGGATGAGTCTCGCGGTCCGCTCGACCTGCCGCGTTCCGCGGCACCGGGAGCGACGGCGCGGAGATCGAGCGAGTTCGTCCCTGCTCAACGACGAGTTGCCGTCCGGCAGTTACTGGATGACCCGACGGCACGTCTCTCCGGAGTGCGTCTGGACAGTTCGATGGCGGTCATTGTTCGCCAGCGCCTCCGCGTCGGGTCGGCTGCTGTTGTCCGCGCTTCGCCGGCTGTCGCCACCTCGCGCTCGGGAATTGCCCCCCGTCATGAAAGGATAAGAAGCATGCCGTCGAAAGTTCAAATCATGGCTCGGATGTGGGACGCACGCATCCAGCACGGCGGGACAGGGCACCTGCCGATGCAGTTCGACATGAATGCCTCGCTGGCGTCCGGCCGTGTCGAAACCGAGGTGTTGACCGGCAGGACGACCGGAACGCAGGCGCGCTATGTCACGAAACAGCTCCAGAACGGCGGTGTGATTCCCTACTACTGGTTCGACCGCAGTATTGTTTTCAACCAGCCCAACCAGCGAATCGAGATGGCCGCGGTCCAACAGGGCAACGCGCCTGCGCGTGTGGTCCCGTCGATGGCCCACGCATTCGTGATCATGTCAAACGGAGAGTTTCGCGTGGCCCCGCCGATGACCATGACCGGACGGTTCAATCACGCGCATATCGCGGATATGGCCACAGACGTGCTGTATGCGGGCACGATCTCCTTCGGGAGAATTGGTCAGAAGAAAGGGCTCCTCGACTGGTGGAGCAACGACTCCGGCGCCTATCGCTGCCCGGACAGCGCCGCCGCCGTGGCCGGTTTGCCGATGGAGCGATACAACGCTCCTCGCTGGGTGGGTCTGTATGACCCGGTCGGCAACCCGGTGTATGCCTGATCGGCCGGAACGGATCGAACGAAGAGGCTCGACTTCCGGTTGCTGGTCGCCGCCGATGGTCGGACGGATCCCGGCGAGCAGCCGGAAGCGTTCACGGAGGGCCCGCGTGCGGCGCCGCCTTTCGCTTCCGCGAAATAGCGCGTCATCCGAGCCGCGACCGTCAGGAAGCGCATGCCGGCGTTCCCACGTCGAGAATCGCTCCCTGACGGTCGCGGCTCTGTCGGGGCGCTGACTTCGAAAGGCTCCTCTTGAGCCGGCTCGCGGGAAACACGGACGTGAACTGTCCGACGGTGCTAAAGCGCAGCACCCCGGCTGCTTTGCAGCCGGGGTGCTGCTTTCGTCGTTGCTGTCACACTGCACGCCGTCGGACACGGGTCTTCTTGAGCCGTCGCCGACGCCAGGCAGGGCGAGTCGTTCGCCCGTTGTTGCCACTGTTTGCTCCGTCATGGAGCGTGGCGAACCCGTCTCTCAACCCTCAACTCTCATCCCTCAACCCAAGTCAACGTCGGCTGAGCAGGTCGTTGCGGCCAGGATTTGCGGCCAGTGTCCGGACATCCGATCCGTTCGCCGCCTGCAGGGCCTGTCGCACATCTTCATCGTCGTAAAGAGGAACGACGGTCTGGTCGTCGATCATCTTTCGCACGGCGATGTCGGGGGTGACTCCGGAACCAGCCATCACTCGCCCCGTCGGTGAGTAGAAGCGGGCGGTCGTGATCTTCAGGTTGCCGGTGATCGTTCGCAGCGGGAAGTGCGTCTGGACGGTGCCTTTGCCGTAGCTCGTGCGGCCGACGATCAGCCCGCGACCGTTCTCCTGTATCGCCGCGGCGAAGATCTCGCTGGCCGAAGCGCTGTTTTCATCGACGAGCACCACCAGCGGCGTCTTCCAGGTCTGCGGGCGGGTTGCCTGTTCGAGCGTATTGTCGGCGGCCGTGCGACCCTTCGTGCTCACGATCGTGCCGGTCGGCAGGAACTTGTCGCTCAGCTCGATCGCCGTGGTCAGCAAGCCGCCGGGGTTGCCACGCAGGTCGATGACCAGCGACTGCATGCCTTGGCGATGCAGGCTCCAGAGCGCTTCGTCCATCTCCTGGGAGGTGGCCTCGGCGAACTTGTCGAGCTTGATGTAGCCGACTTTGCCGTCCGGATCGATCATCTGCACCTCGCTGACACTGTAGACCCGCACCCGCTCGCGACGGACGGAAACCTGCATCGACCGGCCGTCGCGAAGGATCGTCATCAGCACCGGCGTACCCATCTGGCCCGCAATCTGATCGACCGCGAAGTCCATCGACTGACCGCCGAGATTCCGGCCGTTGATATTCGTCAAGACGTCGCCCCGTTGCAGACCGGCCCGTGCTGCCGGGCTGCCGCGAAGCGGCTTCACCACGATCACGCCGTCGTCGTGCGGCTTGATCTCGACGCCGATGCCGACGACGCTGTCTTCCAGCCCGGTCGAAGCGCTCGGCATCGCCGAGGGGGCCTCGGGATTGAACGCCGAGTACTTGTCGAGCGATTCGGTCGCTCCATAGATGAACTCGGCCGCGACCGCGTTCGGCGACAGTTGCAGTGTCCGGCCGGCAATCGACGCGACGCCCGACATGACTCGCAGTGCCTCGTTCATCGACCGTACCGGCTGATTCGCGAGGTAGCCATCCAGTTCTCGCAGGAATGCCTGCTCTTGAGCCGCAGAGACATTCAATCCGTAGACGCGCCGGAACTCAGCGTTCCGGACGGCGTGCCGCAGATTCTCGACGGCTTGTTCGACTCGCGCCTGGTAGGTCGTCGGTTCGATATGGCGGCCGTCGATGAGCCGGCTCGTTTCCATGTACAACTCTGCGAATCTGTTCGCACTCATCGACTTGATGAACCGCTCGACGGCGGGGTTGCCGTATCGGGCCGACAGCCGCATGTCGACTTTTTCCGACTCGGTCGGTTCGGCCGGCTTGACGGGACCATGGTCGAAATTGAAGTCGGCCGGTTCGCGCCAGAGGTCCGACCCGTCGAAGACGGGTTTGCGCGTCTGGTGGCGATCGTGAGAGTGATCCCAGACCCGGCCGAGCGCACCGTGTCCGGAGGGATTCGGACCGAAATCGCTCGCAAGGCTGCCCTGCGACGCCGTGTCGAAGTCCGATTCGGTCGCGCCAAGCGAGTCGAAGAGATGCTGGTAATTCGGAACGCCGGGAAGGGGCGTCACCTGCGCGAATGCCGACCCAGTGAGCGTCAATCCAAGCACAGCGCCGCCCAGCAACCGGCGGCCGTTTTTCAGCCAGGAGGTGAGGAGGGTGGTGGTCACGGCAGCAATCCTTTCTGCGTCATGCGTCAGGAAATGAAGAGGCGTGGTGCGACGCCGGGCGTCATGCAGTCTGGGGGAGAGCGATGTAACCGGCGTAGTCGACGGCGACCGGCCGACCGGCGGTTCGCTGAAAGAGGACCGGCTCGTGGGCCGCAGCGGCCATTTCCTTCTCGTGCAGCTCGCCACGGAGCACTTTGACGTGAGCCGGCGCTTCAATTCCGATCTTCACGGTGCCTTTGCCGGTCTTGATCACTTTGACCGTGATTCCGTCGCCGACCTGGATCACTTCGCCCTGCTTGCGGGTGAGAACCAACATGGCCTCGTCCTTTCACTGAGGGCCGGCGTCAACCGGCCGAGTTTCCCCGACGCCATGTTCGGTTCCATCCCGAATCATTCTGGCGTCGTCCGCATCATGACTGTCGCAATATGCGAGCGCCGTGCCAATCCGAATCGGCAATGTCAACCCCGGCAGCAAAAAAACCAGTAAACATAATCAAGGACAATGTTTGCGTCTCAAACAAAATCTCGATGTGACGTCATCGCGACGGCGGTGCCGCCGGGAATACCCCATTGCAACCTCTACAAACCTACAAATCTTCGTTCCCGAAGCGTGTAAGGTGTCCAAAGTTTGTCGAATATCACCAGTGAAATGTCATTTTGATGAGACTTGGTCACTCTCCCTTGGAGGAACTGATGGCGCTAGCTGACGCGGAAGTGACCTGGACCGTCGCGATTTCCGCTTCATTGCAACTCGCTAGCGGCTCTCCTAAACTCGCGACACTGACCGTGTTCGCGCTGAATCGAGGACGCCAGCCATGGCCGAACTCTCCCGCCGTGACGTCGAGAAGGTTGCCCTGCTTGCGCGACTGCATCTGAGCGATCCGGAACTCGACCGCATGACGCAGCAATTGGGGACGATTCTCGGGTACGTCGAGCGTCTGGGAGAGGTCGACACCGAGGGCGTCGAGCCGATGGCGCACGCCGTCGAACGGACGAATGTCTTCCGCGACGACGTCGAGACGCCGATGTTGCCCAGAGAAGCGGCACTCGCGAACGCACCGAAAACCGACGGTCGCTACTTCCTGGTTCCACAGATTCTGGACGCGGGCTGAGGCCGGGCGCCGTAGCCGCCGCCGTGTGCGGCAGGCGTGAAAGGACATGAAATGACGATCGTCGGTGCCACCACTGGCGAACTGCTCGCCGGCCTTTCAGCAGGCGACGTTACGGCTGCCGCACTGACGGAAGCGTTGCTCGATCGAATTGCAGCTCAGGACGCCGCGATCGGGGCATTCCTGCATGTCGATCGCGAGGCGGCCGTGGCACAGGCGGAGGCCGTCGACCGGAAGCGCATCGCCGGCGAACCGCTCGGATCGCTCGCCGGCCTGCCCGTCGCGATCAAAGACAATCTCTGCACGAAGGGCATGCCGACGACCTGCGCCAGCCGGATGCTCGAGAAGTTCGTCAGCCCCTACGACGCGACGGTGGTCGAACGGCTGCGCAAGGCTGACGCGGTGCTGATCGGACGGACGAATCTCGACGAATTCGCGATGGGTTCGTCGACCGAAAACAGCGCCTTTCGACAGACGCACAACCCCTGGAACCTTGACCATGCACCGGGCGGCTCATCGGGCGGCAGCGCCGCCGCCGTCGCCGCCGCGATGTCGCCGCTCGCGCTCGGCAGCGACACGGGCGGCTCGATCCGTCAGCCGGCAGGT
>JBAQZJ010000502.1:0-1985 GCA_049790855.1 Planctomycetaceae bacterium | reverse complement strand
GCACCCGCTCGAGGCGGGGACGCCGAGAAACGCTTCCTGACGGTCGCGGCTCTGTTGGCGACTTATCGGTCGAGTGCCTGACGCAGATCGGCGATCAGGTCGTCGACGTGCTCGATACCGACCGACAGCCGGATCGTACGGTCGCTGATTCCGGCCGCCCGGCGGGCTTCGGCCGACATCGAGGCGTGGCTCATCGTCTCCGGATACTCCCAGAGGCTCTCGACGCCGCCGAGGCTTTCCGCCAACAGGATCAGTTTCGCGCTCGTCAGCACGCGCTCGGCGTAGTCGCGGTCGCCCTTCACGTCGAAGCTGAGCATCGCCCCGAATCCGGACTGCTGGCGCTTGGCGAGTTCGTGCTGCGGATGGTCGGGCAGGCCGGGGTAGTAGACCCGCTCGACCTGCGGGTGCTCGTGGAGCATGCGGGCGATCGCCATCGCATTCCGCTGATGGACGTCCATTCGCGGACCGAGCGTCTTGACGCCTCGCAGCACAAGCCAGGCATCGAACGGCGAACAGCCGAGACCGAGGGCGTTCACGATGAACGCGATGCGTTCGGCGTGCTCCTGCTTCGACGTGATCACCGCTCCGCCGACGACGTCGGAATGCCCGTTGAGGTATTTCGTCGTGCTGTGGACGACGACGTCGACCCCGTGCTCGATGGGACGCTGCAACAAAGGAGACAGAAACGTGTTATCGGCGATCGCGATCAGGCCGCGTTCCTTCGCGACGTCGGTGATGGCGCGGATGTCGACGAGATTGAGCAGCGGATTGCTGGGCGTCTCGATCCAGACGCCTTTCGTCTCGGGACGGATCGCCCGGCGGACGTTCTCGGCGTCGTTCATGTTGACGAACGAAACGGAGACGCCCGTTCCGGCAAGAACGTCGTGCATCAGACGGTAGGTGCCGCCGTAAATGTCATGGCCGGCGATGACGTGATCGCCCTGCTTGAACAAATACAGGGCCGCCGTGACCGCCGCCATGCCGGTGCAGGTCGCCCGGCAGTCGATGCCGCCCTCGAGGCTGGCGAGATTTTCTTCGAGCGCCCGGCGGGTCGGATTGCCGCTGCGGGTGTAGTCATACCCGCGGTGCGTCTTCAGGTCGTCCCAGTAGAAGGTCGAGGACGGGTAGATCGGCGTCGTGGCGCTGTTGAACCCCTTGTCCTTGTCGACGCCGACGTGGACGCAGCGGGTCTCGAATTTCTGCGGTGAAGTGGACGACATGTTCAGCAAATTCAAAGGTGCGAATACGAAGAACGCAGTGTACGTCGGAAGAGAGAGGCCGACAATGCAGCAGGTTCGCGGCAAGACGCTGAACGCCACTGGTTTCGCGCGGCGTCCGTCGTGTAAACTGGCGCTCACGCCCCATAAGCGAAGCGCCACGGAGAACGTCATGGCGACCGATCAGATCATCGGGCTTAGCTCGCAAGAGTATCTCGCTTTCGAGCGGCAGTCCCAGCGAAAACACGAGTACATCGACGGGGACGTGCGCGAGATGGTCGGGGCCAGCCGTCCGCACATTCTCATTGCGGGTAATATCTTCTACGCGGTTCAGTCACAAATCCGAAGTCGTCCGTTCGAGGTTTATCAATCTGACATGCGGGTGCGGATTCCGCAGGGGCCGTATTACTATCCAGACGTGACGGTGGCCCCTTCACCGCCCGAACTGGAGGACAAAGAGGCCGACACGCTGCTGAATCCGCTCGTGATCGTTGAAATCCTGTCGCCGTCGACACGCCGGATTGATCGCGGCGAGAAGCTCGACAACTATCGACGCATCCCGTCGCTGACGGATTACCTGATCGTCGCGCAGGATCGCCTCTGGATCGACCGCTACGTTCGTGACGGCAACGAATGGCGGCTTGAAGATTTCTCGAAGGCGGACGACGTTCTGCGACTTCCGACCCCCGGCTGCGAACTGTCGTTGGCCGACGTCTACGAGCGAATCTTCCTGCCGAAATGACGCGAAGTCCGCGGTCTGGCGACCGC
>JBAQZJ010000501.1:0-4279 GCA_049790855.1 Planctomycetaceae bacterium | reverse complement strand
CCTCTCCCCAGGGAGAGGGGAGACGAACCGTTTCAATCCCTTCTCAGGAGCGCCATGACGAACCGCAAACGAAACTCGAACAGCTCGCCGAACAACTTCGGCAGACCGCCGCCGAACGCGACCGGCTCGCGGAACGTCTCGCTGCGAGAGGCCCGACAAGCCTCCTGCGACGCCCGCTGCCGCGCGATGCGATCGCCGACGACCAGTTCGTGCGAACGATCAAACGGCGCTGAACGACCCCATTAGCGGACCCACCCGGCGCAGCGGGCGGGCTTCTGATCAAACAGTCCCTTCCTCACTCAACCCTCAACCCTCAACCCTCAACCCTCAACCCTCAACCCTCAACCCTCAACCCTCAACCCTCAACCCTCAACCCTCAACGCCACCATGCCCATCACTCCCTTCCGTTCGGGCCTCGTCCAGCTCGTGCGGTGCGCTGTCGAGTCGGCCACCGTCATCGAGCCGGGCGACCTGTTGTATCTCGACGCCGGCACCGTGAAGCCGGCGGCGAGCTTTCCGTGGACGACCGACGCGGCGACGACCCGCGGCAACTTTGCGGCACAGTTTCTGGGAGTCGCCTACACCGGCTCGGCCGACGGCGAAGCCGACGACGTGTCGGTCGACATCAGTCCCTTGGCCGTCTACGAATCGGCCTCCGTCGCGGGCGACTACGAGGTCGGCGACCTGCTCGGTCCGCCCGAAACGCTGCTGGCCCTGTCGAGCCGCTCGCTCGAAGTCGTCGGCGCCGCGGCCCAGGCGATCGCCCGAGCCGTCGAGACCACGCCGGCCTCGTCGCCGACGGTCCGCTGCTGCTTCGCCTCGGCCTACAACGCCGGCAGCGCCAACGTCAACGCCGCCGTCGGCTGACCCACGGGACGCAGCCCGTGGGCTTCAATCTCTACCACCGACCACCTCCTTCCTACCACCGACACCCCATGCACCTCACTTCACTCATCGAATCGCTCGGGCCGCAGGGCTTCTACCGCAAGGTCGTCGACCTGCTCAACGAGCAGACGCTCGCCGTCGACGATTTCAGCTACTACGAACTCGCCGAGGCCTGCGGCGTGCTGCCGGGCCTGCGGCGAATGAACGAACTCGCCCCGGCGGCGAACGTCGGCCAGGCTCTCGCCGAGTCGAACCCCGGCGCCAGCACGCATCTGTTTCAG
Organism: Planctomycetaceae bacterium; assembly: GCA_049790855.1. Classification (GTDB taxonomy): domain Bacteria; phylum Planctomycetota; class Planctomycetia; order Planctomycetales; family Planctomycetaceae; genus JACCRE01. Next base: position 3,113 of record JBAQZJ010000501.1, on the reverse strand, counting down.
ATCGTCACCGGCGAGTTGATCGGCCGGAAGGTGATCGAAGGCTACGAAGACGACGCGGGGTTCATCGGCGACAAGCTCGTGACGGTGCTGCCGAGTCGCCGTCGCAACCAGCAGCTCGCCGGCTTCACGGCTCTCGCCGGTCCGACCGACGTCGCCGAGGGGCATTCCTACGAAGAGTCGAGCTTCGCCGAGAAGAGCGTCACGACCGACGAGGCCAAACGCGGCCGCATCCTCAGCATCAACGAGGAACTGATCGCCTTCGATCAGACCGGCGAGATCAATCGTCGGGCGCGACAGCTCGGATTCTATCTCCGACAGGAACGCGAACGGACGATCGTGCGGGCCGTCACCGACGCCGATTCGGCCGACGGACGCTTCGTCTACCGGCCGAACGGCACGGGCACGCCGCTTTACGCGACCGACGGATCGCTGCGGAACTACGTCGGCGTCGGCAACACGACGAGCACCGGCTACGACGCCGCGACGGCCCTCGCCGATCACGGCGACGTCGACCATGTCCTGGGCTACCGGGCCACGCAGGTCGTCGACGATCGCGTCGACGGCACTCCCCGGCCGATCGTCGCTCCGGCGAAGCAACTGCTCGTGCCCGAGGCGCTTCGCAGCACCGCCCGCGGCATCGTGCATGCGTCCGAAGTGTTGACGACCAGCGGTTCGAACCAGCGACGCCTCGCGAACCCGCTCGCCGGAACTCTCGACGTGCTGTCCAGCCCGTTCCTCGACGAGCAGGGTGCGGCGGCGCTCGTCGATTGGTATCTCGGCGACTTCAAGCGGCAATTCGTCTGGACGGAAATCTGGCCCGTGCAGACTTTCCTGCAACGTGCCGACGGTCCTGCCGCGTTTGAACGCGACGTCGTGATGCGGATCAAGGTCCGCTACTACGGCGGCGTCTCGGCGGTCGACACCGCGTTCGTGACGAAGGTCGACGGCGGTTGACGGGAAGGGGGGGGCGGGAGAGGGGGAGAAGGGGAGAGGCGGGGGACAGTTCTTGACCGCCGTTCTTCCACTTCTCTCGAGCTCTCTCGTCCACTTTCGCATGCGTCGGAAAACGTTCGGACGCACCGGCAGGCTGACACCTGCCGCTCGCCTGCCCGCAACCACCTATCCCCTATTTCCTACTTCCTATCCTCTATTTCCTACCACGCCCATGACCGGTTCCACGAAGTTCAAGCTGTCTCGCAACGATCTCGTCAAGATCGCCAAAGGTGCCGCACTTGCGGCCGCCGGGGCGGTCGTGACGTTTCTCGCCGTCGAGGTGACGCCGCAGCTCGATGATTCGACGGCGACCGGCGCCCTTGTCGCCGCCGTCGCTTCGACGCTGCTCAACGCATTGCGGAAATGGCTCGCCGACACGCGGGCTTCGGCGTTCTGAGTCCCATCGCGAGGCGAGGGAAGGGGAGAGGGGGTGACGGGGAGAGCGGGCGACAATTCCTCACTCTTCATGCTCCCCCTCGCCCCGTCTCCCCCTCACTCCGTTCCCCGTCTCCCCCGATCCCCCGTCTCCCCGTCGATGCCCACCGCTCCCCTCAACCGCCTGCTTGCCGAACTGCATTCGCTTCGCGTCACGCTGGAAGGTCTGCGAGTGACGCTCACGACGCTGACCCAGGTCGCCAGCGACCACGAAGCCCGCGTCCGTGTGCTCGAAAGCCGGCAGAACCACCTGACGCCCATCGTCGCCGGTTTGACCTTCCTGCTCGGCGTGCTGGTGACGGAGGTGGTGAGACGGTTGCTGTGATGACGTGAAAGAAGCCCGGCTTCTTCAAGAAGCCGGGCTTCTTAGACTTTCTTCGTCTGAGCGGGCCGCCGGGTTCATCCCGGCGGCTTTTTTTCACTTCTCGTTGGCAGCACCTGTCACCGACTTAATGTATTCGACCTCCTTCGGCCGGTAGGGTGTGCCGTCCTCGCGGAAGATGTCGTGGAACCAGACGGGGGGTTCGGCGTCGTAGGGCTTCTGCCACGAATCCCACGGGTAGATCGTGTTGCTCTTGCCGGCGACGAAGCCCCAGCAGTAGGCCCCGATGTTCTGCTCTTTGAAGTAGCCGAGAACGGGGTCGAACGTGCTGCCGTTCGGGCGGGCCATATATTCGGTGCATAGCAGCGGGCGATCGTAACGCTTCAGGTTCTCGACGCACCGCTTCGCTTTGTCGAGCGGGTCGTAGCTGTGGAAACTGATGACGTCCGACTCTTCGAGTTGAACGCGCTCGGTCGGCGACAGTTTGTCGGGGTCGGACCAGTTGCCGATCCAGACGCCCGAAGTCAGCGGTTGCGACGGATTCTCCTTGCGTGCCCACTCGAACGACTTTTTCAGCAGCGGCAGGACCAGTGCGACCTTGTCCTCCGGTTCCTGTTTCAGCTTGTTCTTGCCGTAGCTGTTGCCGTTCGTGTTGTCCGGCTCGTTCCACAAATCCCACACGTCGACGCGATCGTCGTCCTTGAAGTGACCGACGACGCCGCGGACGTACTCTTCGAGCAGTTTGTGCCGGGCCGGGTCTTTCAGGTCGTCGACGCCGGGGCTTTGCACCCAGCCCGAGTTGTGCAGCCCCTGCTGCGGCGCGCGCTGCTTGCCGAGCTTGGGGTGCGGATCCCAGACGCTGTCGAAGAGCACGAACATGACACCGATTTCGTGCTTGTCGGCGATTTCGAGGAATGTTTCCAGCCGCTTGAGGAAGCCCTCGCGGTCCTGTTCCCACAGCAGGTGATGCAGATAGACGCGCAGGCTCGTGAACCCGAGGTCGTGCGCCCATTTCAGTTCGCGGTCGATCGCCTCGGGATCGAACGTGTCGGCCTGCCAGAATTCGAGCTGGTTGATCGCGTACGCCGGTGCGTAGTTCGCGCCGACGAGCCACGGCTGCCCGTCGTACCAGGCGTTCGCCTGTTCGGGAGTCCATTTTTCGCGGGCCTGAACGTCGATCGTCGACAGCCATGTCGCGGCGGTCAGAACGAGCAGTCCGAACGGTCGAAAGCGTCTCATCGCGGTTCCCTTGCGCAGTCCGATGTGGTGACGGACCGACGACTCTAACCGAACTGCCGGGTTCGCGCGTAGCGACCGGCGATCCACAAGTTTTCATCAGAGCCGCGACCGTCAGGGAGCGCTG
>JBAQZJ010000500.1:0-5467 GCA_049790855.1 Planctomycetaceae bacterium | reverse complement strand
CCTCTCCCCAGGGAGAGGGGGACCGATGTCATCGGCATTCCGTTGTTGCTACACCCGTTGCACGGCGACTTGCACGCAGCAGCCCCGGCCGCCCAGCCGTCGCAGAACCGACATCGTGCGCCACAGGCTTCGCCAGTGCGAACGTCGCTGCAGCGTCCCCCCGGAAAAACACTGGCAAAGCCTGTGACACCCGGCGAGGGAACCTGTGATGACCTGAAAAATTTGCGTGGTCCACCAGCAGGTCAGGCGTCGCCTGACCTGCTTCACGCTTTCTGTCGGCCGGGGCGGGTCCGTAGAATGTCCTCATCATCTTCACTTCTCACCAGCCTCTCGCTTCTCACCAGCGGCCTCGACTCGGCAGGCGAACAGACATGAACACAAAAACAGGCGGGGGGGGGGGGGGGGATGGCTGACCCTTCCCGGCGGAACGAGACGTTGTACGAGCAGCGGGAGTGGCTTCACGTCACGCTGTCCAGCATCGGTGACGGGGTCATCACCTGCGACACCAAAGGTGCCGTCACCTTCCTGAACCCGGTCGCTCAGTCGTTGACCGGCTGGATGCAAGAGGACGCGGCGGGGAAGCCGCTCGTCGATGTGTTCAAGATCGTCAACGAGGACAGCCGCCACACGGTCGAGAACCCGGCGACCAGAGCCTTGCGAGAAGGCGTCGTCGGGCTGGCGAACCACACGCTGCTCATCAGCAAGGACGGCACAGAGCGGCCGATCGACGACAGTGCCGCCCCGATCCGAATCGTCGAAGGCGAAGTCGCCGGGGTGGTGCTGGTCTTCCGAGACGTGAGCGAACGCAGGCGGCACGAGCGGCAGGTGCCGGACGCCCTCGACTACGCCAGCAACATCATCGCCACGCTGCGGGAGCCGTTCCTCGTCATCAACGGAGACTTGAAGGTTCACACGGCCAACCGCTCCTTCTACGAGAACTTCGGCGCCACGCCCCAGGAGACGGAAGGCGTCTTCATCTACGACTTGGGCAACGGCCAGTGGAACATCCCCGGCCTGCGAGCCGTGCTGACTGAAGTCCTGGCGGACCATCATCCGGTCGTGGATTACGAGGTGGAGCACGACTTCCCGGCCATCGGGCGGCGGCACATGCTGCTCAACGCCGTCCGCATTCGCAAGCCTGGCAACCACTCCGACCTGATCCTGCTCGCCATCGAGGACGTCACCGAACGCAAACGGGCGGAAGCCGACGCTCACTTTCTGGCTTCCATCGTGAACTCCTCGGGCGACGCGATCATCGGCAAGTCGCTGGACGGGATCATCCAGAGTTGGAACCCCGCCGCCGTGCGAATGTTCGGCTACACCGCCGAGCAAGCCGTGGGCCGTCCCATCACCCTCATCATCCCCGCCGAGCGAACCGACGAAGAAGCAGGCATTCTCGCCCGCCTGCGGGCCGGTGAGCGGATCGAGCACTTCGACACGGTGCGGGTGCGGAGCGACGGCCGGCTCGTCGCCGTCTCTCTGAACATCTCTCCCATCAAGGATGGAGCGGGCCGGATCGTCGGGGCGTCCAAGATCGCCAGGGACGTCACCGACCGCAAGCAGGCGGAATACGCCCTGACGGTTTCCGAAGTCCGGTATCGCCGGCTGTTCGAGGCGGCCAAAGACGGCATCCTGATCCTCGACACCGGCACCGGGAGAATCACCGACGCCAACCCGTTCATGGCCGACCTGTTGGGCTACTCGCACGACGATTTCATGGACAAGGAGCTTTGGGAGATCGGCCTGTTCAGCGACAAGTCCGACAACGAAGCCGCCGTGCGAGAACTGCAACAGACCGGCTATATTCGTTACGAACACTTGCCGCTCGAATCCAAGCGCGGGCGACGGGTGGAAGTCGAAGTCGTCGCCAACGTCTACCAGGAGGACCACCAGCCCGTCATCCAGTGCAACATTCGGGATGTCACCGAACGCAGCCGCATGGAGCGGAAGGTGAAGGAGCAGACCGAGGCGCTCGCCGACCTGCACCGCCGCAAGGACGAGTTCCTGGCGATGCTCAGTCACGAACTCCGCAACCCGCTGGCCCCCATCGCCAACGCCGTGCAACTCCTGAGACTTCAGAAGAACGAAGACCCGCTCCAACAGCGTGCCCGCACCGTCATCGAGCGTCAGGTGGGGCAACTGAAACATCTCATCGACGATTTGCTGGAAGTCTCGCGGATCGCCACCGGCAGGGTTCAGCTTCGCCTGGAACGGGTCGCCGTCGGCGGTATCGTGGAACGGGCGGTGGAGACGGCTCGCCCGCTCATCGGGCAACACCGGCACGAACTCACGGTGACGGTGCCGCAGGAACCGATCTGGTTGAGCGCCGATGCCGCCCGGCTGGAACAGGTGGTCGTGAACCTGCTCACCAACGCCGCCAAGTACACCGAAGAGGGCGGCCGCATCGGACTGACCGTCGAACACGAGGGCGACGAGGCGGTGCTGCGGGTGCGGGACTCCGGCGTCGGCATCGCCCCCGAACTGCTGCCCCGCATCTTCGACCTGTTCACGCAGGCGGAACGGTCGCTGGCCCGTTCGGACGGCGGGCTGGGCATCGGGCTGGCTCTGGTGCAGCGGCTCGTGGAACTGCACCAGGGACAGGTGGAGGCTCACAGTTCGTTGGGGCGGGGCAGCGAGTTCGTCGTCCGTCTGCCGGCCGTGCCGACTCCCGCACCGTCGTCGCCCTCAACAGCCGTCGAGACGGCTCAGCCGACGGAATCGGCCTTGCGGGTGCTGGTTGTGGACGACAACGTGGATGCCGCCGAGACCCTGGCGATGCTGCTGAAGGCGACGAAGCACGATGTCCGAACCGCCCACGACGGCCCGGCCGCACTGGAAGCGGCCCTCGACTACCGACCCGACGTGGTTCTGTTGGACATCGGCCTGCCGGGACTCGACGGCTTCGAGGTCGCCAGGCGGATACGCCAGGAGCCTACCCTCAAGAACGTCGTGCTGATCGCCATGACCGGATATGGGTTGGAGTCCGACCGGCAGCATTCGCAGGAAGCGGGGTTCGATCACCACCTGGTCAAACCCGCCGATTTTGCGGAGTTGCAGAAGTTGTTCGCCGAGTTGAAGCCGAACCGACCGTGACGACGCCGGGTGCCCTCTGGCGTTTCGCCAGTGCGAACGTCCATGTGCGTCGTCTCGCCCGACGCCCCCGCAGGGTGGCCCCGACGCCGTTCAGGCGTCGGCGTCGCGCCAGCGACAAGAGGGCGCGCCATCCGCACGCCCTGCGCTTTCCATCGGCCACTGCCGACTTCGCCGGGCCACCCGGTCAACCGCGTTCGGCGTCGACGACATCCAGACCGAATACGAACGGCTGAAAGCCGCCGGCGTCACCTTCACGCAACCGCCGGTGCAAATGGGCCCAGTCACCACCGCCGTCTTCGAAGACACCTGCGGCAACCTGATTCAGATCGCCCAGCAGTAATCGACTCATCCAGCGAGCCACCAGGTTCACCCCGGCCGAGGGATCGCTGATGCAAGCTCGTCCGTTCCGAAGCCGCGTGGTAGAATGGAAAGCTGCCGATCGCCTCTGTCAGCGAAGCATCCGATGTCGATCACTCGTGATGAACTCCTGAACGCCGCGCTGCAAATGTCGGAAGCGGATCGCCTCGCGATCGCCAGCCGGCTCATGGAGACCTTACCCGACGCCCTGCCGGGGCTTTCGGAAGACGACGCCGACTACGCCGCCGAACTGGATCGACGGTCCGGCGATCGCGACGGCGCCGTCCCCTGGTCGGAACTGCACGACGAACTGCGGCAGTCGCCCTGATGCTGGTGCACTTCCATCGACTCGCCGCGCGGGAACTGCGGACAGCGCACGCCTGGTACCGTGAGCGCGATGTCGATACGGCGGCCCGATTTCTCGTCGGCGTTCGCGCCGCCGTCGAACGCATCGAACAGGATCCCGACTCGCTGCCTTTCGAACGTCGCCACTATCGTCGAATTCGCGTCCGACGATTTCCTTATCGATTGATCTTCGAACGCGACAGGCCCGATTCGATCCTGGTGATCGCGGTCGCTCACGCCCGTCGCCGCCCCGGCTACTGGAGTCGTCGAAAATAGACGGCTCGAGCGACTCCCGTCACGTCGAAGATGCCGAGAGCGACTGGACAACCAAGAGGATGGGCAGGCCACCCGTCGCCGTCTTCGAGAACACCTGCGGGAATCTGATTCAGATCGCCCAGCAGTAGCGACGCAGCCCGCGAGCCGCCGGGTTCACCCCGGCGGCCCAGCCGTCGCCTCGAACGACAGTGGCAGGTCCTTCGGGCGCTTGCCCCAGCCAATTGTCTCGTTACCCGGCGACGCGGTCGCCGGCACCGGACCGCTGTTTCAGCGTCACGGCGTGTTCCTTCGTCGCGGCGAGCAACTCGTCGTCCTCGACGTTCCAGACCGATTCGTTCTCCGGTCCGCAGGCGAGGTACGCGAGATTCGCGATGAGCTGGCCGAACCGAAGCTGCGGCGCCTGCTCCGAAAGTTCCGCGAGCGCCGTCAACACTTCCTTCCGAACAGGATCGTTCATGGCAGGTGTTCTCCGACGGTTGGAAGGCTCTGCGCCAAGTGCCTCGGCATTACTCTGCCTGACCATTTGTGGCATGCTTCTTCAACGTTCTCATACTTTTCCGGTCAAGAACGACCTTGTTCCCAGCTAGCTCAAGTTCCATGCGGGCCGCCGCCCCCAACAATGCGCTGGCAAGCGTCTCAACTGGTGGAACTTCCTCATGACCACTTGACGTGTCACGGAAGAGATTATGGCTCAGTGTTGCAAGCAATTCGTTCGGTAGTTCTGCGTCGGAATCCTTCTCCCATTCCAGTGCCGTCTCAATAAGAAGGTTGGCTCTTCGAACGTCTAAAAGAAGCCGCTTTAGCCGGAACTCTTCGGCGGCATGCTGCTGAAACCAACTATTGAGCCATTTCACGAAGACGCCGAAGGCAACGACGAAACCGATGGTGAGCGTCGTAGACCTGATCCACATCCAACTGGCCGTATCGGCGTTGGCCACATCTTGGTACGTGAAATAAGCCGCAACACCGCCGAGGATCACTAAGAGAACGACACTGGCCGAAAAGACCGGCCAATACTTGCTCTGGGTCGTTGATGTAAGCTCGAACCGGAACTTGTCGTTGCTGCTATCGAGTTGCTCAATCAGATCCTTGATCGTTCGCCGACGCTCGACCTTGCTCTCCTCACGGTTCACGTCTTCAAGCCGCTTGTCGAGTTCGGCCTCCCGTTCATCCAATTGCGTCTTCCGATGCGCAACACCAACATCAAGCGACTTCTCGCGATCGCTGAACCGGGTTTCGAGTTCTTTCTCTTTCGCTTGGAATCGCTCCCGAGCCTCCGTCAAAACCGCTTAAGGATAGTGAACAAGCAAGCCAGTTGGAGCCAGCCCAGGAAGAGTGAGCCGTGGCGGTCTTTCCGGATGATGATGCGGCCGTAGCTTTGCAGCCACGCATTCGT
>JBAQZJ010000499.1:0-8404 GCA_049790855.1 Planctomycetaceae bacterium | reverse complement strand
GAATCTAAAGGCTTCATCACGACCGTCCAGCGCCAGGGCGAGCACGTCACGCTCACCCTCGACGCCGCCACGCCCGAGGGGGCCTTCCTGAACGACGCCGAGTCGACGCTGACGCTGATCGACCCGCGGCTCGGCGATCGGAAGCTGCCGCTGGCGCAGGTCGCTCCCGGACGCTACGCCGCGCAGTTCGACGTGACCGACCCCGGCGCCTATCACCTGGAGCTGTCGCAGACGCACCAGGGGCAGACGCTCTACCGCCAGAGCCGCGGGCTGGTCGTCGGATATCCCGATGAACTGCGACTGCGGCCCACGAACGAAGAATTGCTGCGGCGCATCGCCGAGACGTCGGACGGACGTTACAACCTCGCTCCGGCAGAGGTGTTCTCGCCGCCCGATCGATCGGCCGTCCGCCACGAGCCGCTCTGGCCGTACCTCGTGATGACAGCCCTCGCCCTCTGGGTGCTCGACGTCGCCCTGCGGCGGATCGACTTCTCGCTGCTGCTGCCGCGCCGGGTGAACGCGACCTGAATGACCTTCAGGAATTGAAGCGAGCAGGAACCAGGGTGGGTGGCTGGGGACGGGCCGCAAGACGCGTTGATCTTGCATCCGACATGACCGGCCTGCCCCCAGTCGGGCGTGCTGTCCACGCACCCGACTGGGGGCGACGCGATCGAGTCGATCCTGAAAACGAATTCGTTCGCGCGTCGTCCCCAGCCACCCGTGGCGCTCGACGCAACTCAGGTGTCGTCGCCCTCCTGCGGGCGAATCAACTCGAAGTAGTTGCGGATCGTCTGGCGGTGACCGAGGGGAATCGGCTCGCCGTCGAGGACTTCTTCCGAAAGCTTGCGGTATTTCTCGTACCGCTCTTTGTAGCCCCGTCCGGCCTGCTCGCGGCCTTCGGGCGAGGTCGTCGTTTCGATTTCGCTCGGCCCTTCGCCGGCCTGGCCGGTGAGTTGCTCCTGCTTGCCGTTGCTGGCCAAATCCGTCTTGTCGCCGTACAGATTTCCGCTGGTCGATTTGCCCCAGTTCGTACTGGATTTGTCCGACTTCTTTCGATTCTGCCCCTCGGCGAGCGAGTTCTTATTGCACTGGCCCTGGCACTGGCTGCTGCCGCACTTCTTGCACATGCCGCCAAAGCACATCGAGCATTGGCCCTTGCACTCGTTGAGCTTGTCGAGCTGTCGCAGCATCAGGCTGCTCATTTTTTTGCGGGCGTCGTGCTTGCGCAGCAGCGACGACAGCGATTTGCAGCCTTCGCAGAACTTCGAGGAGCTTCCGCTCGACAGACCCTCGGCCATCTCCGAGACGCTGCCGCCAAGAGCGCCCAGCCCTTTGCCGCTCATCTCCTGGGCGAGCTTCTTCATCCGCTCGGCGGCGGCTTTTTCGGCACGGCGGCCTTCGCCGGGCTTCTCGAGTTTTTCGAGTTCCTCGGCGGCAGCCGTATGGTCACCGGCTTCGAGCTTCTCGGCGGTCGGCTGGAGTTCCTCGGCCGTGGCCATCGCGCCGGCGAGATTGCTCAATTGGGCGTCGACGAGCGCCTGGTTGTATTCCGCATGTTGACGCAGCGACGCCTGCATTTCCGACAAAGTCGCCAGCGCCTCCTTCAGTTCGACGCCCTCTTCCTGCAGGGCTTCGGTCTGTTCTCGCAGTTCCTTCACCAGTTCGATCAGTTCTTCGTCCTGCCGCTCCTTCGCGGTCTCTTCGAGTTCGTCGAGATCCTCGTCGAGATCGGCCGCCATCGCGAGCAGTCCCGCATTCGGTCCGACCGGCGCCGCCTGCACCGGCGGAGCCGCGAGCGGCCAGAGCAGCAACAACACCGCTGCGGCGACCGCCGCCAAGGCGAACGAAAGAGAACGCGGCCAACGTGCGGGCACGACCTGTTCGGGCTTCACCGACGACAGATGCTTCGCGGCGTCTTCGATTTGTAACGATTCCCACCGACCGCCCGTCGGACGATGCAGGAACGCCAGCGCCGTCGTCGCACGATCCTTAAGCCGGTAATGGGCGTCGACGGCCTTGGCCGCCGCTTCCCAATGCAGACCCCGGAGCATCGCGGCCGCCGCGCCGACGATGGGGCCGAGCAACAACAATGCCGGCGTCCAACCCGGCAGGGCGAGCCAGCCCATGAAACGGACGAAACCTAGAACCGTTCCGACGGCGGCCGCGGCGAGCAGTCCCCACGCGGCCCCATGCACGGCTCGTCTGCGACGGAGCCGGCTGCGCACGCCGGACAAAGCCCGCAGAATCAGTTCACCGGCCATCACGGCCCCCGATCGGAAAGGTGACTGGAATCCCGTGTCCCATTTCACGGTTTCCTGATCGGTTGTCAATGCGATTTCCCGCAAAACGGGATGACCGTCCCGCATTCCGCCGCGCGGAGACACCTCGCCCGTCAGGCCGCGTAGGCGGACATGCCGTGCTCGCTGAAGTCGAGTCCGCGTTGTTCGTCTTCGGGCGAAACGCGCAGGTATTCGACGCCTTTCAGCAGGGCGAACAGCATCGCCATGCATCCGAAGGAGAACCCGGCGATCGCCAGAATGCCAACGATCTGCGCCGTCCAGTTGCCGTAGGCCGGGCCTGCGGCATCGCCGCCGACGTTCCCCCAGATCGCTGCATCGCCGAAGATCGAGCAGGCGATCAGCCCCCACATGCCGCAGATGCCGTGTACGGGGAAGGCGCCGACGGGGTCGTCGATTTGCAGCTTGTCGAGCAGGATGATCGCCGCCACGACCACCACGCCGGCCACCGCGCCGATGACGATCGCCTCGAGGTTCGTGACGCCGTTACAACTGGCGGTGACGCCCACCAACCCGCCGAGCAACCCGTTCAGCGCCATCGACAGATCGGGCTTGCCGAACAGGAACCACGACACCGACGTCGACAGGACGCCGCCCGCACACGCCGCGAGCGTCGTATTCACCGCAATCGTGGCGACGGCTAGGGTGCTCGCCTCGCCGATGATGCCGAGCTGATGTCCCGGGTTGAACCCGTACCAGCCGATCAGCATCAGAAACACGCCGAGCGTCGCCAGCGGCAGGCTGTGACCGGGAATCGCGATCGGCTTGCCGTCGGGCGTATAGCGACCGATGCGCGGGCCGAGCATGACGGCGCCGGCGAGACCGATAAAGCCGCCGGTCATGTGGACGACGCCCCCGCCGGCGAAATCCTGAAAGCCGATGTCGTCGAGCCAGCCAAGCCCCCAGGTCCAGTAGCCGATGATCGGGACGACGAATCCGGCCACGATCGCCGCCGAAATCAGATAGGCGCCGAAGCGCATTCGGCCGGCGACGGCGCCCGAAACAATCGCCGCGGCCGTCACGGCGAGCGCGGCGTGGAATAGAAAGTTCACGCCGCCGGCGAGTCGCCAGGCCGCCTCGTGCTCGGTCGCCACGATCGGCTGAGACGAGTCGATGCCGGGCGACAATTCGCCCAGTACGTTTTCGTGCAGCGGCGAGACCGGATACATCAGGTGATAGCCGATCAAAAAGAAGATCAGCGCGCCGACCGCCATGCCCGAAACGCTTTTGAAGAGAATGTTGACGGTGTGCTTGCTGCCGTTGAAACCGGCCTCGACCATCGCGAAGCCGGCCTGCATCAGCAGCACCAGCGCCGCGCACACGAACACGAAGAAGTTATCGACGGCGAAGGCCGTCTCGTCGGTGACCGCCGGCACATCGGCCGCCGCCGGTTCATCGGCCGCCGGCTCGGTGAGTTCCGCCCGCTCGCCCGGCTCGGCCGGTTCGTCGAACGGCGACGAATCGTCGAAGGTCGGCGGCGTCAATTCCGGCTGAGCCGACGCGGAAGAGATCGCCGAACCACTCAGGATCAGGCCGACGAAAACCAAGGCGACCGCGGTCCGATTGCAAAACATGAGCGACTCTCTTTCTGCTGTTCGCCGTCGGGTGTCGCGATCACCCCTGTCGCGACGGAGCGGCCCGCTGCGCAGGGCGGCTCTCCACCGGAAACGGCACGCAAAGCATAAGAGAAGCCGGGGATCGACGCGAGACCGAGTCGAACGGCTCGCCTGCCGGAAACGAAAACGCACCCCGGCTGCTTGAAGCAGGCGGGGTGCCGTCGATGGGCGGCGCGCTGAAATCTTGGCGGAACCACCGGCAGGCTGACGCCTGCCGCTCGCCGGGTCGCACTCGAATCAGAAGGTCACGATGGCGTCGATGCCGAAGATGCCGTCGTCGATGACGGCGTTCTGGCCGTTGGCCCCCGCGAGATTCGTGATGGCGCCGCTTCCCCATTGGTAGCGGTACTCGGGCCGGATCGTCAGGTTGGCGGTCGGCGTGATGTTGACACCGGCAGTCACCTGATAGGCCGACTCCCACGGTCCGCCGGTCAGCAGGTTCGTCTTCCACCATTCGGCGCGGCCGCCGAGCTTGAGCTTGTCGTTGATCGTGTAGAACAGAAAGTTATTCACGCCGATCGAGTCGTAGTTCAGATGGACGTAGTCGGTCTGGAAGACGTACTGCCACTTGTCCGACAGAGCGAAGTCGGCGACGACGCTGTGGTTGTAGCCTTCGCCGTTGAGGCCCATGTCGCCCGCGAGACCGATGTAGGTCAGCGTGAGGACGTCGCCGAACTTCTGACCGACGCCGAAGATCGCCGCCGAGCCGCGGCTGTCGTCGCCGTCGGAGAACCGGTCGTAGCCGGTGTCCCAACCGGCCACCCAGCCGCCGTATAACGTCGTGGCGTCGGTGGCCGTCCAGGTGCCGAGCGCCCCCGTGTGGGTGAACGGCTCGCTGTTGTACATCGTGAAGGAATGGCTGTAGAAGAAGTTTCCATTGGCGGGAACGACTTCGTAGCCGACGGGCGTGTAGAACTTACCGACCTTCACCGACAGATCGCCCACGGCGACTTCGCCGTATGCCTGCGGCAAGGCCCAGCCGTAGATGCCGTGGTCCCAGTCGGTGTCCCAGTGGCCCTGCGGGGCGGGTTGGCCGAAGGCCTGCGTGTCCTGGGCGTCGGCACCGTACATGACGTCGCCGCGGAAGCCGAACCCGACGCCTTCGCTGCCGTCGGCGACTTTCTCGATATAGAGATTGTTCTGATGGCTGACGAGTTGGTCGGGATGGGAATTGAACATCCCGGTCGACTCGTCGTGATAGCCGAAGCTCGACCATCCGCCGATCGTGAACGGGGCGTCGTCGCCCATCACGGCGCCAGACAGCGTCCAGGCTTCGTCGCCGCACAATCCGCCGTCGCAACCGCCGGTGCAGTCGTCGGCAGCGCCGGTCGTGCAGCCGTCGTCGCAAGCCGAAAACTGCTGGCAGTCGACGCCGGGATACTGCAGCGGCTCGCAGCCGCTGGTCACGCAATCCTGTCCGAAGGCCGTGCCGGACACGGCGGCGAGACCGAGCGACCCGGCCCACAACCAGCGACGCCCGACGCTCGCGATCACCCCGCTTCCTGCGTAGTTCATGAGGTCTCCCCTGTGACGCTCCAAACGAACGGCTTGCCCGCCGACACGTCTGTGAAGACGCGCGGAATGGACCGCCGAGGGTGGCGCAGTCGCCGGGTCGCGCTCCGGTCGAATGGACTGCGGTCAGCGTCGATGCGGCCGGCAGTTCCGGCACGATCGACCTGCCGTGCATGATCGGCCGCGGAGAACCGGTGCGGCCAGACTTTCGCCTACCCACGGTGCGACCGGCAGCACCCGCAAGGTTTCACAGGCCCGTATCGAGCGAAGTCCTCAGAGCCGCGACCGTCAGGAAGCGATACTCGACGAGCCACGCCGAAGAACGCTCCCTGACGGTCGCGGCTCTGATTCGGATCGCCCCTCAAACCTCCAGCGCGCGTACGAACTCGTTCGGGTTGAACACGGCGAAGTCGTCGATGCCTTCGCCGACGCCGACGTACTTGACGGGGATCGCCATCTGCTTGCGGATCGCGATCACGATGCCGCCTTTCGCCGTGCCGTCGAGCTTCGCGAGCACGATGCCGGTGCAGCCCGCGGCCTCGGAAAAGCTCTTCGCCTGGCTGAGACCGTTCTGGCCGGTCGTCGCGTCGATGACGAGCAGACTCTCGTGCGGAGCGCCTTCGACCTTTCTGGCCAATACCCGGCGGATTTTGTCGAGCTGGTCCATCAGGTTCTTCTGCGTCTGAAGCCGACCGGCGGTGTCGACGATCAACACGTCGGCGCCGGAGTCGACGAGCCGTTCCGCGCCGCGATGGGCGACGCTCGCCGGGTCGGCCCCCGGCTCGCCGCGAACGATCTCGCAGCCGAGCCGCCCGGCCCAGAGCGTCAACTGCTCGACGGCGGCGGCGCGAAACGTGTCGCCGGCGGCGAGCACGACCTTCTGACGGTTGTCGCTGAGCAGTTTCGCGAGCTTGGCGATCGAGGTCGTCTTGCCGACGCCGTTCACGCCCGAGACGAGGATGACCGTCGGTCCCGATGCGGCAAGGCTCAGCGGCGAGAGCGGATCGTCCGAGTCGTATCGCGCGGTTCCGTCGCCGACGAGCTGCTCTTCGAGCGTGCGGGCGATCGTCGCCGAGATTTCTTCGAGATGCACGGTGCGGCCGAGGTGATTCTTGCGAATCTCCTCGACGATCTCGGTCGCGGCGGCGACGCCCATGTCGGTGCGAATCAGCCGGGCCTCGAACCGTTCGAGCTGGTTTTCGTCGAGGATCTCTCCTGCTTTGAACAGGTCGCGAACGTCGGTGCCGAGTACCTTTCGCGTCTTCTCGAGGCCTTGTTTGAATTTGTCGAGAAAGCCCATGTCGTTCCTCAAAGTAGGGTGGGTCGAGCACAGCGCGGCCCACCTACGGGGTCTGCCGGCGTTCAGATGCACAATGACCGTGATGGTGGGCCTCGCGTTGCTCGACCCACCCTACAGCAGCGACTCGAATCGTGCTGCGGCCTCGTTCCACTCGGCGACGTTCTGCGGCTCGAAGGTCTTCAGTTCGCAGGACGCACGAACGATCGAACGCACTTCGGCCAGCGATCCGATTTCGCCGGCAGCCCGCGCCTGGATGAGCACGTTGCCGAACGCGGTCGCTTCCACCGGACCGGCGATGACCGGCCGATTGCAGGCGCCGGCGGTGAAACGGTTGAGCAATTCGTTGCGCCCGCCGCCGCCGACGACGTGAACGACCTCGATCGGCACGCCGGTCAATTGCTCCAACCGCCCGAGGACCACGCGGTACTTCAGCGCCAGGCTTTCCAGGGCGCAACGAACGAGCTGACCTTCCGACCCGGGCGGAGTCTGCCCGGTCCTGCGGCCGTAGTCGCGCATCGCCGACGGCATGTCGGCGGGGCTGAGAAACGCCTCGTCATCGGGATCGACGAACGCCTCGAACGGCTTCGCCTGCGCGGCGAGCCGCGTCAGGTCGTCGTATTCGAGCAACTTCCCCGCCTTCGCGAACGATCGCTTCAGCTCTTGCACAAGCCACAGTCCCATGACGTTTTTGAGCAGACGATACGTGCCGTCGACGCCGCCTTCGTTCGTCACGTTATAGTGCAGCGCCTGTTCGGTGAGAATCGCGTCGTCGACCTCGACCCCGATCAGCGACCAGGTTCCGCTGCTGATGTAAGCCCAGTTCGGCGTGCCGGTCCGTTCGGTCGGAACCGCGACCACGGCTGAGGCGGTGTCGTGCGTCGCCGGCGCGACGACCGGCACTTTTCCCAAACCGGTCGACGCGGCGACGTCGCTGCGCAGCGCTCCCAGCGGCGTTCCCGGCGTGACGATGTCGCCGAAGAGATGGCCGGGAATCCGCAAGCCGCGAAGGAGGGAATCGGCCCACGTTCGACGCAGCGGGTGGACGAGCTGGGTCGTCGTCGCGTTGGTGAACTCGACCACCTTGCTGCCGCACAGGCACCAATGAAAGAAGTCGGGCATCAGCAACAGACGGTTCGCCGCATCGAGCAAGGCGGCATCATGCCGGCGGTGCGCCAGCAACTGGTAGACGGTGTTGATCTCCATGAACTGAAGACCGGTCTCGGTGAAAATCATCTCGCGCGGAATGCGTGCGGTCGCCTCGGCGAGCATGCCGTGGCTGCGCGAGTCTCGATAGTGGTACGGCAGGCCGAGCAGTTCGCCCGCCTTGTCGAGCAGAACGTAATCGACGCCCCATGTGTCGACGCCGACCGAAGCGACGTCGTTTTTCATGCAGGCGGCGGCGCGGGCCAGCCCTTCCTGAATGCCGCTCCACAGGCCGAGGACGTTCCAGCGCAGAGAGCCGGCGATCGCGACCGGGCCGTTCGGGAAGCGGTGCAGCTCGTCGAGCGTGACGCGCCGCCCATCGAAACCGCCCGCGATGACCCGACCGCTTTCGGCGCCGAGATCGACCGCGAGATAACAGCGATCGGCCATGAAAAACCCTCACACGACGGTGGAGACTGCTGACGACGTGCGCCATGATAGCCGGGCGACCGGCAGGCGTCAGCCTGCCGGTGGGT
>JBAQZJ010000498.1:0-5031 GCA_049790855.1 Planctomycetaceae bacterium | reverse complement strand
GTCCGGCTCCGCCCGTTCCGTCCGCATCGGGTGATTCGCCGTCAGCCGCCGCGGAGGCGTCGCCGTTCTCGGCGTTCTCGGCCTTCAGTTTCCCTTCGAGCTCGGCCAGCTCGTCGGCGAAGTGCGTTCGCGGGTTCAGGATGACCTTCTCGTCTTCGGCGACGCCGTCGAGGATCTCGACGTGCGTGTCGTTCGCGGCGGCGGTCTCCAGGAGACGACGTTCGGGGCCGGTCGGCGTGAGCACGAACGCATACTTCGACGGACCGACCGACACGATGCTCTGGAACGGAATCTGAAGGACGCCGTCGCGTTCCTGAACGATGATCTCGACCTCGGCGGTCAATCCCGGCTTGAGCGTGACGTCTTTGCCGGGCGTGTAATCGACGCTGACCACGCACTCGTATTCGCGAAGGTCCGGCCGCATCCAGTCGCTGCTGAGCGGCACCGACGAGAT
This sequence comes from Planctomycetaceae bacterium, assembly GCA_049790855.1. Lineage (GTDB taxonomy): Bacteria > Planctomycetota > Planctomycetia > Planctomycetales > Planctomycetaceae > JACCRE01. Next base: position 4,577 of record JBAQZJ010000498.1, on the reverse strand, counting down.
GCTGAGCACCTTACCGGTGAAGATGACGCCCGGAACGGCGTCGACCCGAATGCGGACGGGCAGACCTTCGCGAATCCGGCTGATGAGCGATTCGTGAATGCGGGCGTCGACCTTCATCTGCGACAAGTCGGGCAGCTTGATGAGTTCCTGACGCTCGCGGATCGAAGCCCCTTCCATGATCACCGAGCTGCCGTCACCGCGTCGATCCTCTTCCTTGACGTAGACCACCTCGCCGGCCTGCGGTGCGTACAGCTTGCTGTTGGCGATCTGCGTCTCGGCCCGCTGGAGCTTCTCCTGCTCGACCTTGAGCGTCAGTTCCGCGGCCTTGGCGTCGGCGTCGAACTGCGCAAGCGTCGCGATGCCTTGTCGCTCGACGCGCTCGCGGGCGCGGATCGCCTCGGCGGCCTTTTCGGTCAGCTCGCGAATCGTGCGGTGCCGGGTGTAGTCGACGAGCACGCGAAGTTTGTCTTTGGCGGCGGCGAGATCGATCTCGGCCTTGGTCATCGCGATGCGATTCGCCTCGAGTTCGTTCTGGCTCGTGTAGCCCTTCTGAACGAGTCGCTGCGAGAACTCGTAGACCTCCTGGGCGCGGGCCAGCTCTTCTTCGGCGACCTTGACCAGCCCCTTCTGCTCGTTCAGAAGCTGGGGATACTCGCCGTTCTGGTATTTCTCGAGGTCGAGATCGGCGAGCACGAGCGCCAAGTCGGCGGCGGCGATGTCGCTCTCATTCTGCCGTTTCTGGATTTCGAGGCCTTCCTGGGCCTTCTTCAGCGCCGCATCGGCCTGGGTGACGGCGATGACCTGCGTCTTTTGGGTTTCGACGAGCACCGAGGCGTCAAGCTCGACGAGCAGGTCGCCTTCTTTGACCTGCGTGCCTTCCGGCACGATCGAGATGATCGTCGTCGTGCCTTCGACCTTGCTGGCGACCGTGACGCTTTTGAGGCTGTCGATCTCGCCGCGATCGCGAACCGTCAGCCGGAAGGGCCGCTTCGTCGCGACGTCCGTCAGAAACCGCGTCGCGGCCGACTTCCCGCTGCCGAAGAGACCTTTCGCGGCCGAGGGAACTGGAACGATCCCGACCGCCATCAACACCCCGGCGATCGCGACGACCGCGACCGCCGGCAGGAACAGCGAACCCAGCCCGCGGCGTTTACGACTCTTCAGGGCGCGCCGGCCGCCAGCCGGCGTCGTCGGCTGGTCGGGAGTCGGGTGATCGGGAGTCGGATTGGGTTCGACCTCCGTCAACAGGTCGTCGTCGTGGCGACGAGAGAGGCGGCTGGCGGGTTCGGACATGGCCGGCCTCGCGTGGCGAAGGGTCGGAAAGGGCGGTCTGACGAGTGCTGGCGCGCTCGTCCGAAACCGGTTGGATCTTGGCAGGAGTCAACGAGGGAACGCGACCGGTCGGAGCGGCCCCCGGTGTTTCAACCCCGTCGGACGGGGAAGGGACCGGAGGAATCAGCGCCGGTTTGCCGTTTCCTTCGGCCCCGTTGCGGGTTCCGGCCGGAGGAGCGACCCATCCGGGCAGACCGAAGGCATCGGCGTCGTCGGGCAGGATCAGGTCGTTCTGGTAGAACGGCTCGACCCACAGACCCTGCGCGTCGATTTCCATGATACCCATGTCCCGATAGATATTAAGCCTCGCCGATTCATAATCCACCCAAATCCCGATCAACTGGTTCTGAGAGTTCAGCAACCGTTGCAGCGCGTTGATCAGGTTCAGACCCTGCTGGTCGGCCCCGCTGCTGCCGCCTCCGCCGCCTCCTCCACCGCCGCCTCCACCTCCAGCACCGCCGCCCCCACCACCGCCTCCGCCGCGGCGGGACGGCCCGGTGGCTCGTTCGACGGCGAGGTCGTACTGCTGGGCGTTGATTCGGATCGCGTTGCGGGCGACCTCGAAGTTCTGCTTGAACACCTGCAGGTTCCGCCAGGCTTGCCGGACGTCGAACTTGACGCCGTCCTCGGCCTCCATGTAACTCCGCCGGACACGCTGATAGGTGATTTGCGTGACGCGGTAGGCGTTTCGCTGAGCGATCTGGTCGAGCGGAGCGACGAACCGCACTCCGGCCCGGAAGGTGCCCTCGGTTCGTCGAAAATCGAACGGATTATCGCTCTCGAAGACCGGTCGCGTGCTCACCTGCTGCTCGACGCGCAGGTCGAGCACGCCGCGCATCGCGTTCGCGGCGACTTCGACCTTCCGCCGGGCGTCGGTCACGAGCGCCCGCTGATTCATCAGGTCGACGCGGTTCGTCAGTGCGTAACCGACGGCTTCGGTGAGCGGTAACTCGAACGGATTCAGCTCGATCAGTTCGGTCCGCAGCCCGACCTGAATGCCCTGCAGGCCGCGGACGATGCGTTCGACCTGCTCTTCGGTTTCGCCGACGGCGAGGTAGAGCGCCCGGAACTCCGCCTGCCAGCGCTCCAGTTCCGCCTCCGCGGCTTCCAGCGTGGTCTCTGCGGCTTCAAGTTTCGCGCGAGCGGCCGCCAGCGTCGCCTCGGCGGTTTTCGTCTGTTCCGGAGTCGTGGCCGCTTCGACGTTCGCTCTGGCGTCGTCGACCGCCCGCTGGGCGGCTTCGGCGGCACGTCGGGGTTCGGCGATCGCGCCTTGGGCGGATTCTCTTGGTTGCTCGGCGTCGTCGATTCGGGCGAGAAGCTGCTCGACCGCCGTGACCTGCAAGACGTATTGTCGCTTCGCGGCCTCGAACAATCGTTCGTCGCGTTCCAGGTAATCCTTCAGTCGCGGTTGGTCGCGTACCCGGTCGGTCAATGCCGCCAGGCGTTGCGGCATGCTTTCCTGCACCCGCTCGAAGTCGGTCTCGACCTGCGGGATCGCGACCGCTTCGATTTCGGCCAGAATCGGAATGAGCGTTTCCAACGATCGGCGAAGCCCGGCCGCATCGGGGTCGGCAGGCGACACAGACTGCGCCACCGCGAAGAATTCATCGTCGACCCGTTCTTCGAGAACCGCCAGTTCGGGCGAGATCAACCGGAACGGTCGCAGGAAATTGGTGTCGAGCGTCATCTCGAGGTCGGGCGGCAGGCCGAGCTGAATCTTGAACCGATCGAGCTGGCTCTGCAGCGCCGCCCGGCTCGACCGCAACTGGTTGAGCTGCGTGAGCAATTGGCTTTCGAGCTGCGTTCGCGACAGGGCGTCGCCGGTGAGCGTGTTCTCTTCGGCGATCGTCAACTGCTCTTGCAGTCGGCGAATGTTGTCTTCCTGGTTCGCGATCGTCTGGATCAACTGGAGCAGCCCGAGGTAGCCGCCGCTTTGCCCGCCCGTGACCGTGTTGACGAAAAACTGCTGCCGGAACCGGGCCAGGTCGCGGGCGGCGTAAAGCAGGTTGCGTTCCGACTGCGTCAGGTCTTCGAGGACGACCTTGCGACCCGCCGCGAACAGCAACGGCTGGATGAACGAGAAGGTCAGCGTGCTCGCCGTGCCCGATTCGTCCGGTCCGTCGGAGAACAGCCAGAGCGTCTGGTTCGCGAGTTCGGCGGCCCATTGACCGCCTGCGGGCAGCAGTCGGCTCATGCCCACCGACGCCGAAGCGGTCAGCGATTTGGGACCGTCGGGCGTGGCGGCGTAGTCGAGATCGCCGCTGGGGCGGTCTCCGCCGATGCCGAGGAACCGCACGTCAAATTGGAACCGGTCGAAGGCGAGATCGATCGCCGCCAGAAACACCTCTTCGATCGCGAACTGGTACTCGCGACTGTGCAGGTACGACAGCGCGACCGCTTCGCGCAGCGTGACTTCGTCGACGGTGGGCAGGGCGGGGTTGCCTTCCGTCAGATCGACGCCGGGGGCCGGGGCCGCCGTCGTCGGCTGCGGGGCATCCGACTCGAGGGCCTCGTCGAGTTCACTGCGATTGTCGTCGCCGTTCGCGGGTGGCGGAGGTGCATCGGGCAGAGGGGCTGCGTCGCTCTCCGGCTCCAGCTCCCGTTCCGCTGGGGGGGGCGGCAGCGGCGCGGGTTCGTCGTCCGTCGCCGGTTCGTTCTGAAACGCGGCGAGGCGGATGTCGGTCGCCGGTTTCGACGGCTTCGAGACCGGTGACGACGTTGGCGACGCGGTCGCTGCCGACGTTTTCGCGGTACGCGGCGAGGCGGTCGTCTTCGCCGAGGCGACGGTCAACGGGGCAACGTCGGCGGTGGCGATCGTCGCCCGGCCGGCGGGGGACGGTTCCTTTCGGAACATCGAACGCCACGACTCGGTGATGGCGAACCGTTCGAGGAAGGGAAGCGGCTTGGCGGCAGCGACGGCAGGATCATCGTCGGTTTTGTCGGCGGTTTCTTCCTTCGTCAGTCGCTTCGAGTCGGCGACGACCGGCCCCGGTTGCCCGTCCATCGGCAGCGACGCGAGCCAGGCCGGGTTCTCGATCGAGTTCCCCATCCCGATCTCGTCCCAGTAGTGCGAGCCGCGAATGCGGTCGCAATCGCTCATCTGGTGCATGTACCGGTGAGCGGTCGGATCGTCGGGCGGCAGCGCGCCGTAGTCGGCGTCGGCCGGGTCGTACAGCCGGCTCAGCGGCGAGGGAACGACGTCGCTGCGCGGCGGCGTCCAGCGGGCGTCGAGCTTCGTCTTCTCG
>JBAQZJ010000497.1:0-2312 GCA_049790855.1 Planctomycetaceae bacterium | reverse complement strand
TCCCCAGGGAGAGGGGAGACGACGCGGATGTGAGGCTGGCTCAACGGTGAACCGTGTGCTTGCCGAAATCCGCTCCCGCACCCGCAGGCCTGCCCGTTCGCTGAATGCTGGCGACTTCTCGATGGTCGGCGGTAGCATGGACGCCCCGCCGCGACCATTCTCTCTCGGAGCCGATACATGCGGTCCTGTTCGACGTCTTTCCTTGCCGGTCTGCTTCTCATCGCTTTCGGCACGCAGACGGCGTTGCACGCCGACGATGCACCGACGACCTACGACGTCGTCGTCTACGGCGGAACCAGTGCGGGCGTGATCGCCGCGGCGCAGGCGAAACGGATGGGCAAGACGGCGGTCGTCGTCGGGCCCGACGTGCATCTCGGCGGCCTGTCGAGCGGCGGTCTCGGTTATACCGACAGCGGTCGCAAAGAGACGATCGGCGGGCTGTCGCGCGACTTCTACCATCGCCTCTACGAGCACTATCAGCAGCCCGGCGCCTGGAAGTGGCAGTCGCGCGAGAGGTTCGGCAATCGCGGTCAGGGCACGCCCGCTCTCGACGGCGAGAACCGCACGATGTGGCTGTTCGAGCCGCACGTCGCCGAGGCCGCCTTCGAGCAGTTCGTCAAGGAATACGAGATTCCCGTCGTGCGCAACGAGTGGCTCGACCGCAAAGCCGGCGTGAAGAAGGACGGCGAGCGGATCACGTCGATCACGATGCTCTCGGGCAAGACCTATCGCGGCAAGATGTTCATCGACGCGACCTATGAAGGCGACCTGATGGCCGCGGCGGGCGTCACCTACACCGTCGGCCGCGAGAGCAACGAGACCTACGGCGAGACGCTGGGCGGCGTGCAGGCCGCGCGGGCCGTCAGCCATCAGTTCGAGAAGCCAGTTGATCCTTACGTCGTGCCTGGCGACAAATCGAGCGGGCTGTTGCCGCGGATTCACGACGGAGATCCCGGTCGCGACGGCGAGGCCGATCATCGCATTCAGGCCTACTGTTACCGGCTGTGCATGACCGACGTCGCCGAGAACCGCGTGCCGTTCCCGAAGCCGTCGAACTACGACCCGCAGCAATACGAACTGCTGGCGCGATACCTGGACGCCGGCTGGCGGGGCGTGTGGAACAAGTTCGACCGCATTCCCAACGGCAAGACCGACACGAACAACCACGGAGCCTTCTCGACCGACGACATCGGGATGAACTACGACTATCCCGAAGCGAGCGACGACGAGCGCAAGGCGATCCTCAAGGAGCACGAGAACTACCAGAAGGGACTCCTGTGGTTCTTGTCGAACGATCCGCGGGCGCCCGAGGACGTTCGCCGGCGGATGCAGCCATGGGGACTCGCGAAGGACGAGTTCGTCGACAACGGAAACTGGCCGCACCAGATCTATGTGCGCGAAGCCCGGCGGATGGTTTCCGACTACGTGCAGACCGAGCAGGACTGCCGGCGACTGCGGATCTGCGACGACAGCGTCGGACTCGGCTCGTACAACATGGATTCGCACAACGTCCAGCGCTACGTCGACGAAAACGGACACGCGAGGAACGAAGGCGACATTCAGATTTCACCCGGCGGCAGCTACGCCGTGAGCTACCGGTCGATCGTGCCGAAAAAGGGCGAGGCGGAAAACCTGTTCGTGCCCGTCTGCCTGTCCAGCTCGCACATCGCTTACGGCAGCATCCGCATGGAGCCGGTGTTCATGATTCTCGGCCAGAGCGCCGCGACCGCCGCGTCGCTGGCGATCGACGCCGGCGTCGCCGTGCAGGACGTGCCGTACGCGGCGTTGAAGGAACGTCTGGTCGCCGATGGTCAGGCACTGGTTCCGCAGGGCAATCCGCATGCCCCGAAAGGCATTGCCGTCAAAACGCTGAAAGGCGTCGTCGTCGACGACGAGGAGGCAACATTCATTGGTCCCTGGCAGACGGGTCGGACGATCGGTCCGTGGGTCGGCACGGGATACCATCACGACGGGAACAGCGGGCAGGGCGAGAAGTCCGTCAACTACAAGGCGAAACTCGCGCCCGGCAAGTACGAAGTCCGCCTCTCCTACTCTCCCAACGGCAACCGTGCGACCAACGTCCCGGTCGTCGTGCATCATGCGGAAGGCGAAAAACAGGTGACGGTCAATCAGAAAAAGAAGCCGGCACTGGACGGCGCGTTCGTCTCACTGGGAACGTTCACGTTCCACGACACCGGCATTGTGGAAATCCGTACGATCGAGGCCGACGGCCACGTCATCGCCGACGCCGTGCAGTTCGTGCCGGTGGAATGACCGGATGCACCGCTTCAGAGCCGCGACCGTCAGGGAGC
>JBAQZJ010000496.1:0-7060 GCA_049790855.1 Planctomycetaceae bacterium | reverse complement strand
CGCTTGTTTCGCCGCGACCGTCAGGGAGCGCGCTCCCTGACGGTCGCGGCTAAACGTTGCTCAAATCGCGTCGATCGAACTCAGTGAATATATCGCATCCGCGAGAAATCGGGAATCCGCACCGTCTGCCGGCTCTCGCCGACCTGAATCGTGCCCGGACGGCTGGGCAGGTGGACCACGAACGGTTTGCCAAGCAACAGTCTCGCCGGCAACGCCCCCTCCTGCCAGCTCCGGCTGTCGAGAGAGACCGGGCTGTTGTCTCCCAGCACGAAAAATTCGTCTCGACCGAGTTTGTATGGCGACACAACGCCGTTCGTGGCCCGGCCGGATGTGTAATAGACGTCTCGATACAAGACCAGCGAGCGGACTTCCGCCGTCAGCTCTGTCGCACCGAGCCGCACGGCGCTCGACGTCGGCGGTGCAATCTCGTGCGGCTCGTCGTATGTCCAGGCTGCGAATACAGGTGTCCCGTCCACCGCGACCAGCACCTGCCGATCCATCATCGACGCCTCGACGAGCGTGCCGTCGTCGAGCAATTCCGCCGGCAGCGGCGCCGATCGCAGGCGCTCGCCCGTCGCCGTGCGGACCAGCGACAGGGTCTGGCTCGCAGTCTCGGCGACGACGCGGACGCGGTCGCGGCCGTCGGTCAACTCGACCGCGAACGCCCCCTGCCCCGACAACCGGACGTGCGCCGCGAGCATCACGTCGCGAACGGCGTTCGGCGTCAACCCGAGCGCCCGGTTGTAGCCGTATCGATCGATAATCGGTGAAACTCGCGAACGGTCGGCCAGTTCGGCGACCGCCCGCTGATATTCCGGATCGGCCGACAGCTCGCGCAGTCGTCGCTCCCACGTCGCGTTCAATTCACCGACGGCCGTCAACAGGCCGGCGGCCGGCTCGATGGCGTCGGCTTGAAAGGTCACGGGAGCACCGTCCAGCGATTCGGGCAGCGTGAACCCCAACGGCAGGTTCGAGACTCGCACCGAAGCCGCCGGCGCCCCGCTCTCGCGGTAGCGATGCCGGTACGTCAGCCAGGCCGGCTCGTCGTGTGCAGGATCCTTCGATGCGGCGGCACGGTTCTCGGTTCCGGCCCAGGCGAATATCCGCTCGCCGCCGGCGTCGGCGACCGTCCAGCCGGCCGTCGTTTCCCAGCGCGGCGTCCACGTGGCGTCGTCGTGCGGGGCGTGATCGGCGTCGAAGACGGGAATCCGCATCGCCCGCTGGGTCTCGAACGACTTGCGGCAAATCTCGCCGTCGGCGTACAGGTCGCCGTCGACGACGCGAACCCGCTCGCCAGGCAGGCCGGCGATGCGTTTCACGAACGCCTGCGTCGGATGGTTCGGATTGCGGAAGACGACGACCTCCCACCGACGCGGATCGCGAAACTCGAAGGCGTTCTTGAGCACCAGCAACTGGTCGCCGTGATTGCGAGGCACGCTCGAAACGTCGATCGACGCCTGACCGCAATTCGGGCAGACGGCATGACGGCCGCCGCCAAGCAATTCGTCGTCATCGGCCATCGCCGAAGCGCCGTCGAACGCGACGCCGCGAGCGAACAACTCGCCGCACGTCGGACAGACGACCCGCTTGTGATAGCCGTAGAGCGCAGGCGCCATCGATCCCGTCGAGATCATGTAGCCTTCGACCAGAAAGCTTCGCAGCAGCAGCACCGCGACCGCCAGACAGGCCAGCCCGTCGATCGCCGCCCGCGCCCCGAGCCAGCCCGGCGGGCGACGGATCGGCCGTCCTCCGACCCGCACCGGCTCCGTCGCGGAGATCTCGAACGGTGATGTCGGAGCATCGACGGACATGGCGGACAACTGCAATAGTGCCGTGACGTTCAGGCAATGGTGTCACATCTTGATTCTAGACCGACGCAAGCAATTTCGGGAACAGCGAACCACCCCGGCGGCCTTTCCCGGCCCAGGAACGCGGATCGCCTGAATTTCTGAATGCGCATCTTCAGCGCACGCTGCCTCCACAGCGCTCGCTCTCATCAATCACGGTCGATCCCGACTCCCGACCTCCCGACCTCCCGACCTCCCGACCTCCTGTCTCCTGACTCCTGACTCCTCCAAAAAATCCAAGGCGCCCTGGTTTGCAGGCATGTGGAGCCGTCGCGAGCGTCGTTCAACTCGAACGAGGTTCCTCGCGGTCGCGCCGTCCTGCGGGTCATGGCCGAAAGCGGCCGTACTGTTGGAAGCCTCGGACAGTGCGGAAGGGTCTAGATATCCCGCACGTCGAGACCACCGGTGAGTCACACGTGCTCTCTACCCCGACAGAACCTCGCCGACGTTTTGCGACGTAAGTCCTTATCTCATGGTCGAGCGAACCGCGCAGGAATTGGCTTTTTGAAAACTGTTTTGAAATGTAAGCCTCACGCTGGGCGGGCCTTGTACCGTAGGTCAGGCTACACCTGACGAAATCGACGCTGTTTTCATTCGCGCGGACACATGCGTCGTAGGATGGGCAGCGTCGCCTGTCTCGAATGGCTGACCCGTTCCTTCGACCCCCGCTGTGGCCGGAACTCACGACCCGGCCACTTCCGACGACCGCAGGTCTCCAGACCCGTCGGGGAGACCTTACGGTCGCAAAAAGTGACGAGGTCGGGAGACCTTGCCACAGTACGATTTCACGAAGCGTCGTTGCGCCCTGACGCCGTTGCGCCCCCACTCTCCCCATGCCGCTGTGGTCGGGAGACCTTGCCACAGCAACGCGCAAAGATGCCCGGCTTCTTCAAGAAGCCGGGCATCTGATTTTGTCAATGGCGAAGGAGCTATAACCGAATCTTGTGGATGGGTCTGAGTTGAAGAAGGCGGTGGGCTTGGGGAGAAAGGTGTTTGCCAACCTCCTTTTTCCCAAGGATCCCACCGCCGTGTCCGACGTTACCGCAACGACGCTGTCCTTGCCAGCGGCCCGTGATTCTCTGCACGAAGTCCTGCGTCAGGGGGCCCGCAAGATGCTCGCCCAGGCGATCGAAGCCGAAGTCGCCGACTGGATCGAAACGCACGCCCACGTCACCGACGAGCAGGGCCGCCGGCAGGTCGTCCGCAACGGCTACGCCCACGAACGCAAGCTCGTCACGCCCGTCGGCGAACTCGACGTCCGGCAGCCGCGGGTCCACGACCGCCGGCCCGAGGACCAGCGGGAGCCGTTCCGCTCCAGCCTCCTGCCCCCCTACCTGCGGAAGACGAAGAGCCTCGAGGAGCTGATCCCCTTCCTGTACCTCAAGGGGATCAGCACCGGCGACTTCAGCGAGGCGCTGTCCGCGATCCTCGGCCCCGGCTGTCCCGGCCTGTCGGCGACGACGGTCACGCGGCTCAAGACGGTCTGGGAGCAGGAGTACAAAGACTGGTCCCGCCGCTCGCTGGAAGGCGCCGAATACGTCTACGTCTGGGCCGACGGCATCCACACGAACATCCGCCTCGAAGAAGACCGGCAGTGCCTCCTGGTGCTGATGGGAGCCACAAAAGACGGGAAAAAGGAACGGATCGCCCTGACCGACGGCCATCGCGAGAGTGCGCTGTCGTGGAAGGAACTGCTGCTGGACGTGAAGCGTCGCGGCCTGGCGATCGAGCCCAAGCTGGCCGTCGGCGACGGGGCGCTGGGCTTCTGGAAGGCGCTGGCCGAGGTCTTTCCCAACACGCGGGAGCAGCGCTGCTGGGTGCACAAGACGGCGAACGTGCTCGACAAGCTGCCCAAGGGCAAACAGCCCAAAGCCAAGAGCATGCTTCACGAGATCTGGATGAGCGCGACGAAGGCCGAGGCCGAGACGGCGCTGGACGCCTTCGTCGAGACCTACGCGGCGAAGTCTCCCAGGGCGACCGGCTGCCTGACGAAGGACCGCGACGTGCTGCTCTCGTTCTACGACTTTCCCGCCGAGCACTGGCGGCACCTGCGGACGACGAACCCGATCGAAAGCACGTTCGCGACGATCCGGCTGCGTCATCGAAGAACGAAAGGCAGCGGCAGCCGCACCGCGTCGCTGACGATGATGTTCAAACTCGCCGAAAGCGCCGCCAAGAGATGGCGACTGCTGGGCGGCTCCAACCTGTTGCCCGACGTCCTGCAAGGCGTCACCTTCCAGAACGGTCTCCGCCTCCCCCGAGCCGCCGCCTGATTCAACCCGACCGTCCACAAGATTTGACAATAACTCCCGAACAGGTCGAGCACGTTCTCGCGAGCCCGTGGCGAAAACAGCATCACTCGCACCGCACGCCCCGCGTCGCCGACATCGGGGCGTTTTTTCGTTGGCGTGGCATGGCAATGCGCGGTCAAATTGAACGTAGCACGACTGCTTCACGCCTTTTTAAGGCGGTGCAGGCCCGCTTGTTCCGGTCCGTCGAACGCTTCAGCTCACATTTGTAGCCTGGCATACTTGGTCGGCCCGCCTATCTCGGAGCACTAGCGGAGCCTCAGAGCGTATATGAAAAGCCTGATTATGCGAGTCTGCGGAGCATGATGCCGATCCTGGCGACGTAGATCACGGCCTCGCTGGACTCCGTCAGATACTCGTAGTCCTTGCTCAGCCGGCGGTGCTGGTAGAGCCAGGCGAAGGTCCGTTCCACCACCCACCGCTTCGGCAGCAGGACGAACCCTTTGCTCCCCTTCGGCCGCCGGACGACCTCGATGAGCCAGCCGCACGCGGAGAGCGTCCAGTCGACGAGCTTTCCGGCGTATCCGGCGTCGGCCCGCACGACCCTCAGCCGGCCGACCTGCCAACTCGCCTTGGCGAGCACGGCTTTCGCCCCGTCCCGATCCTGCACGTCAGCGGCATGCACGACGACGGCGATGATCAGGCCGAGCGTGTCGACCAGCAAGTGCCGTTTTCGCCCGAACACTTTTTTTTCCCGCGTCGAAGCCGGCCTCGCCACCCCGGTCCGTCGTCTTGACGCTCTGGCTGTCAAGCACTGCGATCTCCGGCTCGGGATCGCGGCCTTCGGCCACGCAGACCTGCTCGCGGAGCCGCGCGTTGACCCGCTCCCAGGTGCCGTCGATCCGCCAGTTGCGGGAGTAGTCATGCACGGTCGGGTGCGGCGGGAAGTCGTGCGGCAGGTGCCGCCAGCCGCAGCCGGTGCGGGTCAGGTACAGGATCGCGTTGACGACCTCCCGCACGTCGGTCGTGCGGGGCCGTCCGCCGGGCTTGGCCTTCGGCAAGAGCGGTTCGAGCAGTTCCCATTGGGCGTCCGTCAGATCGTCGGGGTAGGATTTCCGTTCCATGACGGCAGCCTAACCGGCCACCGCCGGCCGGCATAGGCCGCTTTCCATACACGCTCTTAGTGCGCGCTCACGTCGAAATCGCTTCCTGACGGTCGCGGCTCTGATCGGCGGGCCTTACTTGCGTCGCGGCAAGATCACCCACGCGAGGCAGAACAGCGACGCGGCGGCGCACAGGCCGGCGAACCAGTCGCCGGTGCGGACGTAGGGCGCCGTCCGGGCGTCGAGCGGCACGTCGGCGACGAGCACCGCGTTCAGGCCTTTCTTCAGGTCGCCGCCGTCGAACATCGTCGTCTCTTCGTGCGTGTCGCCGTCGACGAACGCGACCGGCTGCACGAGCCGGCCGTCGCCGTCGATCACCGCCGAGATGCCCGTGTTCGCCGCCCGCACGAGCGGCGTGCGGGTCTCGACGGCGCGGAACAGGCTCGTCACAAGGTGCTGCTCCTGCTCGGAGGAATGATCGAACCAGCCGTCGTTGGTGACGTTGACCAGCACGTCGATTCCTTCGCCGTCGCCCGACTCGGCGCTGGCGACGACGTTGCGGACGAGGTGCGGCACCGTGTCCTCGAAGCAGATCAGCGGAGTGATCGAATGCCCCGCGTGATGGAACGTCGCCGGCCGAACGCCGGCGTCGATGCTGAAGCCCTCGGTGTAAGGTGTGAGCGCATGCAGGAACGGAAACACTTCGCGGAGCGGCACGTATTCGCCGAAAGCGACGCGGTGCCGCTTGTCGTAGCGGCCCTCGTAGCCGATTTCCGGACGAGCGAACGTCGCGCTGTTGTAGCGTCGCAGGCCGTGCTCGGCGTCGGCGGTGAAGGCCGTCAGACCGATGACCATCGCCGCGTTCGCCTGCGTGGCGAGGTCGCCGAGAATCTCTTTGACCGTCTCGCTGGTGTCGCGCCATTCGGCGGGGGTCATTTCTCCGTGCGAGAGCTTACGTGTCGCCACGGCGAGTTGTGCGTCGCTGAGCGCCTCGTCGTGATCGAATAGCGGCCAGCGGTAGCCGCTTTCGGGCCAGACGATGAAGTCGGGCTGATACGACACCGCCATCGCCGTGAGCCGGTTGTGCATCTGCCAGACTTCGCCCGGACTATGCGTCGGGCGGATGTCCGAAGGGAAATTGCCCTGGATCAGGGCGATGCGCGGCCCCGGCGTGAAGTGCTCGCCCGAAGTCCGCACGAAGCCGTAACCGAGCGTCGCCGACAGCAGTACGAGAGCGAACGCGACGGAGCCGATCTTCTGCCGCAGCGAAGCGGCCGGCGGGGGCGATTCGATGCCATCGCGGACCGGCAGCAATCGCAGCCGGGCGAAGACCTGTTCGGGAACGCAGACGGCGACGGCGGCCGCGGCGGTCATCACGACGAAGCTGACGCCGTAGGCGCCGACGAGGTCGCTGATCTGGATCAGCGTCGTCCAGCGCCATTGCGTGTGGCCGAGGAAGTACCACGGGAAGCCGGTCATCAGATGCGCCCGCAGCAGTTCCAGCCCCGCCCACAGGACCGGTGCGGCGACCACAAGCGGCACGTGCAGCCGATGGACCGCCGTCCGACAGCCGAGCAGGAACAGCGGGGCGTACAACGCCGTGTAGAGCGACAGTGCGACCCAGGCGGGTGTCATCGGCACGTTCGCGGCCATCCACACGAGCGCCAGCAACGTCGCGGCGAGCCACGTAATGTAGACGGCCGCGTACATCCGTCGCGGCCGGTCTTCGATGCGGGCCAAAAGCAGCAGCGGCACCGGGGCGAGAAACGCGAGTGGTCCCCAGTTCATCGGGAAGAAGGCCAGGAACCAGAGCAGCGCACTCGCCCCGCCGCACAGCCACGCTCCGCGGGCGATCGCCGGC
>JBAQZJ010000495.1:0-13596 GCA_049790855.1 Planctomycetaceae bacterium | reverse complement strand
GTATGCTTCTGGCGGTGGCCGACGTGGCGCCGGCTGTTCTTGCGCTTCTTGAACTTGCCGATATCGAGCTTTTCGCCCTTATGCTCGGGGCGAATCACCTCGGTTGTGACTGTCGCGCCGTCCAGGAGCGGTGCGCCGACCTGGCTGGCGCCGCCGCCGTTGGCGAGCAGCACTCGTTCGAACACGATCGACGCACCCGGCTCGACGCCGTCGCGGTAATCGACGAGGAGTTTCGTCCCCGGCTCGACGCGGTACTGACGGCTGCCGTCTTCAAAAATAGCGAACATGGCATCAGCAGTGGTTGCGGACTTGGGTCACGAAAAGCCTGCGCCGCCGCAGGACGCAGGCTTTTGAGAATCAAAAAGTGTAGCCGATCAGCGGCCCCGCCGCGAGGCAGCGGGCAGGAAATCTTTGACTTCCCGGCCGATCTCGTCCTCGCACCGCAGCGACAGGTGTTCCGGACCGACTTCGGCCCGGCCCTCGATGAGGATCGTGACGTCGCAGTCGTCTTCGAGCTTCGTGATGTCCTTCCGTTTCCGGTTGTTGAGCCAGCCGGCGACCTTCTCGTTGACTTCGACGCGAATTCGGCAGACTTCGTCGTGGTTCGCGGTCGTCAGCAGCACCCGCATGACCTCGATCGCCATGCTTTCGGCGGTCTTGACCTGGCCCGTGCCCGCGCAGCAGGGGCAGTCTTCGTAGATGCTCCGCCGGAGACTCGGCCGGATGCGCTGGCGGGTCATTTCGATCAGGCCGAAGGGGCTGATCCGCAGCACCTTCGTCCGCGCCCGGTCGCGTTCGATCGCTTCCCGCAGGGTGTTCTCGACCTTGCGGCGGTTCTTCTCCTCCCGCATGTCGATGAAGTCGTTGACGATCACTCCGCCCAGGTCGCGCAGCCGGAGCTGGCGGGCGATCTCGGCGGCGGCCCGCAGGTTGACCTGCAGGGCCGTCGTCTCGGCGTCGTCGTCGGCCCGGTAGGAGCCGCTGTTGACGTCGATCGCGACGAGCGCCTCGGTCTGGTCGATGACGATCGAACCGCCGCCCTTGAGCGGCACGTGCCGTCGCTGAATTTTGGCGATCTCCTCTTCGATGCCGTACTGCTGGAAGATCGGAACGCCGCCCTCGGCGCGATGGATGCGGCCGGCGTAGTCGGGCATGACGACTTCCATGAAGTCTTTCGCCCGTTGGTACGCCTCGGGTTCGTCGATGTAGACCGCGTCGACCTCGTCGGTGAAGATGTCGCGGATCGTCCGCAACATCATGTCGCTCTCTTCGTAGATGTCGATCGGGGCGGGGCTTTTCTCGAGCCGTCGGACGATCGTCTTCCACAGCCGCACCAGGTACGACAGGTCTTTCTGCAGGTCGTCCTTCGTGCGGTCGAGACCGGCGGTGCGAATGATGAACCCCAGCCCCTCGGGCGGGGCCAGTTCGTTCATCAGCCGCCGGAGTTTTCGCCGCTCGTCCTCGTCTTCGATCTTTCGCGACACGCCGACCCGCTGCAGGCCGGGCATCAGCACGAGGTAACGGCCGGGAATGCTGATGTAGGTCGAGAGGGTCGGCCCTTTCGTGCCGATGCCTTCCTTGATGACCTGCACGAGGACTTCGCTGCCGCGCTGAAAGACGTCCTGGATCGGCGGCTTGTTGCGCGTCCGCCGATCGTCGCGACGACGGCCGTTGCTGCGACCGTCCTCGTGCTCGTCGGACTCGTCGTCTCCGTCGGGCATCAGGTGTCGGAAATACTCGTGCTCGACGTCGGACACGTGCAGGAAGCCGTTGCGTCCGACCCCGAAATCGACGAACGCGGCCTGAATGCTCGGCTCGACGTTGACGATCCGTCCCTTGTAGATGTTCCCGACGTAGTTCTCGAGGCTCGTCCGCTCGACGTACAACTCTTCCAGCACGCCGTCCTCGATAACGGCGATGCGGCTCTCCTCAGGCTGGAGAACATTGACCAGCATCTCTTTCTTCATGACGGACCCTTCGTCCAAGGGACCGCACGGATGGCGTGCCGGCCGCGAATGCCGTGCCGGCGGACGGAAACGTCCGGCGCGGTGAACGGCATGAGCGGCGGACCGGGGCGATATTGGCCCGGCCTTCAGGCCGTCGGGTAAGGCGTCGTTCCGCTCTCCCGGCGACGCGGATGCGATTCGGGTGACGCACCGTGCAGTCGTTTCAGGTGTGATTCGTGTGAGATCGTGAGACCGCGGCGGGAACGCCGCGGGGATGTGTTTCCGTTTCGCCGTCACAAGCGACGGCTCATCAAAGCGTGCCCTCCGGGGCGAACTTCTTCAGTTCACCACGCAGGTAGCTTTCGACGTCCCGCGCCAGGTCGAAGGTCATCGACCGTCGGGTGATTTCCTCGGCCTGCGGGATCGTCATCTGTCGCAACAGGGCCTTGATCTCGGGCAGGGCGTGCGGGGCGACCGAAATCTGCCGCAATCCCAGTCCGAGCAGCACCGGCAGAAACTTCGGGTCGCTGCTCATCTGGCCGCAGACGGTCACGGGCAGCTCCCGTTTCCCGGCGGCTTCGATGACCATCCGAATCAGCCGCAGCACGGACGGATCGCCCGAACTGTAGAGCATCGCCACGGTCGTGTCGGCCCGGTCGACCGCCAGCGTGTATTGAATCAGGTCGTTGGTTCCGATCGAAAAAAAGTCCACTTCGCGTGCGAATTCTTCGGCCAGCATCGCCGCCGCCGGCACTTCGACCATCATTCCCACCGGAATGTCGCGTCGAAACGGAATGCCTTCGTCGGCGAGGTCTTCCATGACGTCCGCCAGAATCATCTTGGCCTGGCGGAACTCCAGCAGCGTCGAGACGAGCGGAAACATGACCCACACGTCGCCGCGGACCGCCGCTCGCAAAATGGCCCGCAACTGCGTGCGGAACAGCGGCAGACTCTGCAGGCTGAGCCGGATGCTCCGTAAGCCGAGCGGTGAATTCGGCGTGTCCTTAAATTGCTCGCGGAACGAGCCGGGAACCTTGTCGGCCCCGAGATCGAGTGTGCGGATCACGACCCGCTTGCCGCCGCAGGCGTCGATCACGCGACAGTACGCCTGGTAGTGAACGTCTTCCGTCGGTTCGCGATCGGATTGCAGGTACAGGAACTCGGTCCGATAGAGCCCGACGCCGTCGGCGCCGCGGCTCGTGCAGTGCTCGACTTCGTCGGGGAATTCGATGTTCCCCATGACGAGCACGCGGACATCGTCCTTCGTGCGCGCCTCGACGTTCGCGAGACTTCGCAAACGCTCGTCGATCGCCCGCCGCTTCGTCTCCTGGTCGCGATAACGCTCCAAGGTCGGTTCGTCCGGCGAGACGATCACCTCGCCGAGATTGCCGTCGATGATCAGCGTTTCGCCGGTCGAAATGTCCGACAGGAAACGTCCGATCCCGACGACGGCGGGAATCTCGAGCGCTCCCGCAAGAATCGCGGTGTGGCTCGTCCGTCCGCCGCCCTCGGTCGCGAACCCGAGCACATGTTTGCGGTCGAGACTGGCGGTCTCGCTCGGCGTGAGATTCCGGGCGATGACGATGACGGGCACCGTCAGATTCGACAACTCCTCCCGTCGCTGGCCGAGCATCTGACGCAGGATTCGTTTTTCAAGGTCGAACAGGTCGGCGGCCCGTTCGGCCATGTAGCGGTTGCCCAGGCTTTGGAAGACTTTTGCGTACTTCCGCAGCACCCGGCTCGCCGCGAATTCGGGAGCATAAAACTTCTCCCGAATCAACTCCTCGATCTCGGCGGTCAGCTTGGGGTCGGTCAGCAGTTGATGGTGGGCGGCGAAGATCGCTCCGTATTGCTTTCCGAGGTGCTCTGCGGCGAGTTGTTCGTGCGACGAAATCTCTTCGCAGACGGCCGCATGCGCCTGCTTGAACCGCTGGACCTCGGACTCGACCGCTTCGGTGCCGACGAACTGGTGAGGAATGCGGAATGTCTCCGTGCCGAGCACCAACGCTTTCGCGATGGCGACCCCGGGGGAAACGGCGATGCCGCGTCGCACCAGCATTCCAGTTCCTACCGTGACGATCCGCAACGGCCAATGCCGCGGAAACCGGGCGGAGTCTAGCAGATTCCCCGTCGAAAAGGCAGTGCCGCCCATGCTTTCCGGCGATACGGGCCAACGGAAGTCACAGTAGGGCTGGAAAGTGTCGGCAGAGGTGTTTCGGGAAGTCGCGGCGGGCGGACGCGGCGGGCGGACGCGGAATCGCATGTGTCCGCATGTCCCGTGTCGGGCGGGCGGAATGGCCTGCAACCCTATCGAGCCGATGTCCGCCGCTCAATCTGCGACGGCGAAGTCGCTCTCGAAAAGCGACACGATGGCTTCGACGGCGTCGTCGGCGTCGTCGCCGCGGGCCTCGAGCTCAAGTTGCTCGCCGCAGGCCGCCGCAAGCGTCATCAGGTCGAGCGGCCGTTTCGCGTCGACGATCTGGGCGCCTTTTCGCAGCGTCGTCGTCGATGAGAACGACTGCGCGAGGCGTGCCAACTGCGTGAGGGGGCGTAAGTGCAATCCGTCGGGCAGTCGGACCGTGACGGTCGCGCGGCGGATGGGGACGTCAGGCATCAGGCGGCCTTCCGGGGCGGAAGGGGTCTCGCGACACAGCAGGGAGGCAACGGTCCGCAGCCGCGACGGCTGACCGCCGACCGAAAGGAATCAACGAATCTGGCCGTCGTCCGCCTCGCGGAGCAAGTCCCAGACTTCGTCCCGGCTCTGGGCCTGACGCAGAAAGTTGCAGAACGTCTCGCTGCGAAGGTGTCGCGAAATGTTCTCAAGGCCGCGCAGGTGATCGCCCGGTTTATCGGGCGGCGAGACGAGGAGAAACAGAATCTGCACCGCGTCGCCGTCGAGGCTGGCGAAATCGACGCCGTCTCGACAGATGGCGACCGTCGCGATGAGCCGGTCGACGTTCGGGTGCTTGGTGTGAGGAACGGCGACGCCGCGGCCGATGCCGGTCGAACCGAGTTCCTCACGCTTCATGATCGCCGCGACGATTCCGTCTTCATCCTGCGATCCGATCGCGCCGGCGTTGCGAAGCGAAGCGACCAGGCCGCGAATCGCCTGTTCTTTGTCTCCGACATTCAGGTCGGGAACAATTGCCTCGCGGACTACGAAGTCCGTCAGCTTCATCGGTGCATACTCCCTCGCCCGGGTCGTCCGGGGTGGCCGAGACCGCGGCCGGTGCCACAAGGGCGAGTGCCGCAAGCCGAACGCTCATTCAACGCCGCGTCAATCGCGACCTCACTCCGACGCTTCACCTGCTGCTGGTCCATCGACGATCGTTTCCGGAGAAACCAATTCGCTCATAGGCCGATCGCGGCGGTGATCCTGAATCCGCTCTTTGTATTTCCGGATCTGTTGTTCCATCTTATGGAACGCCCGGTCGAAGGTGGCGATCACCTCTTCACCCTCATCGTTCGAAACGAAATCGTGCTTGTGCTCGGCGTCGACGAGGAGCTCGACCTTCGTGACGTGCGAGTTCTCGAAGTCGACCGTGATGCGGATCGCCGTGACTCTTTCGAAAAAAGTCAGCAGCTTTTCCGCTTTCTGAACCAGGCGCTGGCGCGTGTCTTCGCTGACAGTGCCGTGACGGGTCGTGACTTCGATCTGCACCATTCGCTCCCTAGACCGTCCTTGCGAGTCCGCAGACGGAACGAGACCGGCAGAGCATACAGCCGGCCCCGGAACGGCGGCAGTCTAACCCGCACTCGCGGCGAACGCCAGCGACCGGTTGCGTTCCGGGCGACACAAACGAAACGGCCCGTCGGTGCAGACCGACGGGCCGATGGCGGTTCGACCGTCCGGAAACCTCAGAACGCGCCGATCGGCTGCTCGTTCGGGCGCTCGGTTTCGATGTCGCGGAGCCGGCCCTCGTCGGTTCGCGGGAGCGGAATCCGGTCGGAGCCGCTGCCCGGCAGCAGGTTCGACAGCGTCGTGCTGCCGTCTCGGCGGGGTCGCGAGGCGAAGCGAATCTTCGCCTCGCCGTCCCGGTTCGACACGAGTTCCGTGTTTGCCGATTGGCCGTCCGCTGACCAGAACGATCCCGGCGGGGTTGGCTCAACCTGGGCGGTCTGCTGCGTCGTCTGGCATCCGGACCAGAACGGCGAGGCAAGGCAGACGCACAGGGGCAGGGCGGCGTAACGACGCATTCGGACGGACCTGGTGAACGAAGGATCTCAACAGTCGGCGGTCGTGGTAACGGCTTTATCGACCGTGCCGACCAGCCGGCATGCATGAAATCCCGCTGTCTTCCAAGCACCTCAATAACAGTTACGGCCGATGCTGCCAACCCGAAAGCCGGCCGGCGAGGTCGTCCATCAGCCGCGCCGGCACGCTGTTCCAAACAATTGATGAGAAAGTCGTTACGTCGCGTCGCCCTTGCATTTCATGGAACGAGAACCAGTCACAAACCGGGCTGGTATTCGCGGTCTATCCCGCGGAGAAAACAAGAACCGGAGCGGGCCTGTAAGCCGGGTTTTGTCGAGAGTGATCATTTCTCTGGGACGGCGGTTGCCCGACGCCTCAAGCAGCCTACCCGGACGTCGAACGGATCGGACCGATCCGTGCCGCCTCCGAAGAAGCGACTTCGCCCTGCTCGGCCTTGCTCCGGGTGGGGTTTACCAAGCCGGACCGGTCACCCGGCCCGCTGGTGCGCTCTTACCGCACCGTTTCACCCTTACCACGCACCGCGAAGGCGTCTCTCCCGCGGGAAAGGGCCGACGCGGCCGTTCGGCGGTCTGTTTTCTGTGGCACTGTCCCTGGCCTTGCGGCCGGTGGGCGTTACCCACCACCTCGTCCTGTGGAGCCCGGACTTTCCTCGACCGCAGCGACCGGAGTCGCCCGGCCGCGATCACTCAGCCCGCTCCGGTTTCTCCATTCTACCGAAAAGACGACATTGCCGTGAGTGCGGCTCGCCGGGCCGGCGAAAAGTTCCATCAGAGCCGCGACCGTCAGGAGCGTTTCTGCGGCAACCCGCGCCGTCAAGCGCTCCCTGACGGTCGCGGCTCTGATCGTGCCGGCTCTGAGTGTTGCCTGGGGCGATCGCGGGGCAGGCGAACGGCGATGGGCAAAGCCGGTAGACCGTGCGGCTTAGCGGGGGCTTCGCCCTCCCGTCAAACGCCTCCTTTGTTTCCGGCGAATTGACTGGCTCTCCGGCGGGCCTTAGAGTTGATCCTGGCCCCGAACGACGTCACCGGCGATCGAGCGCGATCGACGGCGAATCCGACAGCGGGCCTGTTCGCTTTCCTTCCGACTTCCTGACGCATTCGGGAGCGAGGTGTGATGAACGAACAACTTCTCGGCGAACTCGAGCCGCTCGGCGGCGGCGATGCGATTCCGCTGCTCAAGGAACGTCTCGTCATCGGCCGCCGGTCGAGTTGCGACATCGTGTTCGAGTTTCCCAACGTCTCGCAGCAGCACTGCGAACTGGTTCTCGAAAACGGCTATTGGAATCTCCGCGATCTGGGCAGCCGCAACGGGGTGAAGGTCAACGGCGAGCGCGTCGATTCGAAATGGCTCCAGCCGGGCGACGAAGTTTCGATCGCGAAGCACCGCTTCGAGATTCGCTACACGCCGACCGGTGACGGACCGCCGCCCGAAGAGATTGTCGAAGGTCAAAACCCGTTCGGCCGCAGTCTGCTGGAACAGGCCGGCCTCGTCCGCCCCGAACGCCGTCCCGAACGTCGACCGACGCCGCCCAAGCCGAACCCGAACCAGAAGCTTCCGGAAACCTTCAATCAGGACGAAGACGACGCCGTCCGGTTCCTCCTTGATGAGTGAACCCGACGTCCGACACGGCCCCCAGGCCGCCGAACGACTCTCCTCAAACACCTATGGCGGGTAAGAAGCGGAAGATCCGAGTCGCGTTCCACAAGAACCGGCAGAACCGCGCCCGCCGCAACGATCTGACTCGCGAAGCGCAGTCGGAAGCCGACGAGCGCGGCGACGCCATCGGCTCCGAACGGATGTCGGGCAAAGGCGACCTGACGCGCCATCGCACCGTCCTCGTTGAGGAGGGCGAAGGCGGTGGCCTCGTTCGCGACATCGACCTGGAAGGCTGCGTTCGCGGTCGCGTCCTCAGTGCCGTCGGTCTGAACTCGTTTGTCCAAAGTGAAGACGGTCGGCGATACGAATGCACCGTCCGCCGCGTCGTGCGGACCCTCGCCCGAGATTCGCGAAACGCCGTCGTCACAGGCGACCGGGTGCTCTTCCGGCCCAGCGGCCTGCGGTCCGACCGCGGCGAGCTGCAGGGGGTGATCGAACGTGTCGAGCCGCGTCTCGGAGTCGTTTCGCGGCGTCACGACAACCGCGAGCACATCCTCGCTGCGAACATCGATCAGGCCGCGATCATCGTCAGCACTGCCGAGCCGGCGCTTAAGCCCAGCCTGATCGACCGTTTCCTGGTGAGTTGTCGCAAAGGCGAAGTCACACCGCTGATCTGCATCAACAAACTCGATCTCATCGCCCCGACGGCGCTCCTGCCGCTGGTCGCCGTCTATCGGCATCTCGGTTGCGAAGTTCTGCTGACGAGCGTCGTCGACGGTCGTGGCATCGAGGAATTGCGGGCTGCCCTGAGCGATCGAACGACAGTGTTCGCGGGGCAGAGCGGCGTCGGCAAAAGCTCGTTGCTCAACGCCGTTCAGCCGTCACTCGATCTGAAAACCGGCGAAGTGAGCGGCTGGACGATGAAGGGCAAGCACACGACCCGCCGGGCCGTTTTGCTGCCGCTCGAAGGCGGCGGCTACGTCGTCGACACGCCCGGCATCCGCCAGTTCCAGCTTTGGGAAGTCGAGCCCGAAGAAGTCGAGGGCTATTTCGTCGATTTTCTGCGCTACGTTCCGCTCTGCCGATTTCCCGACTGCACGCACACCCACGAAGACGGCTGCGCCGTGAAACGCGCCGTCGACCTCGGCCTGATCGCCGACAGCCGGTACGTCAGCTACGTGAAGATCCTGTTCTCGGACGAGAATTGACGTAGTGGTGGGTGGGTCAAGCGCAGCGCGGCCCCATACGCGGCGTTTGCTGATTTCGAAAGCACAACGACCGTGAAGGTGGGCCTTGCCTGCGGCTCGACCTACCCTACTTTGCGTACACTGCCACGCGATCAAAGTTCCCCGCGTCGTCGAACGAGCCGATGCCGACGCGGCCGCTCGTGAACGTCTTATCGGTCGCGGTCATGACTGGCTTGGTCATGTCGTCGAAGTAGACTTCGATCTTGCCGGTTTCGACGTTGCGGACGACGCGGGCGTGGTGCCATTGGTCGTCCCACGGCGTGCCGTCGGTCGTCGTCTCGCTGATCGCCTTCCGCGGGGCGTCGTTCACGATGAAGATTTGATTGGCGTGCGGGTCGGCCTCCTGGCCGAAGTGTACGTAGTAGAAATGCGAAGGATCGACGTAGTTGAAGAACAGGCACAGGCTGCGGTGGCCGTAGTCGGTCATCGCCGTCTGCAATCGCACGTCGAGCACGACGGTTCCCGCCTCGACGCCCTCGACGAGGGCGATGTTGTGCGGACTGCGATGGGGCGGTTTGTAATCGCTCGTGCGAACCGTGAGCGCATAGATGTGATTGTCGCCCTGCTGCGTCACTTTCCAGGCCTTGGTGTCCGTCGGCTTGAACGCGGTCGCTTTGCCGTCTTCGAAGTCGGTCTCGAAACGCAGTGGCAACCCGTTGAGGGTTTTCGCCGCGGAGACCGGGTCTTCCAGGCGAGGCATCTTCTCGGGCGGGACGGGTCGCGGATCGGCGGCGGCGAGGAAGGGCAGCGCGGCGAACAACAGCAAGGCGGCGACGCGGACGCGGGGCATGGGCGGCTCCGAGACGGTTGGAATGGGGCGGCACCATTGAACCTGCCGCGACCCACCGCTTGCAACCGGTGCAGTTTCACGCCGTGGCGATCGCGCCGTGGCGACAGGCGGCCAGCGCTTGCTCGATCGGAATGGCCCGCTCCAGTTCGCCAGGTCGAGTGCGGAACCAGTGCGACAGTAAGGCGACCGTCGGGTGCTGCTCGACGATGGGGAACCCGTCGAGCCGTCCTTCCTCGTGCCACGGCCTCAACAGTCGCAGCGCGGGTCTGATGCGTCGTCGATCGGCGGGCGAATGAACCGCCGCGGCGACGTTGCCGGCGGCGACGAGATACCACAATTCACCGCCGTCGACCGACGGCATCGGGTAGACGAAGTTGTATGTCCGTCGGGCCGTTCGAAGATCCGCAAGCCGGGTCGTGAGCCAATCGACGGCAGTGAAGCTGTCCCGCAGGCGTGCCGCCGTCTCGAAACGTTGTTCCGCGGCGGCCCGCAGCATTCGTTCTTGCATCACGACGAGCGGCGAGTCGTCGTTGCCGTCGAGAAAGGACTTCGCCTTTCGGGCCTGAGCCGCATAGCGGCGTCGCGTGCAGCCGCCTGCGCATGGGCCGAGGCAAGTGCCCAGTTCGAACCGCAGGCAGCCCG
Source organism: Planctomycetaceae bacterium (assembly GCA_049790855.1). GTDB lineage: Bacteria > Planctomycetota > Planctomycetia > Planctomycetales > Planctomycetaceae > JACCRE01. The sequence goes on along the minus strand of JBAQZJ010000495.1, from coordinate 3,159 downwards.
CGCGATGCGGTTCGACGAAGAGTTCCCGCTGATCGGAGAACCGGAACGTCTGCGCGCCCGTGCAATCGCGTAGCAGAAAGTGGTAGTTCAGCGCCGCGACCGCTTCGTTCAACTGACGACGCGCGTGGAACGGACCGTAGGCGACAGCACCTGCCGGGGGCGTCGTCGTCACGAACAGGCAGCGGGCCGGGCCGCGACCAAGGCAGACGTAGCTCGGCCGGCGCGATCGCGGCTGATCTTTGACGTTCCACCGCGGTCGCCAGCTGCGAATGAGGTACAGCTCGCGAAGCAGCGCCGCGAACTCGCTCGGCTGCCGCTCCCAGATCAACCGCGTCGTTTCCCGAAGGATATGGCCCGGCTTGTCGCGGGCGACTTTCGGGCTGAAGTAGCTGAGCAGCCGTGTTCGCAGCGATTTGCTCTTGCCGACGTAAATCAGGCGGCCCGAAGCGTCGAGCATGCCGTAGACGCCCGGTGCCTTGGGGCATTCGGCCCGCAGCCCGGCCTTCAGTTCGGCTTTGCGCCGGCCCGCGACGACCGTCAACGTCGACTGCCGGCCGGCAGGGGCGAACGGATCACGGCCGAAGTCGGTGAACCGCTCGGCAGCCCAGACGATGCGCACGTCGCTCCCTCGAACCGTCCCTGTGCAATGACGTCTTCCGTTCCACGCCGTGGAAAGCCGTCGCCGTTCGCAGTCTGCGTATCGTAGGCTCCGTCATCGGTCTTCGCTACGGCCGGCCGCCCGGCGTCATTCTTCGGAACCGCGCTCGTCGCTTGGCGAGTCGTCGCCGCGACGGCCGGGACCGAAGTCGCGGCGGTCGCCCGGAGGGCCGGAACCGCGTCGGCCGCGGGCGAACCGGTCGAACTCGCGCCAAAGGTCTGTGACTTCGTGATAGCGTTTCGCGAAGTCGCGCGAGCCGCCCTTGCCTTCGGCGATGACTTGCACGACCTGGCGGAGCAATTCGTTCGGATCACGGCGTTGCAATTCGGCCTGCTGCCGCTCGGGAAGGCTGTCGAGCGCCGTGCGCAGTTCGCTGGGCGGAATGATTTCAACCGCCTGAGTCTGCCATTCGGCATAAAGACTGCGCATCAGCAGGCCGATCGTGTCGTTTCGGCGTTCCTCGGGCGACTGGTCGCGGCGTTCGAGCCGGCCCTTGAGCCAACCGTCAGGAAAGAACTTCAGCAACTGCTGGACGGTGTCCGAGTCGGGCCAGGACTGGTTGTCGGCTGACGAACGGATCTTTTCGGCGGTGCGGCGGGCGATCGCCAAGTGCCGTTCGTGCGGAGGCATCGCTTGCAGTTGTTCGCGTTCCGCCACGGAAATCTGGAGCGCGTCGGCCAGAAACTGCATGACCTGCTCGAGTTCGGCCGGTGGATAGACCGACCCCGGCATGATCCGGCCGGCGAGCCACGACGGATGCCGCGGCTCGTTGCGCTGTGACCGTTCGGCGGCCAGGTGTTCGACTCGTTTGAGGCGTTCGTCCGTCTCCATCTGGCGCAGCTCGGCCTGCTCAAACAGCTCGAGCGTCGAGACGAAGTCTTCGTAGTCCAGCAGCGTGCGAAGCAGGCTCGGATCAAGCTCGACCGCAGCGTGAATCTTCCGCATCGCCTCGCGGTCGGCTTCCGAGAGCCGCTGGAAGTCGTCGAGCTTCCGCCGGAGCTGCGACCGTTCGGTTTCGGTCATGGCGGCGATCTTCAGTCGACGTTCGGCGGCATCGGGCGGATCGCCGCCGATCGACCAGGCGGCCAGGGCGGCGACGAGCATCACTGTGCCTGCGAGGGCGAAACGAATCGCGACGGTCACGGCGCGTCCTCCTCGCGGAGCGTCAATCGCCGCCGGTCGAGTCGCTCGATGAACTCGACGCTGCCGGCGTCCTGATAGGCGTCCAGGTTCTGGATCAGCGGAAACTCGTCGACGAACGGCTCGTCCTGTCGCGGAAGCCACCGGTGTCCGATCGCGAAGCCGACGAGCGCTGCGGCAGCCAGGGCCGTCGCCCAAGCCAGCGCGATCAGGCCGCGACGGGCATGCGGCTGCCATTGCTGCGGGGGTTTCGCCGTTGCGACCTGGACCGTCGCGAGCGTCTTCGCGGCGAACTCCGCCGAGGCGTATCCGCGAGGCAGCGTCTCGAGGAGATCCCACGTCCGGCCGAGCATTTCGACTTCGTGGCGCGCGACCTCGCTCGCGGCGAGCACCTGCTCGATCTCGCGCGCATCGTCTTCGTCCAGTTCGCCGTCGAGATAGGCGACCAGGTCGGCACGCTGCTCGGAGGTCAGACGGGGGATACGAGACATGTCAGGGAACAGGGGTCAAGGAACAGCATTCTCGGTTCTACGTTCTCACTTCTCGGTTCTTTCTTCTCATTTCACATATCCTTCCAGCTTCGCTCTCAGACTTTCCCGCGCGCGGGACAGCAGCGATTTGACGGCCTGGGGAGTCATCTCCATCGTCTCGGCGATGTCGGCGTAGCTCATCCCTTCGAATCGGTGCAGCAGCACGGCGAGCTTCTGACGTTCGCCCAGATCGTCGAGCGCCGTACGAACGACCGACTGGATTTCGCGTTTGGCGAGCTGCCGATTGGGCAGGAACGCCGACTTCTCGGCGACGAGCGCCTCCTGCGGGCGGCTGTCGCTGTTCTCGGTCGAGCCTGCGAAGGGAACTTCGCGTCGTCGCCGTCGTCCGCGACGCGAATTGCTGGCCAGGTTCTGCGCGATCCGGAACAACCAGGTCGAAAACTTCGCGGTCGGGACATAACCTTTGCGAGCACGGTAAACGCGGAGGAACGCTTCCTGGGCGAGATCCTCGGCGGCATCGCGTTCGCCGATCAGGTGAGTGAGCAGTCCGACCAGACGGTCCTGATAACCCGCCACGAGCCGGCCGAACGCCGCCTCGTCCCCGTCGCGAACGCGCAGCATCAACTGCACGTCCGGATCGCGAAGGTACGACCCGCCGTCGGGCGCGCGATCGGGCGTTTGAGCGGATTCGGCCAAAGCCTCTCCGGACACTTCGTTCATTCCCTTGGCGTATCAACCCCGTATCTGCCGCCGGGTTTCGCTCCGCTCATGCGGTCGGGCAGGGAACCGTTATGATAATGCAGACCACCCGGCACGTCGCCACCGGCCGCGAATCCTTTCGTCGCTTGCTGCCGTTTAGCCGCTCGCCTC
>JBAQZJ010000494.1:0-19813 GCA_049790855.1 Planctomycetaceae bacterium | reverse complement strand
GTCGTGGCGCGCGCTACGGCGCGTGAAGTGTCGGACGTCAAACGGACGATCTCGCCGATCCGACGACCCGCCGACGCGGCCGACTCGCCGACGACTTCGACGAGCAGCGCGGCTTCCGCTTCGGCGGTGATCATCGCCTCGAAGCGTGCGTCGCCTTCGCGTGCCAGTGATAAGAGCCTTCGGTCGATCAGATCGCAAGCGGCCGGCTGCAATGGCAGAATCTTCTGAACGGCGTCAAACGCGGCCTCGGTGCTGCCGAACAGCAGCAACGTCACACCGCGGTGTTCGGGAAGCGGCGAGAGCTTCAGCGTGGCCGCGCTGAACAGGCCGAGCGTCCCTTCCGATCCGACCAGCAACCCTGCTAGATCGAGATGCGTCGACGTCAGAACGTCCCAGACGCGGTATCCGCAGTTGTTCCGTTTCGATCGCGGTCGCTTCGACTCAATCAGATCGGCATTGTCCACCAGCAGGTTCGTCAAATGATTCCGAAGCGACCGTTTCCGTGATTCGCCTCCTTGGGCGTCGTCAGCGTCAGACGACGTGGCGGAGTCGTCGAGCGATTCGCGGCCGGCTTCGATCATGCCTCCGTCCACAAGCACGGTCTCGATCGACGAGACGTGGTCGCGCGTCGTTCCGACCCGGACCGAATGCGATCCTGCCGCGTTCGTGGCGATCATGCCGCCGATCGTCGTGACGGCCGCCGTCGCCGGGTCGGGCGGGAAGTAGCGTCCCGTGGGCCGGAGTCGTCGGTTCAATCGTTCCAGCACGACGCCGGGTTCAACGCGAATCGTCTCGCCGTCGTCCACGAGGATTCGCGTCATCGAGCGGGAGAAATCAACGACCAGCCCCGTTCCCACCGACCCGCCGGAAACATTCGTGCCCCCGCCGCGCGGCACGAGCGGCAGTTTCTGCTCCGAGGCGTAACGGGCGATCATCCGGACGTCCGCGGCATCGTAGGGATACACGACGCCGATCGGCCGAATCTGATAGAGGCTCGCATCGACGCCATAGATGGCCGTCGTGACGGCGTCGCAGCGGACCTCGCCCCGGAGCACGCCGGTCAGGTCTTCAACGATGCGGCGCTGGAGGTCGTCCACTCGGGCGGAATGCTGTCGAAGAGCTGCGAACGTCCTCCTTCACCGAAAGCAAGGAGGGGTGAGACCGTCCATGATCGGCCCGGAGGTCCAGCGGGTCAATCACGGCACGGGCCGCCGCTTCGAGAACATCAATTGGCGCTGAAATCGGGCGGAAACGTCCGCGGCTGCGGTTGCCCTTGCGTCTTGCGCCTCAGGTTCCGCAGATGGCCGAGAACAAGCTCACAGCGTCGATCGACGTTCTCCTCGGCGAGGATTTCCTGCGACCGAGCGGGCGACAGCGACAGGACCGACGCGACGACGTCGCAAACGACTCCCAGCGAGACGGATATGTCGGTCACCTCGTGAAATAACTGGTCGAGGCGCCTCGTGTGGAATGTGTCGCGAAACGCTTCCAGCGTCTCGCGACGGCGGCGATCCTGATCGGCATACGGAAGCACGGCCGGCTCGTCCGGCCGCAGTTCGACCAGTGCGACACGGTATGGCAACCCGGTCGACTCTTCTTCCAGAACGCGCGCCCGCGACAGCCCGTGCAGGATCAGGGCATGGCGTCCGTCAGGAAGACGCTCCTGTGCCTCGATCCTGCCGACGCACACATAATCGTAAATCGGCAGGAGTTCGTCATCCGATCGGTGCTCCCAGCCCGGCTTCAACTGCGCCATCGCGATGCACCCGTCGCCGTCGAGAACGTCGTCGACCATTCGGCGATAGCGCGGCTCGAAAATGTGAAGCGGCAGCAGGCTGTGCGGGTAGAACGCCGCATTCGGCAACGGGAACAACGGCACCCGTCCCGCAAATTTCGCCAGGGAATTCGTGAGATCGATCGGATCGAGCATCGGCTGGACTGCCGCGGTTGCCGGTTCTCCAACGCGATCATTCTAACCGGTCTCATCCTTCGACTGACAGGAGACCGAACGAGTCGACGACGTTTTTCGGCGCGCGGGCCGGCTGTACAATCTCGACGCGCCGCTGCAACGCTCCGTCGCTTTTCGGAATCGCCGATGCCTCGTTCGACTGCCGTTCACCCACCAGGCGAATCCATCAAGGACAAGCAGAAACGCGCGCGGGCGATCGCCAGGGCTTTGGCAAAGGCCTATCCCGACGCCGAGTGTGCCCTGCGGCACGAAACGCCGTTTCAATTGCTTGTCGCGACCATCCTCTCGGCGCAATGCACCGACGAGCGGGTGAATATGGTCACTCCCGACCTGTTCCGACGCTACCCGACGCCCGCCGACCTGGCGAATGCGAAACCGGCCGACGTCGAGCGGATCATCCAGTCCTGTGGATTCTTTCGCGCGAAGGCGAAGAGTCTGCTCGGAATGGCTCAGGGGCTGATGCGGCACCACGGCGGAGAAGTGCCGCAAGAACTCGATGCGATGGTCGGCCTGCGGGGCGTCGGACGAAAGACCGCGAACGTCGTGCTGGGAACGGCGTTCGGCCTGCCGACCGGGGTCGTCGTCGATACACATGTCCGGCGAATCACCGGGCGACTCGGGCTGACCGACAGCAGCAATCCGGAAGTGATCGAACGCGATCTGATGTCGCTGTTGCCTTCCAAAGAGTGGATCATGTACTCGCACCGGCTGATCTGGCACGGCCGCCGCATCTGCACCGCACGCAAGCCGAAATGCGAGGAATGTCCGCTGCTGCGACTCTGTCCTCGAGTCGGGCTGCCGCCTCTGTAGTTTTCAGGACGACGTCAACTTCGCTCCGTTGGCTGAGCCGTGCAGGATGCCGGCCGATCCGCCATGATAGGGCGACGACCGCCCTTCCATCCGACCCGCAGCCGCTCGCATGATCCTGACAGGCAACGAAATCCGCCGACAGCTCGGCACGAACATCAAGATCGAGCCGTTCCACGAGCGACAGCTCAACTCGAACAGCTATAACCTCCGGCTGCACGACGAAGTGCTGGTGTACGACGAATTGGAACTGGATATGCGGCGACCGCCGCGGTTCAGCCGCCATACGATTCCGCCCGAAGGACTCGTGCTGACACCGAACCGGCTCTATCTCGGCCGCACCGTCGAACGAACGGAAACGCACAATTACGTGCCGATGCTCGAAGGTCGCAGTTCGATCGGACGGTTGGGGTTGTTCGTGCATGTGACGGCTGGTTTTGGCGACGTCGGTTTCTGCGGCTACTGGACGCTCGAAATGTTCGCGGTCTACCCGATTCGCATCTACGCGGGGGTCGAGATCGCCCAGATCTTCTATCACACAGTCGAAGGTGAGATCACCGAGTACGACAGCGACAAATACCAGCACAACCGCGACATCCAGCCGAGCATGTTGTTCAAGGACTTTCAGAGAGACCCGCAGCGCGCGTTGCCGCTCGAGGGAGATCCGAACGCAATACCGTAAGAGCCTCGCCCTCCGTTGGTCGCGGCTGAACGAATCTCGTGAGGCGACGCCGAGGTCCGTCTCTGCCGTTGCCGAAGCGCGGGCGGTTCGTACAATAATCCTTCCAAAATGTCGCCGGCCCCCGTCTGCATGGGCCGGGGAATCAATCACCCGGCCGCGACGTTGTGACGGGCTTGTCCTCACGGAATGCCTCCTTCTCGCCTGGGCGAGTTTCGCCCGCACTCCCCCGCGTCCCTCCTGCGCACGAACGAAACAACGAAGCGAATGAGCGCCAACTACGTGATGACGATCGAAGACCTCACCAAGGTCTACGACGAGAAGGAGATCCTCAAAAACGTCTGGCTCGCGTTCTATCCCGGCGCGAAGATCGGCGTGCTCGGCAACAACGGCGCGGGCAAGTCGACGCTGTTGCGGATCATGGCCGGCGAGGACAAGAACTACGAAGGCGAAGTCCGGCCGCTGAAAGGCACCCGGATCGGCTTCTTTCACCAGGAACCGAAGCTCGACCCGGACCAGACGGTGGGCGAGGCGATCGCCGAGGCCGTCGCCGACAGCCAGGCGATCCTCGATCGCTACAACGACGTTAACCTGCGTCTCGCCGAGGATCTGACCCCAAGCGAGATGGAGAAGGTGCTCGAAGAACAAGGCCGGCTGCAGGACAAGATCGACGCGCTGAATCTGTGGGATCTCGACCGCACGCTCGACATCGCCAAAGACGCCCTGCGCGTCCCGCCGGACGACTTCGTCATCGGCCAGTGCAGCGGCGGCGAGAAACGACGCGTCGCCCTGGCCCGGCTGCTGCTGCAAAGCCCCGACATCCTGCTGCTCGACGAGCCGACGAACCACCTCGACGCCGAAAGCGTGCTGTGGCTCGAACAGTACCTCAAGAACTTTCCGGGCACCGTCGTCGCGATCACGCACGACCGCTACTTTCTCGACAACGTCGCCGGCTGGATTCTCGAGATCGAATTCGGCAAGTGCTATCCGTTCGAGGGAAACTATTCGGCGTGGCTCGAAAACAAGCAGAAGCGGTTGGAAGTCGAAGAGAAACAGGAATCCAAGCGACAGAAGTTCCTCAAACGCGAACTGGAATGGGCCCGCACGACGCCGAAGGCCCGCGCGACGAAAAGCCGCGCCCGCCTTCAGCGAGTCGAAGCCCTTTCCGCCGTGAAAACCGAAGAGCGCGGCGAAGCGCAGATCCAGATCGCTCCGGGGCAGTCGCTCGGCGACCTCGTCATTGAAGCGGAAGGCGTCCAGAAGGCGTTCGGCGACAAGTTGCTCTACGACGACCTGACGTTCCGCATCCCCAAGAACGCGATCGTGGGCGTGATCGGCGCGAACGGGACCGGGAAGACGACGTTGTTCCGCATGATCACCGGCCACGAGTCCCCCGATGCCGGCATGCTGCGGATCGGCGAGCGGGTGAACATTTCGTACGTCGATCAGAGCCGCGACGCCCTCGACCCGACCAGGACGGTGTTCGAGGAGATCTCGCAGGGCCACGACATGCTCGATATGGGCAACGGCAACCGACTGCACGCCCGCAGTTATGTCGGTCTGTTCAATTTCAAGGGGCCTGACCAGCAAAAGCTGGTCGGGCAACTGTCGGGCGGCGAGCGGAACCGCGTGCATCTGGCGAAGCTGTTGCGGCGGGGCGGAAACGTGTTGCTGCTCGACGAACCGAGTAACGATCTCGACATCGACACGCTCCGCGCGCTGGAAGAGTCGATTCTCGCCTTCGAGGGCTGCGTGATGGTCTCCAGCCACGATCGCTGGTTTCTCGATCGGGTGGCGACGCACATCCTCGCCTTCGAAGGAGACAGCCGGACGTACTGGTTCGAGGGAAACTTCGAGCTGTACGAGTTGCAGAAGAAGGAACGGCTGGGTGCCGATGCCGACCAGCCGCATCGCATCCGCTACAAGCCGCTCAGCCGGACCTGATCGACCCGCCGCGAGCCGGGATCGGCGGCACAGCCCAACCCCGGCCGGGCCGGCTGCCGATCCCTTTCGGGGGAAACCGCTTGCTTCGGCCCCGTGGGCCTTTAGAATCGGTAATAGGAATAGGCCGATTGGGGAGATGGCCTGCGCCCGTGACGTCGGGGGCAGGTTCGATCCGATCGTTCGACAGGGAGAGTTCGCGGAATCCCTGACCGGTTTCCAGCCGGTCGTCCGCGACGTCACGGACGAGTCCTCACCCATCACTTCGATTCGGTTTCCGAGACGACGACGGCTGGTGCCGTCGTGGCCCATCGGAACAGAGGTCGTTCGGAGCAACAGGCGGATGGCCAGCAAGAAATATCTCAGTTTGGACGAAGTCGCCGCTCGACTCGCACTTTCACCCGACCAGGTGAACAAATTCCGCGAGGGAGGCCGACTGCGTGGTTTCGCCGATCGCGGAACTTGGAAGTTCAAAGCCGACGACGTCGACGAGTTCGCCCGCAGCCGGCAGGCCGATTCAGCCCCGGACGTGCCGATCCTCGACGATCTCGAAGACCAGTCCTTCGTATCGCCCAGCGGAATCAAAAAGGTCACCTCGGGCAGTTCCGTCGTCTCTGCCGATGACGAAGACGTCGTCGGTGAACAGCCCACCGTCATCCGCGGCGACGCGAGCGGCAGCGCGATTCTCGACGACGAGCCGCTGCTCGCCAGTTCCGACAGCGACGTGCGACTGGTGCTTCCGGAAGGCTTTTCGGCGATCGATTCGCACCCGGACGTCTCCGTTCAAGGGGAGTCCGACAGCGACGTGCGGCTGATCGACCAGAGAGCCGGTCGAGGCGTGCCTCCCGGTGGAACTCGCAGTGACAGCGACGTGAAACTGGTGACCGACGAAGTCGACACCGTCAGCGACGTGCGGCTGCTCTCGGGCGACGACGTTCCTATTGGTAAATCGGGCAGCGACAGCGACGTCTCGCTGGTCTCGTCAGGAAGGCCGTCGGCCGGCTCGGTCTTCGACGACGATGAGGAAATCCGTCCGCTGGGCGCCGCCGACAGCGGCATTGCGCTCGAGAGCATCGCCGACAGCGGGATCGCGCTGGAAGACAGCGTCATCGGCCGTCGCCGCGGGCCCGGCATCGAAAGCAGCATCATTTCGCTTTCCGACGACAGCGGCATCGCGCTGGCCGGCGATTCCGCGAAGGGTTCGGGGATCGACGTCGGCAGCCCGACCGACAGCGGCATCGCACTCGAGGCGCTCAACGAAGGCGACGCCACTCAACCGATGATGCGGACCGTCGGTCGACGTCCCTCGGATGCCGACGACACCCAGTTCGAGCTGGGTTCCGCCGTCGACGACAGCGAGTTCGAGCTCGCGACAGGCAGCGGATCGTCGATCGACAACGACACCAGCGTCATCCTGTTCGAGGACGAGGCCGACGACTTCGCCCCGGCTCCGAAGCGACCGGGATCGAAGCAGCCCGCCGTTCAGAACTACGTCGCCGCCGAAGGCGACGAAGTCGTCGAGCTCGACGAAGAGTTCGATGCGTTCGACGAGGGCGGCTCTAGCGTCGAAATGTCCGACGAAGACGACCTCGAATTCGAGGCCGCCGACGAGGACTTCGACGAGAGCTTCCAGACGGGCGAAAGCCAGGCCGACTTCTCGCCGGCGGCCCAGCGAGTCGTCGTCGCCCCCGAGGCCGAAATCAGCGGGCTGACCTTCACGGGCTTGGCGGCGACGAGTGCCCTGCTCGTCGTCTGCGGCATGCTGATGTTCGACCTCGTCCGCTCGATGTGGGGCTACAACGACCCGATGCTCAGCAGTTGGCTTCTCAGTTCCACGAAGGATCTGTTCTGAGCCGCAGCGGTTGCGATTCGATAAAACGCCCGCAGGTCGCGCGACCTGCGGGCGTTTTTCGTTTTGCCGCGCAAGCCATGCATCGATCCGTCCGGCCGGACACGCAAACGCAAAGAACGTTGCTCGATGCCGAGCAACGTCCCTGGCCTCTGATGCGCTGCGACGTCTTTCGCCCCTGCCGAGGCTTGCCGCTTTCGTCAATACCGCACGAGACCCAGCCGGTAGCCCGTGTGCAGGATGAGGTGCGTCGCCAGGTAGCCCGAGATGCGATGGGCGATCTGCGGTTTTGACGGGTCGTGGCCGAGCGTTCGTTCTCGCAGCCTGCGGATTTCCGGCCGACCGAGGTCGGCCGCTCTCGAGAGCGTCTTCTGGTCCTGATGAACCCGGAACGCGCCGAGGAACCGCGGCAGACGCACGAACGTCGCGTCGGCGTCGAGAAACCGCAGAATCAGATCCCAGTCCATCGCGAACTGAAACGAGGCGTCGATTCCACCGACACGTTCCCACAACCGCCGCCGCCAGAACATCGTCTCTTGCGGCACGGTGTCGACCCACCGCAACGTGTCGCCGTCGTGCGGCGGCACGATCCACCGGCCGATCTCGTTGTCGTTCTGATCGATCAGCACGCGATGGCCGTAGACGACGTCGACCAGAGGATTCGCGGCGAAATAACGAGCGACGTAGGCGAGCGTTCCCGGCAGGAGCATATCGTCGGAGTTAAGCCAGGCCATCACCTCGCCCGTCGATTCGAAGAAGCCGCGATTGATGGCGTCGGCCTGCCCGCCGTCGCGTTCCGAGACCCATCCGAGCCGTCCGTCGTACCGTCGAAGTACGTCCGCCGATCCGTCGGTGCTGCCGCCGTCGCGGACGACGTACTCCAGTCGTGGATAGCCCTGTGAAAGGACGCTGTCGATCGTCCGGCCGAGAAACCGCGCCTGGTTGTAGCTTGGCGTGACGATCGAGATCGACGGGCCGTCGTGCGGGGCGTCGATCCGGCAATAACGACCCGGAATGTTCAGCGGGCGCGGCCGATGGTGACGCAGCTTGAACAGCGGCGGACGAAGGCCGAGTTGACCGGGCGAGAGACGTCCTCCGGTCAGCGCGTTCGATCGCCTCAGACGATCGACCTGCTGACAGACGCGGTCCCAGAATCGTCGTGAAGGGGTCGGCGCGGCCGTCGGCCGGCCGGTCGGCGACGCCAGCCGCGGGGGAAGTGTGTCGGACGCCATGTCGAGTCGGTCGGCCGTGGTAGTCTGCCGCGGCACCCGCTGCCGCATCCCGTCGTAAGAATCGGCGTGTTCTAGGAGTCCTCCGCAGGTCGGACAACCCGAATCGGCGGTCTAGGTCCGCATCCGCTCCCGAACCTCCCGCCTCATCGGATCAAACGGCACGATGCTTCGGTGGCGAAGGATGTTGCGGACGGTGGCGAGCCGAAGGTTCGTGGGACGCACCGGCAGGCTGACGCCTGCCGCTCACCGGACGATCACGCCGCCCGGTCGAGAGAGCGGGCAGTCGCATCCACGGCGCCCAGCGTCTCGCGAACGACGTACAGCGGGCGGCCCTGGACCTGTCGGTAGATGCGGGCGGCATATTCCCCCAGCAAGCCGATCGCCAGCAATTGGGTGCCGCCCAGCAGCAGCACGGCGACCAGCGCCAGCGAGCCGGCCGAAGGCGGCGACCATTTGATCACCGCCATCGAGAGCACCGCGACCAGTGCCAGGGAACCGGCTGCCAGTCCCGCCACACCGGCGAAACTCGCCAGGCGGGGCGGCAGCGGCGAGAAGGCGACGATCGCGTCGGAGGCCAGCCGCAGCATCCGTCGCAACGGGTATTTCGAGACGCCCGCATAACGAGCCTCGCGACGGTAGGGAACGGCCGTCTGACGGAAGCCGACCCAGCTCACCATCCCGCGCAAAAACCGGTCCTGCTCCGGCATCTGCCGCAGCGCCTCGACGACGCGGCGATCCATCAACCGGAAGTCGCCGGTGTCGGGCGGGATATCGATCGGCGTGAGAGTCCGCAGCACGCGATAAAACAAACTGGCCGTCACTCGCTTGAACACGGTTTCGCCGTCTCGTTCCGTCCGTTGTCCGTAAGCGACGTCGTAACCGTCGCGCCAGCGGGCGACGAACTCGGTGATCACCTCAGGAGGATCCTGGAGGTCGGCGTCGATCAGCACGACGGCGTCGCCCGTCGCATAATCCAGCCCCGCCGTCGCAGCGATCTGGTGACCGAAGTTCCGCGAGAACCGCACGACGACGACGTGGTCGTCCGCCGCCTGAAGCGAACGCAGGATCGCCGGCGTTTCGTCGCGGCTGCCGTCGTCGACGTAGACGATCTCGTAGTCGAGCCGCAGCTCGCGCAGCGCCGCCGAAAGACGCCGGTGCGTCTCGCGCAGCACCTCCTGCTCGTTGAAGCAGGGAACGACGACCGACACTCGCGATTCGAGCGAACAGGGCATAACGGGGCCGAATCCACGAAACTCCTTGAAACGAGATGGGTTGGTAACACGCCGCCTTCGGCGTTGTCAATCAGGACTCGCGAGGGGCATTGGAAGAACGCCTTCTAGGCACGTCACCCGCGGCGAGGTGCGGCGGCCGGGCGATCCGGATATTCTCTGTTGGACGACCGATCGAGGGAAATCCTCGATTCTCATCGCACACAGAAACATCACTCGGAGGATGACCCGGCGGATTCGCGAATCTCCGATGCCGTCCGCGTCGATTCCCGATCCCGCCGGCCTATTCGATGCGACGGATTCACATTTTTGAACAGACCGACCCCGCAAAGCGCCTCGCAGCGTCGCTAAATGATCGCGGCGTCGCGGTGGCGGTGCGCCCCGAGCCGGAAGGCGGCGCCGGTCTCTGGGTACTGGATGAAGATCGGCTGGCGACCGCGCGAGACGAGCTGGCGGCCTTCGAGGCGAATCCGAACGACGAGCGATTTCGCGTCAGAACAGTGTCCAATCGGCAGGCGCCGCCCGAGGAGGCACCCCGCCGACACGAACGATCGACGGCATGGCCGCGATCGCCGGTGACGTTCATGCTGATCGGAATCAGCATCGTGGTGACGCTCGTCACGCTGCTCAGCGAGCCGCTCGGCTTCGGCGACGCCGGCTGGCAGGTGCGGTCCGATCTGAGCATCGTCGGTTACGAAGTCGACGGCGACAGCGCGTTCTGGTATCCCTCGCTGGGGCTTTCCGACATTCGCTCCGGCCAAATCTGGCGTCTGGTCACCCCGATTTTTCCGCACGGCGACCCGTTGCACCTCCTGTTCAACATGGGCGGGGTGTGGTTGCTTGGCAGAGCCATCGAAACGATGCGCGGATCGCTGCGGCTGATGCTGCTTGTTCTGGCGACCGCCGTCCTATCGAACATCGCCGAGTACTATTTCAACCTCGGCTTCACGTTCAACATGCAAGACGGCTTGCAAAGCCAGACCGGCTTCGCCCCCGATCCGTTCTTCCTGGGCATGTCGGGCGTCGTGTTCGGGCTGTTCGGATTCGTATGGGTGCAATCGCGGCTGTTGCCGAGGTCTGGCTTTGCGATGCCGCAAGACATGGTCGTCTGGATGATGATCTGGCTCATCGTCTGCACGACGGGCCTCGTCGGACCGATCGCCAACGTGGCCCACGGCATGGGCCTGCTGGCCGGAATGGCGATCGGTGCCGCCCCGCGGCTCTGGCGGCGGAAATAGCGGCTCCGCCTGCGGTTTCCCGATCGTTCGTCAAGCACCCCGGCTGCTTAAGCCAACACGTGCCCACATCGCCAAGCCGCTGACCGTAAGCCTGGTAGGGTCCGTTGTGCGGACCCTACGCAAGCCGAGGATGGCCCGCACGGCGGACTCGGTGCTTTACGGACAGACTCGGAAAGAATCGCGGATGGACGCGGCTTAAGACGGATGGATGCGGATGCCGGCATGAGTCCCGATCTGCGTCATCCGCGGTCATCTGCGTCATCCGCGGTTCTCTTCGATCGTCCCTGACGCCTGATTCGACGTCAACTTTCATCGGGAACCGCTGGGGACGACACGTTCGCGATTCACGCCGATGCAGGCTCGACCTGTCTCCGGATCAGACGAATGCCTCGTCTCGGTTCCGGAAATCGGGGCGAGTCGGGTATCCTCGTCCCGGCATTTCGTCGACAGCTTCGCACCTTCCGAAATCGGATTTCTTATGATCGGCCACGGACGACGCCTCGTCGCGCCTCTGCTGCTCGCGCTGCTCGCTGTTCCCGCATCGGCCCGGTCGGCCGATGACGCATCCGCCGAATCTGGAAAGCACCCAGGCGTGACCCACGTCCGCACGATCGAAGGCATCTCGGAATACCGGCTCGACAACGGACTGCAAGTCCTGCTGTTCCCCGACCCCTCGAAGCCGACCGTCACCGTCAACAGCACGATCTTCGTCGGCAGCCGGCATGAAGGCTACGGCGAGACCGGCATGGCCCACCTGCTCGAGCACCTGCTGTTCAAAGGCACGCCCGACCATCCCGCGATCCCCAAATCGCTTCAGGAACGCGGCGCCCGCTTCAACGGCACGACCTGGGTCGACCGCACGAACTACTACGAGACGCTGCCGGCCTCGGAAGAGAACCTCGAGTTCGCCGTCCGGCTCGAAGCCGACCGGCTCGTCAACAGCTACGTCCGCAAAGAAGACCTCGACAGCGAGATGACGGTCGTTCGTAACGAGTTCGAGATGGGCGAAAACGAACCGTCGCGAATCCTCGGCCAGCGGATGATGGCGACTGCCTACGAGTGGCACAACTACGGCAAGAGCACGATCGGCAACCGGGCCGACATCGAGCGTGTGCCGATCGACAACCTCAAGGCGTTCTACCAGCGTTTCTACCGGCCTGAGAATTCGATGCTCGTCGTCGCCGGCAATTTTGACCCCGAGAAGGCGCTTGCCGTCATTGCCGACGCCTATGGCAAATTGAAGAACCCTGACGAGCCGCTTCCGGCAACCTACACCGAAGAGCCGCCGCAGGACGGCGAACGGGTCGTCATGCTGCGTCGCGTCGGCAAACTCTCGCTGGTCGGGGCGATGTATCACATTCCCGCCGGCTCCGACCCGAGCTACCCGTCGATCGACGTGCTCGAAAGCATCCTGACGTCGGCCCCCTCGGGGCGACTCTACAAAGCGCTCGTCGAGGCGAAGCTCGCCGCGAGCGTCGCGGGGGCCGCGTTCGCCTTGCACGATCCCGGCATCGTGCGGTTCATGGCGGAAGTCAACACCGGCAACGACGCGCAGACCGTCCTGACGAAGATGATCGAGGTCATCGAGTCGGTCGGCGAGACCGGCGTCACGGCGGAAGAGGTCGATCGCGCCAAACGCAAGCTGCTCAAGCAGCGCGAGCTGTCGGCCGCCGACAGCACCGAGATCGCCGTCGAGCTTTCCGAATGGGCCGCGATGGGCGACTGGCGGCTCTACTTCCTGTACCGCGACCGGTTGGAAAAGGTCACGCCCGAAAGCGTCACCGCGGCGGCGAAAGACTACTTCCGCCGCAACAACCGCACGGTCGGCCTGTTCCTGCCGACCGAGCAGCCGCAGAGCGTTCCCGTGCCGCAGCCGGCGACGAACCTCGCCGAGGTCATCGGCGACTACAAGGGACGCGACGATCTGGCGGTCGGCGAGGCGTTCGACGTCAGCCCGCAGAACATCCAGCAGCGAACCGGCCGCTCGGAACTGCCCGGCGGATTGAAGGTCGCCCTGCTCGAAAAACAGAACCGCGGCAACAGTGTCGTCGTGCGCCTCAATGTGCGCTACGGCAACGAAGACGTGCTGACCGGCAAGGCGACCGCCGCCGAGTTCCTGCCGCGACTGATGGCCCGCGGCACGACCAGCAAAACCCGCCAGGAGATTCAGGACGAACTCGACCGGCTGGGGGCGCGGCTCACGGCCGGAGGCACGCCGGGCGTCGCGACGTTCGCGATTCAGGCGAAGCAGGAGACGCTGCTCGAAGTGCTCGCCCTGCTCGCCGAGATCCTGCGTCACACATCGCTGCCCGCCGACGAATTGGAGCTGCTCAAACAGGCCGACGTCGCCACTTACGAAAGCGAGCTGACCGAGCCGCAGTCGCTGGCGACGACCACCGTCCGCCGGACGATCGCCCCCTACGAAAAAGGCGACCCGCGGTATGTGATGACCCTGCCCGAGCAGATCGACGCGATCAAAGCGGTCACGCAGGAAGACGTGAAGGCGCTCTACGACGAGTTGTTGAACGGCCGCCACGGCGAGATCGCCATCGTAGGCACGTTCGAGAAAGATGCCGTCTTCGCCACGATCGAGAAGGCGTTCGCCGACTGGACCAGCGACGTGCAGTATGCCCGGTTGCCTCAGCTCGTGCCGGACGATCTCGACGGCCGGACCGAGTCGATCGCCACCCCAGGCAAGAAGAACGCCGTCTACTTCAGCGCGACGGCGTTCCCGCTGTCGAGCAGTCACCCCGACTACGCGGCGCTCGTCATCGGCAACTACATCCTGGGCGGCGGATCGCTCTCGTCGCGACTGGCCGACCGGGTCCGCCAGCAGGAAGGGCTGAGCTACGGCGTCCTGTCGGGTTTCAGCGCTCAGAACCTCGACAAGCGGGCGGTGATGTACCTCTACGCCATCACCAACCCCGAAAACATGGAGAAACTCCGCAGCGTCATTCGCGAAGAGTTCGACCGGCTGCTGAACGAGGGCGTCACCGACGAGGAACTCGCCGCCGCGAAGCAAGGTTACCTGCAGAAACAGCAGGTGAACCGCGCCGACGATGCGACGCTCGCCCAAACGCTCGCAGAGAATCTCGAAGCCGATCGCACGATGTCGTTCTACGCCGATCTCGAAAATCAGATCACCGCTCTGACTCCCGATCAGGTCGTCGATGCTCTTCGCAAACACATCGATCCCGAGAAATTCGTCCTGGTCGTCGCCGGCGATTTTGAGAAATCGGAGGACGGCGAGTGATTCGTCGTTCCGACGCCGGTCAAGAATCTGCCTGACCGGCCCAATGCACCTGCGATCGCTCCTCGGAGCGGCAGTAACGCCTGGCGGTGGCGGGACCGGCGCGGCGGCGAAACCGTGATCGAGTCCGGCTCGGGAGAAGCAGCCGTGAAGATTCGCAAGCGCGACGCCGTGCCTCTCGGCGCCCTGTGTTTCGGCGGACTCGGCCTCGGGGTCGGCGGTCTCTTCACTCTGTCGTTCGTGCCCTACGGCATGCGGCTGGAGTCCGCGTGTCTCATTTCGATCGTCGTGTGTGCCGCGTTCGCTTTGTTCGGCGCGTTTCTCGGCCTTGTGGTGGTGATGGAGTGGTCCGACGACGACCCACCCGACGACCCGCCCGCCTCAGCAACACGACCGTAGGACACACGACCCATGAACGGCGTTTGGAGGAGCGGGCGAGCAACGTCCCCGCTCGCCCGCGTCTCCCCGTCCCCCGCCTCCCTTTCTGCGGATTCCGGTTCGCGCTCCCGGCGGGATTCCCTATGATCCGGCCCGTCTTGGCCCGATCGCCCCTTCGGCTGAAGGAATGAGTGTTTCTCGTGAGCAATCACGCCCCTGCGACGTCGAACGCCTCCACCGCTTCGGAAACGACGCCCTCCACACGACCGACGAGCCGCCGCCGGTTTCTGTACGCCTGGATTGGTCTCGTCGCCTGCCTCGCAATCATCGGCGGAGGGATCGGTGCTTGGGAAGCCGTCAAGTACCGCTACATCCCAAAACGGTTCGGCGTCGTCGTGCCGGGCGAGGTCTACCGCAGCGGCCAGATCTCGAAATGGCAGTTCGTGCCGACAATTCAGGAAAACGGCATCGACGTGGTCATCGACCTGAACGGCGTCGACCCGGTTGACGAACATCAGGCCGCAGAGATCGCTGCCTACGAATCGCACGACATCGAAAACTACCGCTTCAAGCTGCACGGCAACGGCACCGGCGACGTCGACACCTACGTCGAGGCGATCGCGAAGATGGCGGAATGCCACCGCGACGGCAAATCGTTCCTGGTGCATTGCCACGCCGGCACTCAGCGCACCGGCAGCGTCGTCGCCGCGTTCCGCGTGCTGGTCCTCGGCCAGTCGCCGCAAGAGGCCTACGTGGAGCTGTCGCGCTACGGCTGGGATGCCGACGACGACCAGGTGCTGCTGACGTACCTCAACAAGAACCTGCCCCGCGTCGCCAAGGAACTCGCAGCCCGCGGGCTGATCGAGCAAGTTCCGGAGCCGTTTCCGGTGGTGGAACCTTGAGTCGTCGCCGCGTCACTTCTTCCCCAGCGCCCGCTTCTTCGCAAAGAACTCCTGCAAGAGCGCCCGGCTGTCGGCGGCGAGGACGCCACCCAGCACGGCGCAGCGGTGGTTAAGCCGCGGGTCGTCGGTGATCGAGTAGAGCGTGTGACAGGCGCCGGCCTTGGGGTCGTCGGTCGCGTAGACGACACGCGGCAGCCGGGCCTGCACGATCGCACCGGCACACATCGGGCAGGGTTCGAGCGTCACATACAGCGTGCAGTCGAGCAGCCGCCACGACCGCAGCGACTCGGCGGCCTGCGTGATCGCGATCATCTCGGCGTGAGCCGTCGGGTCTTGCAGCGTTTCGCGTTGGTTGCAGCCCTCGCCGATGATCCTGCCGTCCCCCGCCGGGTCGCCGAGCACGACGACCGCCCCGACGGGGACTTCGTCGGCGTCGAACGCGGCGATCGCCTGGTCGAGAGCCGCCCGCATCCAGCGTTCGTGAGGGTCGAGAAGGTTGGGAATGTGGTCGATCATTTCCACAGCGGATTAATAATTAATAGAGAACGTTGCGGCGGTCGGGAGAACTCGCCGCAGCCAGTGATCTGTCATTTCGACGATGGATTGAGGCGCGACGAGGGCAGGTCGTCGCGGGGAACGTCCACCGGAGCATCCGTTTCGACGTCGGTCAGCACGTTGCCGGTGAACAACACATCGGTGCTGGGTTCGCCCCGCAGTTCGACGGCGTTGGTCGTCAGCGACGAGAAGAGATTGCCGCTGACGGCAACGTCACGAGTCGATTCGAGAACGAGTCCCGCCGCGGCAAGGTCGTCGGTCCTGCGCTTCACCTTGCCGTCGCCGATGTAGCTGTTCGAGAAGTTGTTGCCGGTGATCGTGATCCGACCGCTGTCCGGTCCGACGCGGACGGCATCGGCTTTCAGCAACGTGAACGTGTTCGCGCTAACGGCACAACCGTGCGCGTCGCGCAGGTCGATGCCGGCGCCGTTGTGGGCGATGACGTTCGCGCTCAGCGTGATACCGTAACAGTCACGGTCGAGCACGACGGCGGCCGCGGCACATTCTTCGATCATGTTCCCGCTGACGACGCTGCCGTAGGTGTTCTCGATCCGCACGCCTTCGCCCAGGTGATCGTCGACGTTGTTGCCGGTCATGCAGAGGTTGAAGCCGTCGAGGCAGTGCAGCGCGTCGCGGTTCTCCTCGAACTGATTCGCCGAGACGACGATGTCGTGGCAGCCGATCAGCTTCACGCCGACCTGCTTGTTGTACGTGAACAGGCAGTCGGCGATCCGCGGATCTTCGTAACATTCGTCGAGCGTCACGCCGTTGCCGCCGTGGTCGGAGATCGACAGCCCATGCAGGTAAATCTCGTTGATGTTGTCCGCGAGAATGCCGTCGCCGCTCTTCTCGTTGCCGGTCAGGCGGAAATCGGCAAGCTGGATTCGCCACAACCGTTCCTGCGCCGGCCGCTTTTCGCCCGCCGGGTGCTGAATGAGGATCGCCGGTTTTCCGTCGGCGTTCGCGTTGTGCAGATGCGTCGCCGGCCCCGAGCCGCGGATCAGAGCGTCGCCGCGCGTAATGACGAGCGGCTGCGTCAGCTCGAACCGTCCCGGCGGAAGGACGACGGTCCCGCCTTCGGCCGGCAGGGCGTCGATCGCGGCCTGGAGCGACGGATGCTCGGCGGCTCGAATCACCGACCGTGCCCCCGGCAGCTTCGGTGTGTCGGCCGGTGGTTCCGCATCTCCGTTCGGACCGACGAGAAACGCGGCGAGCGCGAGCGAAGCGGCCGGAATCGTGTGCCAAAGGCGAAGCATGCGACATCTCCCGAAAGGATCGGTCCTGTTCGACGGCGATGATGCACCATCGCACCGGCGGAGTCCATGAACTACGCTGCGGGGGCGAATTTCGACGATCGAACGGAACGGCCCCGCCGGCTGAGGCCGGCGGGCTTGAGTGAAACAATCACGATGCGTGACCGCAATCCGTTGTTCTGTCGCGGCGACCTCGACGGCTTCTTCGGGCTGTTCGTCGACAATCTCGTCCAGTTCCTGACGGCAGTCTACCTGCTGGGGCTGACCTGCGGGATTCCAGCCGATTCGCCGCTGTTGTTGAAGTACATCTTTCCGGGAGCGGCGGTCAGTCTGCTGATCGGCAACCTGTTCTACGCCTGGCAGTCGCATCGGCTGGCGAAGCGGGAAGGCCGCAACGACGTGACGGCGCTGCCCTACGGCATCAACACGCCGAGCCTGCTCGTCTTCATCTTCTTCGTGATGGCGCCGGCGTATACCTCGGCGACCGACCGGGGGCTGAGCGCCGACGAAGCGGCGACCGTCGCGTGGCGGCTGGGGCTGGTCGCGTGTCTCGGCAGCGGGCTGATCGAGTTCGCCGGGGCGTTCGTCGCCGAGCGACTTCGCCGGGCGACGCCGCGGGCGGCGCTGCTCAGCACGCTGGCGGGCATCGCGGTGGGCTTCATCTCGATGACGTTCGCGCTGCAGATTTTTCAGCGGCCGTTGGTGGCGATGCCGCCGCTGGCAGTGATCCTCGTGACGTACTTCGCCCGCATGAAGTTCCCGCTGGCGATGCCGGGCGGACTGCTGGCGGTCGTGCTGGGCACGCTCGCCGCCTGGTTTGTCGTACCACTATTGCCGTCGTCGATTCCCGCAATGGCGATGGACGCCGAAAAAGTCGCGTCGGCCTGGCAGTCGCGCGGGCTTTATCTGCCGGTGCTCGTGCTCGGCGATTTGTGGTCGATCCTGTCGCGACCGACCGAGTGGATCGGTCTGTTGTCGGTCATCATTCCAATGGGGCTGTTCAATGTCGTCGGCAGTTTGCAGAACATCGAATCGGCCGAGGCCGCCGGCGACCGCTACAGCACCCGCAGTTCACTCGCCGCGAACGGCATCGGCACGCTCGTCGCTGCGGCGTTCGGAAGTTGCTTCCCGACGACGATCTACATCGGCCATCCCGGCTGGAAGGAACTCGGCGCCCGCAGCGGTTACAGCACGCTCAATGGCGTCGTCGTCACGCTGCTGTGCCTGACGGGCACCGTCGCCACCGTCGCCGCGATCGTGCCGCTGGAAGCCGGCGTCGCGATCGTGCTGTGGATC
The DNA here is from genome assembly GCA_049790855.1 of Planctomycetaceae bacterium. Taxonomy (GTDB): domain Bacteria; phylum Planctomycetota; class Planctomycetia; order Planctomycetales; family Planctomycetaceae; genus JACCRE01. Next base: position 1,235 of record JBAQZJ010000494.1, on the reverse strand, counting down.
GGCGTGATCATCACGGCCCAGGCCTATCAGACGACCCCCCACCTGCACGCCCCGGCGGTGGCAATCGGCCTGTTTCCGGCGATCGCCGCGTTCGGCTGGACGGTGACGCAGGGAGCGTTCATCGCGGCCGGCGGCGCCACGGTGCAGACTCTGCTCGGTGACACGCCCAGCACCAGCCCCACGGCGACCAACGGATTTTTGTTGCACGGCATGATCGTGCTGGAACGGGGCTACATCTTCACCTGCATGATCCTCGCGGCGGTCAGCGCCTTCCTCATCGACCGCAAGTTCTTCACCGCCGCCGTGTGGAGCCTCGTCGCCGCGATCTTGACGGCCCTCGGCCTGATGCACGCCTACCAGATCGCCGACAACGTGCCCGACTACCTGTTCGCCTTCCAGCAACCCGCCGACGGTGCGACGGCATTCCGCGCCTGGGACGTCGCCCTCGGCTACGCGGCGTTTGCGGTACTGTTCGCCGGGGCGGGGATTTGGTTTCGGCGGTCGGGGACGGCGGAGCCGCTTGCGCCAGCTTCCGACAAAGGTGAAACGACCCGTTGACCGTCACTCACGGGTACTCCCGGGCGCCATCCAACGCCGTAACCATTTTCCGGGATCGCCATGCCCAACTTGCCACGTCCTGCACATTTAGCGCCGGGATGGCAGGAGCTCCGCTGATCGAGGCGGCTTTCCCTGACCGATCGCCTGTCTATCAGGCGTCCCGGAGAAGCCGAAGTGAGCAAAAAACGCCAGCGAATTTCAGAGTTACGAAAAGTGGTTCACGGCGTTGAGTGGCGCCCCCAAACCGGCGGCTTTCCAGTGGCATCCGGCGTGGAGGTCTCCGGAGTCGGATTCATCACCCCGATCGGATGTGAAATGCGGTCGTCAAGGTTCAGGAGGCCGAGCATCTCCTCACTCATCTTCTGGCTGGCCCGGGTGTTGGTCGGGAAGTCGATGGGCTTCCCCCAGCCGAGTGAGAACACGCCGACGACGTGGAGCTCCGGGGCAACAAGAGCCCGGTAGATCGCGAACGGGTCGCCGACCTCGTTCGCCGTGTCGGCGTCGATGTAGACGTGAGGCTTTGGCGACTCTCCCTTGGAAACCCCGCTTTGTGGACTTTCCCACGTTTGGTGGGCGCTCGGTTAGGATTATGCGGCTTCGGCGAACTGTGTGGGTGTCTGGTAGCCCAAGGCCGAGTGTCGCCGGACTCGGTTGTAGAAGACTTCGAGGTACTCGAA
>JBAQZJ010000493.1:0-1586 GCA_049790855.1 Planctomycetaceae bacterium | reverse complement strand
GGCATCTACTACGCGATGACCGGTGTGCATGCACTGCACATTCTGTTCGGGATGGGATTCCTGACGTGGCTGCTGGTGCGGGCGGTCAAAGGCCACTTCACGCCAAGCTATTTCGGCCCCGTCGACTATGTCGGGCTTTATTGGCACCTCGTCGACCTTGTCTGGATCTACTTGTTTCCGCTGCTGTACCTGATCGGTTGAAATCTCGCTGCCGGCCCCGCGGCCGGATCGCGAATTCACGTCGAACACGGCCGGCCCAGCCGGCCCTACAATGAACCGAGACATGGCTGCACACGCTCACGAGCTCGCCGCAGATCACAACCCCATCGCCCACGTCGCCTCGAAGCCGCTGCTGATCGGCACGTTCCTGGTGTTGATCGCCTTGACGATTCTGACGGTCTGGCAGGGAACGCAGCTCGAATTGGGCAGGTTGGAACTGATTATCGTGCTGGCGATCGCCACCGCGAAGGCGACGCTCGTCGTGCTGTTTTTCATGCACCTGCGCTATGACAAGCCGCTGAACATGATCATTTTTCTGACGGCGCTGCTGTTCATGTCGCTGTTCCTCGGCGGGACGTTGACCGACGCCTACAATTACCAACCCGATGTGGCGGCGAAAGAGGCCGATGTCGCAACCCCCTGAGCAGCATCGGTCGGGATCGATTATGGCTCTCTCCGACCACCTTCACGCGAAAGACTGGACCTTCTCGGCGACGTCGCATACCGCCCAGCGACGCAAGGAATTCGCGCTCTACATCCTGATCGCGTCGCTCGGAATGTTCTTTACGGCGGCTTTGTTGGGCTACCTGCTCATCCGGCTGCGAGCGGAGAATCCTCCGCCGCTTCACCTGCCGCCGATCCTCTGGCTGAGCACCGGGTTCGCGATCGTCGGCAGCGCCTTCTTGTGGCGGGCGCTGCGGTCGGTACAGCGGGAGCGTCAACCCCGATTTCGCAAACAATTGCTGACGGCATTCCTGTTCGGCATCGGCTTCTGCCTGTCGCAGTCGGTCGGCCTGACCGGCCTGCTGCGCGAGCATCTCGCCGTCATGAAAGAGCGTCCGCCGGTCGTGGAGGCGCCGGAGACCGCCGAGGCGTCTCCACCAAAGATCATCGTGCCGCAACTGGCGCCGAACCCGCACTTCGACCTTCCGCCGATGGAGTCACCGTTCCCTGTTCGCTCGAAGCCGTCCGCTCCGATTCGCCCGACAAATCATCTCGAAGGTTTGCTGTTCGTGCTGGTGCTGCTGCATATCCTGCACTTCGTCGCCGGCATGATCGGCCTTTCGATCGTCACCGTTCGCGGGCTGAAAGGACGATACGATCACGAGTATCACAGCGGCGTCCGGCTCTGCGCGGTCTATTGGCGCTTCCTGGACGTCGTCTGGGTGATTCTGTTCGCGGCCTTTTTGCTGACGTCGTAAAGCCTGATGCCGAAGGTTGCCGGCTGCGCGTCGCAGAAGTGGACTTTCCCACGTTTGGTGGGCGCTCGGTTAGGATTATGCGGCTTCGGCGAACTGTGTGGGTGTCTGGTAGCCCAAGGCCGAGTGTCGCCGGACTCGGTTGTAGAAGACTTCGAGGTACTCGAA
>JBAQZJ010000492.1:0-4654 GCA_049790855.1 Planctomycetaceae bacterium | reverse complement strand
GGGAACGACGTCGCTGCGCGGCGGCGTCCAGCGGGCGTCGAGCTTCGTCTTCTCGCGAATCAGGCCGTACGCATCGGAATCGGCGTTCTTGCGCCAGTACGCTCGGGAACAACCGGCCGGCAGGACGGTCAACAGCCCGAGACAAAGCAGACCGGCGAGGCGGACACGGCGCATGCGGACCCCCGTTCCTCCCGACCGGAGGACTTGTCAAACTGTTTCATGCGCCGGAAGCGATAGCAGGTGCTTCGCCCTCCTTCGTCGTGAAACAGGCGTCAAACCGGAAGCGGCACGGAAGGACGCCGGCGCCCGAGCCGAACGTCCGGCATGCCGAAGCGCCGGGTGTCGGATTTCGGCGGCGCAGGCCGCCGGCTCGGAGGCCGGGTGAATCCCGCCGTGCCGCAGGTGTTCCTGGCGTCCGCCGATCATGCACGTTCCCGAACGAGAAGGTGACGATCAGGCGGCGTCTCGTTCCGCGATTCGTTCGGGCGTTTCGCCGATGCGGTCGAGCGTCGCAAACAGCCGACCCAACAGGCCGGCGAGTTGTCGCTGCTCGTCCTCCGACATGCGGCTGAAGAGCGAGCCGGCTTCGCGATCGCGCGCCGCCAGACCCTGGTCGAACAGTTGCCGGCCGTCGTCGGTCAGCATGAGCACTCGCTTGCGGCGATCGGCTTTCGCACGCAGCCGGTAGAGCAGCCGGCTGGCCCGCATCCGTTCGACCAGCGTGCTGATGCTCGACTCGCACTGTCCGAGCTTCGTCGCCAGGTGAGCCTGCGTGCAACCGGCCGGGGCCGCTTCGCGAATCACGCTCAGGGCGGCGAAACGGGCGTCGGAGAGTCCAAACGTGCCGAATCGCGTGTCGAGGTGTCCGCGAAGCCGCTGGCCGAGTCGCAGCAGCATCTCGACCAGTTCGCCCGGAGTCAGCTCGCCCGTCGAGCCGCCGATCCGTCCGGCGATCGAAACGGTGTCGTGGCTGTCGATGGGATCGTATTCGCCGACCGGGTCGAGGTCGCAGTCCCCATCGTCGTCGGCGTCGCATTGCGGCCCGTACCGTTCCGGATCGCGGCTTTCGATGCCGGGTTCCGACTCATGATGCACCGGACCGTGATGGACCTCGCCACCGACCGGATACGCCGGGGTCGCGACCGCGGCCGGATGGTTCGGCTCGGCGGAACGGGGAAAGGTCAACGGACGGAACTCGGGGCGGAGATCGGACATGCGAACGCTCCTCGGCCCGGCAGTTGAAAAAATGCCGGTGAGGGGAGAGGGAAGGCCAACGGCCGCGGCGGGCCGGTACGGCGGTTTGCACCACCGCGGAGAGCCGGTTTCGTCGCGTCGCAAGAATACAATCGGCCGGCGAAGGTTCGCGCCTTCATCCGAAAGTGACGATTTTGCAGATCGGGTAAACATTGCCGACAGCAAGTGGCAAGGCAGGTGACGTTTGATCACACTGAGGCCGAATTGCGAATCGACTCGGCGTGGCCGGAAACGTCTGGTCGGTGTTACTATTCAAGCAGGAAGCTTGGGAACAGGCTTGCCGGAGTTGTCGTACGATGATCACCATCTCAGCTCATTTCGACGGCCGGAACATCGTCCCAGATCAGCCGCTTCCGCTTCAGAGCGGGACGTCGCTACGGGGCAGCGTGGAACTGGCGGAACCATCACAGCCGCGGTTCGCCGACTTGCTCGGCCTGGAAGCCGACATGCCGGACGCTCCGTCTGATCTGGCCGCCCAGCACGACCATTATCTCTACGGCAGCCCGAAACGATGACGATGGTTCATATGGATGCGGAAGTCACGGTGGCACGGTTTCTCTTCACGGCGGCGGCCACCTTCGTCACGGCCCTGTTCGGCTTAGGGGTTCCAAACGCCCCCGCCGCCGAACCGCCCCGGCCGAACATCGTCGTGATCTTCGCCGATGATCTCGGGTACGGCGATCTGGGTTGCTACGGACACCCGACGATTCGCACGCCGCACCTCGACCGCATGGCTTCCGAAGGCTTGCGGTTCACGCAGTTCTATTCCGCCGCCGAGGTCTGCACGCCGAGTCGCGCCGCGTTGCTCACCGGTCGCCTTCCGGTTCGCAGCGGGATGTGCAGCCACAAACGGCGGGTGTTGTTTCCCAACTCGGGCGGCGGCTTGCCGGCCGAGGAACTCACGCTCGCCGAAGCCTTGAAGCAGGCCGGCTACGACACCGCCTGCGTCGGCAAGTGGCATCTGGGTCATCTGCGCCAGTTCCTGCCGACGAGCCACGGCTTCGACGGTTATTTCGGCATCCCTTACTCGAACGACATGGATCGGATCGCCGACGCCCCCAAAGGCCGCATCGCGCTCGAAGAGCCGAAGAGCGAATACTTCAACGTCCCGCTGTTGCGGAACACGGACGTCATTGAACGCCCTGCCGATCAAACGACCATCACCCGACGCTACACCGACGAAGCGGTCGCGTTCGTCACCGACCACGCGCGTCGTCGCGACCGACGACCCTTCTTTCTGTATCTCGCTCACTCGATGCCGCATGTGCCGTTGTTTCGCAGCGAGCCTTTCGAGAACAAGAGCCGGCGAGGCCTGTACGGCGATGTGATCGAAGAGGTCGACGCGAGCGTCGGACGCGTTCTCGACACGCTTCGCGAGACAGAACTTGCCGAGGAAACCCTCGTCTGGTTCACCAGCGACAACGGTCCGTGGCTGACGCAGGGCCTCTACGGCGGCAGCGCGGGACTGCTGCGCGACGGGAAGGGCAGCACGTGGGAAGGCGGCATGCGGGAACCCGGCATCGCCTGGTGGCCCGGAACGATCGAACCGGCGGTGACCGCCGAACTCGCCAGCACGCTCGACCTGCTGCCGACGGCCTGCGCATTAGCCGGCGCGGAGTTGCCGGCGGACCGGTTGCTGGACGGTCACGATCTGTCGCCGCTGCTGCGGGACGGATCGCCCAGCCCCCGGAAATCGATGTTCTATTACCGCGGTCCCGAATTGTTCGCCGTTCGTCTGGGTGCGTGGAAGGCCCACTTCCTCACCCAGCCCGGATACGGTCGCGGAGCACGCGAGGAACACCACCCGCCGCTGTTGTTCCACGTCGAGGCCGACCCCTCCGAAACGACCGACGTGGCGCACGACCATCCGAGCGTGCTGGCCGAGATCGAGGCGCTGGTCGCGGAGCATCGCAAGACCGTCCAGCCGGTTCCCTCGCAACTCGAGATCCCGCTCGATCGCTCGACCGAATGAGCGGTCGGGTTAGGATGGTGGTGAGCGGCACGTTGATGCGCCGCAGGACCGAACGTCGTCGCGACTTTCCTGGTTTCGCCGTGATCGAAGAGACCGGCCACGATGAACCGCTCGTTGTCGAGCCACTGCCGGCGCAGAAGATCGGCCGGCTGCTCCACGAGAGGAAGTTCTGCGCAGCAGCCCGGCTCTATTCCGAAATGACCGGCGCCGATCTCCTCGAAAGCAAGCTCGCGATCGATCGCCTCGCCGGCCGACACGGATTGGCACCGATCAACGGTTGCGCGAGTTACTTCTCGCTGATGATCGCACTGGGCGGGGCAGGCGTCTGGGGCGTCGTCGAACTGGTCGTGCGGGCGGCTCAGTTATAAATGAACTGCGCCGGCTGCCGGATCACCGCTGCGATCCGGTGCCGGCGCGGTATGATTCTGACATGAGCCGCGAAATGATCAGAGATGGCCGGACACAGCCGGTTCCCTACGACCAGCGTGGTTCGTCCTTCGTTCCCTATGAGCGACGGCTTGACGCCGACATGGAGTGGGCCTTGAGCGAAGCAAGCCAATTCTTCGATGGGACCGGCGGCGTACAGGAATCTCTGCGCAGGATTACGCAGCGGCTCGATGAACTGGGGATTCCGTATGCGATCGTCGGCGGGATGGCGCTGTTTCTGCACGGCTACCGAAGGTTCACCGAAGACGTCGATCTGCTTGTCACCTCCGAAGATCTGCCGCGAATCCATGCAGAACTTCGCGGTCGCGGCTATCTGCCGCCGTTCGAGAAGAGCAAACAGCTCCGCGATACGGAAACAAAGGTCCGCATCGAGTTTTTGACGAGCGGCGGTTATCCTGGCGACGGCAAACCGAAGCCCGTCGCTTTTCCCGATCCTCGCAACGCGTCGATCGAGATTAACGGCCTGAAGGTTCTGCAGTTGGAGCGGCTGATCGAGCTGAAGCTTGCCTCGGGGATGTCGGCGCCGCATCGCCTCCGTGATCTGGCGGACGTGCAGGAACTGATTCGCGGAGCCGATCTTCCCCGAGAGACCGTCGAACGGCTCGACCCATCCGTCCGAGACAAGTTTTTCGAACTCTGGAACGCTGCGAACCAGCCGCCTTCCGGACCTGACGTCGATGCGTTCGACGGATAGAGCCTGTTCGCAGCCGGCCTTACACCCCCCGCTTATTCCCCCACCACTCGACATGCAGTCGCGGTGACACGCGAACGCCGCGAGTGTTCGCTTCGCGTTCGATCCACGGTGTCTTCTCGGCGAGTTCTTCTGCCGAGCGGGCTTGCGGCATGAGGAAGACCTTGTCGCGATCGAGGTGGCCGTAGCGATCGAGGTAGGCGTCGATCTCGGCGAGATCCTCCGGCCGATCGACGACGAACTTCACCTGATAGTCATACTCGCTCGTCAGCCGGCGGATCGTCTCGGGA
>JBAQZJ010000491.1:0-2934 GCA_049790855.1 Planctomycetaceae bacterium | reverse complement strand
CGAAAAGCGCTCCCTGACGGTCGCGGCTCTGAACGCGCCTCTCCGAACTTGACGCAGGTTCGGGCGTTCCGACGGGTTATAAATAGATAACGTCTCCCGTCTGCGGGCGGTCGCCGCGGTCCATCGGGCCAGCGCGGTGCCGTTCGTTCGTTTCCGCACGCTGATTCCCGTTCCGAGTCCTCATGCCGAATCTGCCGAGCCACGGCGGCAGCGCGGTTGCGTCGCGCGCGATCGGTGCTGCGAAGCCGCCGGTCGTCGAGGAGGTCTCTCTCGACGACGAATCGCGGCGTGCAAGCCTTGGACGCCGGCTGCGTCGCCTGGCCATCGTGTCGGCGATCAGCTTGGCGCTGCATGCCGCGGTTCTGACCGTTCTGGGCATGATCATTCTGCCGGCCGACTTCCAGGAACGCATCTTCACGATCCTCGCCTCGCGCGAGACGGCCGAAGAGTCGGCCATGACGTTCGAAACGGTCGAGATCCCCGAGACGCTCGACGATTTCGGCTCCGACAGCAACGTCGAGGCGCTCGCCGAGGTCTCGGAGGAACTCAACTCGCCGATCGCATCGGAACTGTCGCTCGACCCGACACTTCTGCCCGAGACCGACGCCCCGGGCCCGCCGATCAAGCTCTCCGACGCCACCAGCGGCCGCGGCTCCGCCGCAAAGCAGGCATTGCTGCAGCGCTTCGGAGGCAACGCGGCGAGCGAGGCGAGCGTCAACAGCGGATTGAAGTGGCTGGCGACGATTCAGCAACCGGACGGCAGTTGGAGTTTCCGCAACATCGGCGGCGCCCCGAATCCGGGCACGATTCACGAAGGCACCGAGATGGGCGCGACCGCTTGTGCGCTGCTCGCGTATCTCGGTGCCGGCCACACGCACCGGAAAGACGGCCCTTATCAGGATGCCGTTCGCAAGGGCGTCAACTACCTCATCCAAGGCGGCAAGATAGTCCCCGCGGGCGGCGACTATCGCGGAGAGATCCCGAACGACAGCCACGCCAGCATGTACATTCAAGGACTCGTCACGATCGCACTGGCCGAGACGCACGCGATGACGAACGACCGACGCTTGAAGCCCGCAGTGTCGAACGCCGTGCGGTTCATCGTCGCCGCACAAGATCCGAAAAAAGGCGGCTGGCGCTACCGGCCCGGCATCGACAGCGACACCAGCGTCGTCGGCTGGCAACTGATGGCACTCAAGTCGGCCCAGGCGGCGAAGATTCACATCCCGCCGCAAACGTTTGTCGGCGTGGCCGGCTTTCTCGATTCGGTCGCCGCCGACGACGGTTCCAAATACGGTTACACCGGTCCGCAAACCGACCGTCCCAGCACGACGGCGATCGGCCTGTTGTGCCGGATGTATCTCGGCTGGGATCACGACGTTTCCGCCTTGAAAGCGGGCGTCGAAGATCTCGCAAAACGCGGCCCCGACTTCAACGATCTCTATTACACCTACTACGCCACCCAGGCGGTGCATCACTGGGGCGGCGAGGAATGGAACGTCTGGAACGAGAAGACCCGCGACGGCCTCGTCGCCCGACAGGTCAAAGCGGGCGATCATGCGGGAAGCTGGAACCCCGGCGGCACCTATTCCGGCCAATCGGGCGGTCGCCTGTTCGACACCTGCCTGGCGATCATGACCCTCGAAGTCTATTACCGCCACCTGCCGCTCTACGAGCGCGAGAACCTCAAGATCGAGTTCTAGCGACGCTTGCGTTTCGCAACGCCTCGACGCCCTGGCATGTCACGGCGGCGCTTTTCTTTTGCGCCGCAGGCCGGACAATGCCGCCCTTATGATCATCGCACTCATGCTGCTGGGCGGACTGGTCGTTCTCACCGTCGGGGCCGAGTTGCTCGTCCGGGGTGCCTCGAAGCTGGCGGCGCTAGCCCGCGTGTCACCGCTCGTCATCGGGCTGACGGTCGTCGCCTACGGCACGAGCATGCCCGAAATGACCGTCAGTTCGTTCAGCGCCTTCCGGGGCGAGGCCGACATCGCGCTCGGCAACGTCGTCGGCAGCAACATCTTCAACGTGCTGTTCATCCTCGGCTGCTCGGCGCTGATCATTCCGCTGCGCGTCAATCTGCAGTTGCTGCGGTTCGACGTGCCGCTGATGATCGGCGCGTCGATTCTGACGTGGTGCGTCGCCTTCGACGGCAACATCGGGCTGATCGACGGTCTCCTGTTTCTCGCCGGCATCTTCGCCTACACCGGCTGGTCGATTCATGCGAGCCGGCGGGAAAGCACGGCGAATCAGGCCGAATTCGACACCGAATACGGCACCGCGAACGTCGCGAACCACAAGGGACGCCAGGCGACGATCAACGCGGCGCTGGTCGTCGTGGGGCTGGTCTTTCTCGTGCTCGGATCGAAATGGTTCGTCGACGGCGCCATCGCGGTCGCGCGGATGCTCGAGGTCGACGAACGCATCATCGGCCTGACGCTCGTCGCCGCCGGAACCAGCCTGCCGGAACTCGCGACCAGCGTCGTCGCCGCGATCAAGGGCGAACGCGACATCGCCGTCGGCAACATCATCGGCAGCAACATCTTCAACATTCTCGCGGTGCTCGGGGCCGCGGGCGTGCTGGGCACGATCGCCGGCGACGACGGAATCACCGTCCGCGAGAGCTACCTGCGGTTCGACATTCCGGTGATGATCGCCATCGCGATCGCCTGCCTGCCGATCTTCTTCGCCGGCCACACGATCAGCCGCTGGAACGGGGCGCTGTTCCTGTTCTATTACGTCGTCTACACGGCCTGGCTGATCATGGCCGAACGCGGCAACCCGAACCTGCCGACCTTCACCTACGCCGTCCTCGTCTTCCTGCTGCCGCTGACCGTCGTCGTGCTGGCGATCGACGTCTGGCGACATCTGAAGCAACGACGCAGCCCCGCGTAGGTCAGGCCCCCGCGTAGGTCAGGCCCCCGCGTAGGTCAG
>JBAQZJ010000490.1:0-1613 GCA_049790855.1 Planctomycetaceae bacterium | reverse complement strand
CTTTCCGCCGACGGCCGCGGCGAGCGCCTTGAGGTCGAGGGACGCGGTGACGGGCACGACCGCCACGGTCAGCGTGCCGTCCACGTCGGCCACGAGGGTCTTGAACACCCGCGCCGGATCCAGGCCCAGCTGCTCCGCCGCCTCGGGGCCGTAGGCCTGCCCGGAACCGTGCTCGTAGGCGTGCAGGACGTGCGCCACCCGGTTCTTCGTGAGCAGCGCCGTCGCGGGAGTTCCCCTACCGGCCACGGGCACAAGGGAATCACGCACCGGGGGGTCGGTGTTGTACGGGCCGTGACGCACGCAGTGATGGACGCCCCCCCGGTATCGCCGGGCCGCTCCGCGACGAGGCGCGTAGGCTCGACCCGTCGTCCGGTCGCCGCTTCGGTGGCCGTCCCCGGGGCCCGCGTGGTCCGGCGTGAGAGGAGCACGGTGCCCGGCAGCACGTCCGACCGCACCGCCCAGGTCGGTGAGTCGCAGGTCACCGATGCAGTAGAGGTCGACCAGGCAGCGCTCGACCAGGAGGCAGAGACCGTCGAGGAGCGCATGGCGCGCTTCGAGCGCGACGCCATGCCCCTGATCGACCAGCTCTACGGCGCGGGCCTGCGCATGACGCGCAACCCGGCCGACGCCGAGGACCTCGTGCAGGAGACGTATCTCAAGGCCTACTCGGCCTTCGGCACGTTCCGCGCGGGCACCAACCTCAAGGCGTGGCTGTACCGGATCCTCACCAACACCTACATCAACGGCTACCGCAAGAAGCAGCGCCAGCCGCTGCAGTCGCCCACCGACGAGATCACCGACTGGCAGATCGCCCAGGCCGGGGAGCACACGTCGAAGGGGCTGCCGTCGGCCGAGGCCGAGGCGCTCGACGGGCTGCCCGACGACGCGGTGAAGGCGGCGCTGCAGGCGCTGCCCGAGGACTTCCGGATGGCCGTCTACTACGCCGACGTCGAGGGGTTCGCCTACAAGGAGATCGCCGAGATCATGGGCACTCCGATCGGCACCGTCATGTCGCGCCTGCATCGCGGACGCCGCCAGCTGCGCGACATGCTCACCGAGACCGCGCGCGAGCGAGGCTTCCTGCGCGGCAAGCAGCAGGAGGAGGTCACCTCATGAGCTGCGGCGACCACCACGAGACCGACTGCTCGGAGGTACTGGCCGAGGTCTGGCTGTTCCTCGACCAGGAGTGCGACGGCCAGCGCAGGGCGCTGCTGTCCAAGCACCTCGACGAGTGCGGGCCGTGCCTGGCCGAGTACGGCCTGGACGAGAAGCTGAAGCGGCTGCTGGCCACCAAGTGCGGCGGCGAGCAGGCCCCGCCCGGGCTGAAGGACAAGCTGCGCCACCAGATCCGCACGGCGGTGCTGGAGCAGGCCGAGGTGACGGTCGAGGCCGGGCCCGACGGCGTCACCACCACCACGGTCGAGGTGCGCACCACACGAGTCGAGCGCCGGGACTGAACCCCGCACGCGGAACGCCGGGACCCCTCGGGTCCCGGCGTTCGGTGTTCGTCAGGCGCTCAGACCTCAGGTGTTGGGGCGCTTGCCGTGGTTGGCGCCGCCCTTCTTGCGGTCGCGGCGCTTGCGTGCACGCTTCGACATGGTTCCCTCCTCACG
>JBAQZJ010000489.1:0-3296 GCA_049790855.1 Planctomycetaceae bacterium | reverse complement strand
CGTCATCGACGTCGCCATTTACGGATTGCAGTCGATCGTCGCGGGCTTCCCGGCGTTGTTCGGTTACGGAAAGTCGCTCGATCGGCTTGGTCCGGTCGTCCCCCGCGCAACCTGGCTCAAGGTCGTGCTGCCGCTGGTCGCCGTGCTGGGTTTCGGGACGATATTCGTGCTCGCCAATCCCGATGTCGCAACCTTCGTCGGCGATCGTCTCGGTGATTTCTTCGAGTCGGTGTGGGACGGCCTGCTTCGCTTCTCGCCCGAGTTCGCGGAAATCGTCTTGTGGTTCGTCGTGGCGATCCTGGCGGCGGGACTGCTGAGGCCGATCCTTCGCACCTGGGTTCTGGAACCATTCGCCCGCCCGACCGACGTCGACTCTCCGCTGTTCGAAACACCCCTGTTCGCCGCGTATCGCAATACGCTCGTCGCGGTGATCGTGCTGTTCGCGGTTTATCTCGTCTTCGAGTTCGCGACGCTCTGGTTCCGCACGTTCCCGGAAGGCTTCTACTACGCCGGCTATGCCCATGAAGGGGCGGCGTGGCTGACGGTCGCGCTGGCGGCGACGACGTTCGTCCTGTCGGCGATCTTCCGCGAGGCGACGATGCGCGACCCGCGGGTCGAATCGCTGAAACGACTGGCGTGGGGCTGGTCGGCGCTCAATCTGCTGCTCGCGCTGGCGGTCTTCAATCGGATGTTCCTCTACGTCGACTTCAACGGCATGACGCGGATGCGGACCGTGGGGCTGATGGGCATCACCGCCGTGGTCGTCGGCTTTCTGCTCGTCGTCTGGAAGATCCGGCGCGACCGCGATTTCGCCTGGCTGATCGAACGCCAGCTCTGGACCCTGGCGGTGGCGATCTTCGTTCTCGCCATACTGCCGGTCGACCCGCTGGTGCATTCCTACAACGTCCGACGCATTCTCGCCGGCGATCCGGCACCGTCGGTGCAGATCACCGAACATCCCGTCGATTCGAGCGGCGTTCTCGTCCTGTCACCCTTGCTGAACGCCGACGACCCGATCCTTCGCGACGGCATCCGCGCGTTGTTCGCCGAACGGGCACATCGGCTCGAATCGACGCTCGCCGCACGCCAGGCTCAAGGCTGGACGAGCTTCCAACTCGCCGATCGACTGCTGTTCGACCGGCTCCAGGCGCATCGAGCAAGCTGGGAACAGTTCGCACCCCCCGACCGCCGCAACGCGGCCTGGGGACGTTTTCGGGAATATGCGTACCAGTGGTATTGAAGTCGATGCCGCGAACGGGTGGTTCGTTGGTCCGCATCTCTCTACTACTCCGGTGACTCATCCCCGTCCGGTTCGCCGACGTCGAGCGTGTCCATCTCGGCGGTTTCGTCGCCGAGTTGGCTTTGCAACTGGTCGACGATGCGTCTGGCGGCGGCCGCGTCGTTCTCGTGGACCCAGATTCTCGGGCCGGTGAAGCCCAGCGGGACGTCGAAGGCGTTGCCGAGAAGATCTCCCACGAGCTTCGCTTCGATGCCCTGCTGCTCCAGCGCGGCGCGGATCGCCCCCGCGTCGATTTCGTTGGCTGCGCTGTAGATTTCGACAATGCGGGAATCGTCGTCGTGCCGTTGCGTCATGGTGTCGCTCCTGCGGATCGTGATGCCGTGAACGACCCGATTGTACCCGAAACCTGCATCGTCGTTCGCACGTTTTAGCCGCCCCGCTTGCGGGGCGGTCGTCGGCCAGCACCGACGGCGAACGCAGGATCGACGTTGACCCGGGCGGTCTCGATTCGTTATCGGACCCGTTCTGACGGTCGGCACGAGGCCGGTCGATCGCCCGTTTTGCGCAGGATGCGACCATGACACCCGCGGACGCCGTGCTGCCGGTCACTTACGGCGACTTGATGGATTTTCCGCGCGACCCCATCGCCTGCATGCGGCGACAGTTCCGCAAGCACGGCGAACTGTCGATTCTCGACGACGGCGAGCAGAAGATCGTGTTCGCGTTCGGGCCCGAGAACAACCGCTTCGTTCAATGTGACCCCCGCTTTGAATCGCGGTTCTTCGCGATCCGGGGGCCGAAGAACTCGGCTCAGCGACGGACGACCTGCGGCCTGCTCAACATGAACGGCGAGACGCACCGCCGGAACCGCCGGCTCGTGTCGCAGCCGTTTTCCAAGCGGGTCATACCGTCGTACCACAACACGGTTTCGACGCTGCTCGACGAAATGCTCGGCAGTTGGAACGTCGGCGACGTCCGCGACCTGCACGGCGAGATGACGGCGTACATGCTGCGCGTCGTCAGCGCGATTCTGTTCGGCCTGTCCGATCGGGAACTTGCCTACGAAACGGGACACCTGATCGACGAGTGGGCGCACATGAACCACGAAGTCGGCATGGGAGTGCTCGTCTCGAATCCGCAGATCACCGCCCGTTACCAGGATCTGCTGTCGCATGCCGAACGGCTGGAGGCCAACCTGCGGAAGATGATCGAACGTCGGCGGTCGGGCGAACCGGGCGACGACGTGCTCTCACTGATGATTCGTGCCCGCGACGGCGAAGGCGGCGTGAGCGACGACGAACTGATCGGCCACGCGGCGCTACTGTTCGGAGCCGCGCACCTGACGACCGCCCACACGCTCACGTGGACGTTGTTTCTGCTGACGCAGCACCCGAGCGTCGCCCGCGAGGTCGATGCAGAGGTCAAGGCGGCGACGTTCGCCGCCGATGTGCCGTCTCCCGGCGAGTCGAACGGCCTGAAGGCGCTGGAACGGGCGCTCAAGGAAAGCATGCGGTGCCTGCCGGCGTCGACCTACCTGTCGCGGATGACGAATGTGCCCGTCGAAATGGGTCCGTTGCGGCTGTCCGGCGGAACAGCCGTCATCTTCAGCCAGTACATGACACATCACCTGCCGCGGTTATACGACAACGCCGACGAATATCGCCCGGATCGCTGGAAGTCGATCGATCCCTCGCCCTACGAGTTCATGCCGTTCGGCAGCGGGCCGCGGATGTGCATCGGGGCGATGCTGGCAATGCAGACCCTGATGGCGACGCTGCCGGCGCTCTTGCGGAAGTTCCGCTTCGCGATCGTTCCCGATTCGACGATCAGCGGCGAGACGATTTCGACGATGCTCGGCCCCGTGACGCCGGTTCCCGCATTGCTTTGTCACCCCGATGGGAACTTCGAAAGCGTTCCGGTCCGCGGCAACATCCACGATCTCGTCACGCTTCGCGAACTACCGCGCTCGATCCGCCGTGCGGCGTGAATGTCGCTCCATCGAAATCGTTTAGCCGCGACCGTCAGGGAGCGCGTGGCGAAACGCGCTCCCTGACGG
>JBAQZJ010000488.1:0-8908 GCA_049790855.1 Planctomycetaceae bacterium | reverse complement strand
CTCCCTGACGGTCGCGGCTAAACGATGATTCGACTCACGTGAGCGGAGCGGTGATTTCGAGCAGGTCGACGGCAGGGCGGCCGTTGCAGAAGATCGTCGCGAGGCGACCGTACGTCAGTCCGCCGTCGGACATCGTCAGCAGCTTCGCCAGTCCCGGACCGGCTTCGATTCGCAGCAGGGCGCCGAGATCGATGTGCCGCAGCACGTTGTGCCTGATCAGCACGCGGCCCAATGGAATCTGTTCCGAGAGAATCTCGTCGCGGACCGCGGGTGTGACGTACGAGAAGTCGAATCGCACGAGACCGAACTGCACGACCTGGTCGGTGCCGCGCTTGGTGAGAATGATCTTGCGGCAGTACATGCCGCCGACGTCGCGACGGGCGAGGACGGTCACGTCGACCGGCCCGCCGTGCTGCTGCTCCATCGTGACCGTCATGTGATGCTCGTGGGCGAGCATCCGGCGGTACGGCTCGGGCATGAGCGGTGCGGCGACGTGCTCGGCCCGCGCGACGAGCAGTTCCGGCTCGGGGAACAGCTCGACGAGGGCGTGGAGTTCGGCGAGGGGGTTCATAGGCTCGGCATCATTCGAAGTAAGCTCGCCGCGAAAGCCCACCGGTTGCAACCGGTGGGCCTTTCTCACGGCGGGCTTTAGAAGTCGTTCTGCCCGACGAGCTCGCCACCCATCGGCGAGGCGATGGCCTTGATGACGCGGTCATCGGTGTTCTTGTTGACGAACCGCACGCTGCCGTCGGCCATCAGGACGTAAGCGCCCTGGCCGTTCGCGCCGAACGCCTTCTCGCCGCCGGCGACGCCTGTGGCGAAATCGCGGGCGTTGCCCGGATCGCCCCAAGCCGGGACGCCGCCGTCGATGGAACCGGCCATCACAGTGAAGCTGATGCCGTCCCTCACGTCGTTGAATTTCTTCCCGCTGCCTTTATCGCTGATCAACTGCTTGTTGGGAACGTAATGCGCCGCGGCATAACCGGTTGCGGTCTTCTTGTCCTTGATCGCCGGGTTCAGGAACCGGGGCACTTCCACGCCGTATGCCTCGGCATTCGCCGGGTCGGTCCAGACTCGTTCCTGGTCGATGTTCTGTAACAGCACCTGCTGATCAACAAACGGCAACAACCCGGTATGCCAGCTCTGCGGCTTGATTTTAATCGAACGATTCCCTGGAGCGAGCGGCGGCAAGTGACCGTAGGTATCCTGGAAATTGTGGGCGGCCAGGCCCAGATTTTGAAGATCGTCTTCCATGTCCTTCTGGTCAGCGGGAGGGCGCGGCGCGTCGGCGATCCCGGTATCGGCCGATCTGGACGAATCGTCGCGGGAGGCCGTCTCGGTCGATTCGCCGGGAGGCGTCATTCCCAACTTCGGTGTCCCGCCCAGGGCTTTGATCTGTTCTGCAAGCCGACTGCGCTCAGCGGCCAGACGCCGGATTTCCTCGTTGTAGTATTCCGCGTCCTCTTTTCGCTCGGTTTTGAGAGCGGAAAGCTCCTCCTGGTATCGAGCCTTCTCTTCGCTCCATTGCTTCATTTCTCTGGTAGCGCGAACGACCTCATTTTTCTGCACGTTTTGGAGTTGATCTCGCTCGCGCTCCGCGGTCTCCAGCCGTCGTTCCAGATCCTTCGCATTTCGAAGCAATTCGTCTTTGTATCGTCGGAGTTCGGCGGATTCCCGTGACAACTCCGACACCCGTGCTTCCAAGCGTGCTTCCTTCGACTTCGACCACTCGGCATGGAACTGTTTAATGTGGTCGGGAACCTTGACGGTGCCGTCGTTCATCAGCATTTCCCCGCCGTTCGGCGTTGCCAGCGCCTGTGCCACGTCTCGCGAGGTGTCCTTGCTGATGAACCGGACGCTGCCGTCGGCCAGCAGCATCATCGCGCCGCCCTCCCCGCCGAAGGCGACCGGCCCGCCCGCGAAGCCGTCGGCCGGGTCGCGCGGATTGCCAGGATCGCCCCAGGCTGGGAAGCCGGCGTTGATGGTGCCCCCTATCAGGGTTTTCGAAGTGCCGTCGGTGATGTCCGCAATCCGCAACTGACGGCCGGCGTAGAAGCGGGAACTGGGGACGAAATGGGTCACCGCGTAGCCGTCTTGGGTGGTCGTCTGGTCGTACATTGGCGAGAGATACTCTGGTATCTGTGTCGAGTACGCGCTTTTGTTGACAGGGTCGTTCCAAGCTTTGTTGTAATCGATTGACTCGTACAACGGAAACCGTCCCATTTGCGTCAGGATTCCCGTATGAAAGCTGACGGCGTTCTTCCCCTCGCCGAGATCGCCCGAGGCGAAGGGAAACCTGGCATACACGTCGTGATAGTTGTGAACCGCCAGGCCGATTTGCTTCAGGCGCTGTGAAGCGACCTCGCGCCGCGATGCTGCCCGAGCCTGCTGCACGGCTGGAACGAAAATGACGGCAAGAATGCCGCCGCAGGCAAGCAACACGACGCCGCCCGTGCACAGAAAGACAATCAGCAATGAGTTTCCTCCAGGCTTCTTGTGCCTGTCATTGCTCGGCTGCATGTCATCGTCGAAGATTGGAAACATGCTCGACATTACCGATTCCTCTCGTATCCGACGCCGCCATAGAGGAGGGACGCCACAGCATGTGGATTGTCTCGCCGTTGATCCTAAAACGCCGGGACCGTCTCTCCCCCGTCCGGCGTGGCGATCGCGTCGGCGACTCCGGCGGCGGTCGAGCTGCTGACATACCGGACGCTGCCGTCCATCATCAGGATCAGCGCGCCGCCTTCGTTGTGTCCGAAGGCGTTTGGTCCGCCTCCGAAGCCGCCGGCGGGGTCGCGGCCGGTGCCCGGCTCGCCCCATGCGGGAAAGCCGGCGTTGATCGAACCGGCCATCACCGTGTTGCTCAAACCGTCCGTCACCTGATCGAACGGCATTCCGACGCCGTTCTCGTCGAAGATTCGGCTGCTGGGTGCGTAATGCGTCACGGCGTAGCCGCTGGGGTCGGTCTTCTGCTCGAACGACGGTGAATGATAGACCGGTACGACTGTCGAGTAGCCGGTCTTGTTGGCCGGGTCGTCCCACGGCAGCGTCTTGTCGAGATTCTCGTAGAGCATTCCCTGCTCGATGAAAGGCAGGAGCGACGTGTGAAAGCTGATCGGAGCGGTGACGTTCGGATCCTCCTCACCGTTCGGCATCCTCGGCGGCAGATGACCGTTCATGTCGTGGAAGTTGTGCGCCGCCAAGCCGATCTGCTTGAGGTTGTTCTGCGATTGTGTGCGGCGGGCCGCCTCGCGGGCCTGCTGGACCGCCGGCAACAGCAACGCCGTCAGGATCATGATGATGAAGCACATGCCCAGTACGACGACCGCGGCGACGATCAGCACGATCCAGAGAATGTTTTTCGACTGAGCCGGCCGCGGTGCCCCGCCACCGAACTCGTCGCCGTAACCGCCGGGTGCCGTGGCCACGGGAAGGACTTTCACAGGGAAGTGAAGGACGATGGGATGAACTCCGCAGGCTGACGCCCGCGGCTCGCCGAAGTCTTCGATGAGACGCTGCTGCGGCTGGTCGTCGGTTCCCCTCTCCCTAGGGAGAGGGGTTAGGGGTGAGGGGATGCCTTGTGGCTTCGGCTGTTCTATTTCGAAGGAGGACAGCCCGTGCTGTCGAATGGGTTCAGCAGGCGACGTCAAACTGCTCCCCTCACCCCCGGCCCCTCTCCCCAAGGAGAGGGGAGAGGGCGCAGCAGCGATGAATCTCGTTCACGTATACCGTACCGAACGATGTTCCGGCTCGAAATACTCCGTCAGCAGACTGTCGGCCTGCAGCAGCCCCTTGCGGGTGAGTTTGACTGCGTCGCCGTCGACGGTGAGATAGCCGGCGGCCTGCTGATTGGCGAGCGGTTCGGCGAATTCGTCCAGCGGGTCGACGCCGAACTTGTCGCGAATCGCCGCGGTATCGACGACGCCTTCTTTCATCGTCAGGATGAACTCGCGGATCAGCCGCTGATGGTCGGTCGGCCGCAGCGCACGGTTGATCGGCAGCACGCCTTCGTCGACGACGCGCAGGTACTCGTCGAGCTTGTCGTAATTCTGGTAATGGACGCCCTGCAGGTGGCCGAAGCTGCTGACGCCGGTCGCCAGCAGGTCGCTGCCGCGGAACAGGTTGTCGCGATAGACGAAGCGATCGCGTGCCGGGTCGCGGACGAACTCGTTGCCGCTGGAGACGTGATAGCCGCGCTCGAACAGGTAGTCCATCGCCTCGCTGACCCAGCGGCGTTTCGTCTTCCAACCGGCGATGGGGCTGATGACGCCGAGTTCCTTGATCTCCTGCGAGATGATCGTGTTGTGGGGCAGTTCCATCTGATAGATGGTGATGTTGTCGGGCGCCATCTCGGCGACCTTCTCGACGCACTTTTGCCAGTTCTCGTCGTCTTCGCCGATCATGCCGGCGATCAGGTCGAGGTTGACCTGCGGGAAGCCGGCGTCCTTGATCCAGCCGTAGGCGCGGTCGACCTCGGGCGAGAGATGGGCGCGGCCGTTGGCTTCGAGGATCACGTCGTTGAAGTTCTCGACGCCGAGCGAGACGCGGGTGACGCCGATCTCTTTGAGCGTGCGGACCTTCTCTTCGTTGAGCGTGCCCGGCTCACACTCGAACGTGACTTCTTTCGCGGTATGCCACGACAGGTGCTTCGCCAGCTTATCGTGCAGGCTGCGGAGCTGTTTACTCGACAGGTAGCTCGGCGTGCCGCCGCCGAAGTAGGCGAAGTCGAGGTCTCGTCCGACGACCGCCGGCTGCTGCGAGAGCAGCTCGAACTCTTTTTCGAGCGCGTCGACGTAGTTCTGAATCGTTTTGGCGTTCTGCTGCGTGTAGACGCGGAAGTAGCAGAACTTGCACCGCTTCCGGCAGAAGGGAATGTGGACGTAAAGGCCCAGCGGCACGCGGCGGTCAGGCTCCGACGCGAACGCGCTCAGCACTTCGGGCACGTCGGCCCGGTCCCATTGCGAGAACGGCGGATAATTCGAGACGAAGTAGCTGCCGATCTCCGTCGCGGTCGCAGTGTCGGTGGTCGCAGTGTCGGTCGCCATACGGATTCCTCACTCGCATCCCCGACGCCCGCCGGCCACTGCCGACGAGTCCGTCGCAAACATGCCCCGTGCTTCCCATGATTCGTTCGCTTTGCGAACGGTTCAAGGGTAGTGGATGCGATGCCGCGGGGAAAGGTTAGCCGTCGGGTTGGCCCAACGAAGCGCGTCGGCCGAGGCCGACGGCTAACTTGACGCGAAAGCGTTGACGTAGGGCAGCCTGTCGGCCGTTTCGCGAACCTGAGGAGCGGCGTCGATCAACTGACCGAGGAAGTCGTAGCGGCCGGTCATCAGGGCATTGCGGGTGCTGGCGGGAATGGCGATGTCGATCGCCTCGTCGCCGTAACGGATTTCGCAGGTCTGCAGGTCGACGTTCAGTTCCACCTCGGGACAGGCGCGCACGGCGGCGGCGATCCGTTCGAGATCATTGCGGCTCGCCGTGACGCAGGGGATGCCCAGCGACGTGCAGTTGCCGAAGAAGATCTCGGCGAAGCTCTCGGCGACGATCGCGTGGATGCCCCAGCGCAAAAGCGACTGAGGCGCATGCTCGCGCGATGAGCCGCAACCGAAGTTCCGGCCAGAGATCAGCACGCTTGCGCCGACAAATCGTTCGTCGTTGAACGGATGGGCGGCGTCCTGCGTGCGGTCGTCCTCGAAGGCGTGCTCGCCCAGCCCGTCGAAGGTGACGCACCGCAAATACCGGGCGGGAATGATCCGGTCGGTATCGATGTCGTCGAGAAGCAAGGGGACGCCGCGGCCGGTGACGTGTTTGATTTCGGTCATGTTTCAACGTTCGTTCAGTAAAGTTCCAGCCTCTGTTCGCCGTCGTGCAGCAGGTTGACGACGGTCGCCTCGACAGTCACGCGGCCCGTCAGGTCGAGTTCCATCGTAGTTCTGACCGAAACGGCCGTTGTGCGGCGACCCTGTATGGGAAGCGTCCACGTGCGAACTTGTCGTCACCACCGGCGAAGACGACGCTTCGCCCTTCATGCTCCGACCGTCTCGGCCAGACGCCGCACGTCGCAAACCTTGCCCTCGATCGCGGCCGCGGCCACCATCGCGGGGCTCATCAACAGCGTGCGGCCGGTGGGACTGCCCTGGCGGCCCTTGAAGTTCCGGTTGCTGCTGCTGGCGCAGACTTCGCGGCCTTTGAGTTTGTCGGGGTTCATCGCCAGGCACATCGAGCAGCCGGCGTCTCGCCATTCAAAGCCCGATTCGGTGAAGATGCGATCCAGCCCTTCCTCTTGTGCCTGAAGGCGAACCTGCTGCGAGCCGGGAACGACCAAGGCCCGCACGCCGTCGGCGACGCGGCGGCCGCGGACGATCTCGGCGGCCTCTCGCAAATCGCTGATCCGGCCGTTCGTGCAAGAACCGACGAACGCGACGTCGATCTTCAAGCCTTCGATCGGCTGGCCCTCTTCGAGACCCATGAACTCGAACGCCTCGGCGGCTCCGGTGCGCGATTCCTCGGGTAAGTTCGACAGCAGCGGCAATCGCTCGCCCACGCCGACGCTCTGGCCGGGATTGATGCCCCAGGTCACCGTCGGTTCGATGCGGCGACCGTCGATACGGACGACGTCGTCGTACGTCGCGTCGGGCGGGCTGGCGAGACTCAACCACCACTGTGCGGCTCGCTCGAACGCCTCGCCCTGCGGCACGTGCGGCCGGCCTCGCAGGTACTCGACCGTCGTCGCATCGGGATTGACGTACCCGCAGCGGGCGCCGCCTTCGATGCTCATGTTGCAGACGGTCATCCGTTCTTCCATCGTCATCCGGTCGAACACGTCGCCGGCGTATTCGTAGGCGTAGCCGACGCCTCCCTGAACCCCGAGCATGCGGATGATGTGCAAAGCGACGTCTTTGGCGTAAACGCCGGGGCCGAGTTCGCCGTTGACCTCGATGCGGCGGACGCTGGGACGGTTCAGCGCCATCGTCTGCGTCGCGAGGACATGCGCGACCTGACTCGTGCCGATGCCCAGCGCGATCGTGCCGAAAGCTCCGTGCGTGCTCGTGTGGCTGTCGCCGCAGACGATCGTCATGCCCGGCTGCGTCAGCCCCAATTCCGGCCCGACGACATGCACGATGCCCTGCTTGCCGCTGGCGAGATCGAGCAGCGTCACGCCGAACTCGCGGCAATTCCGCTCCAGCGCGACCATCATCTCTTCGGCAAGCCCGTCGACGAACGGGCGGGCCTGATTGTCGGTCGGCACGATGTGATCGACCGTGGCGAACGTCTGCGCGGGATAGGCGATCTTCAGGCCGCGCTCGCGCAGCATGGCGAACGCCTGCGGGCTGGTCACTTCGTGAATGAGGTGCAGGCCGATGAACAGCTGCGCCTGCCCGCTCGGCAGCTCGCGAACCGTGTGATGATCCCAGACCTTATCGAACAGATTGCGGCGATCAGACATCGCTTCGGCGGCTTCCTGGAGCGGCAGAGAACGGGTGGGAATCAGCAGGCGGAACGTGTCACAAGCGACGGGGCGGGCACCGTCACCCGGACTGCGCGGAAAAGACACCCGGCACCCCGAAGGGTTCCCCGGGGACGCGTGAAAAATTTTCGAACCGACCGGCGCGTCCAGTTTATCGGGTGGACCGCCGAAAGAATAGTGGCCGCAACGCCGGCAAGGTGGAAAGCCTGTGTGCGGCCGACTTTACGGCCTCGACACGTCGAACGGCCCTGTCCGACATTCGGGGCGATCGCCGTCAGGCCCAGAGCCTCTTACGGCGTCCCGAAGATCCTGCCCAATTCTTCGTGCCGGAATCGTAGTCCGTGGACGAGTCCCTGGCGAATGCGGTCTTCGGTGACGAGAAAGCCGAGCATCCCGCCTGGCGGCTGGAACTCGACCAGATCGAGCACGCGCGTCCCGTTGTCGGTACTCTCGAAAACGTGCTCGTGGCGGAACGAGGCCAGCGGACCCTTCACGAGCGTCTCGGTGAAGCGGCTCGGCCGGTCGAACTCGGTCACTTCGTACAGGAACCGCTGCGGCGGTCCGAAGCCGGTGAGTTCCAGCTCGATGCGGCTGCCCTGTTCGAGGACGTCCGGTGCTCCGACCGGTTTCAGTCCGCTCGACGGCGCGGTCACGCGAATGACGTTTTCGGGGCGGATCAGAAAATCGAACACTTCGTCGGCCGGTGCGGCCACGATGACTTCGGTATGATACTTCGCCATGAGTTCCTCTGCCCACGAAGCCGTCGACGTTGATCCGGTCGCGCCGGATCGTGCTCGATGATGTTCGGGCGATTATGGCGGAGGGAGGCGCTGCGTCAACGCAATCGCCTGCCGCCGCGGGCCTGCCGAGAACAGTCGGCAGGCTTCGACGTCGTTTCGTGGATGAAGTCCGGCCGTGCGATTCGACACCGACCTGCTCCGCCGCTGCTGGGTGCTCGCCGGGCCGACGGCATCGGGAAAGTCGGCGGCGGGTCTCGCGCTCGCGGAACGAATCGGCGGCGAAATCCTCTCGCTCGACTCGATGGCGGTCTATCGCGGCATGGACGTCGGCACGGCGAAGCCGTCGATCGAGGACCGCACGAGGGTTCCGCATCACCTGATCGATCTGGTGGAACCCAGCGAGAATTTCAGCGTCGCCGAATATCTCGCACTGGCCGAGCGAGCCTGTCGCGACGTCGTTTCACGCGGGCGAACGCCGCTGTTCGTCGGCGGCACGGGCCTCTACCTGCGATCGCTGCTGCGGGGTGTGTTTGAGGGGCCTGCGGCGGGGCCGGAGATCCGAAGCCGGTTGGAGCACGAAGCCGCGACCCTTGGTGTGGAGGCTCTGCATGCCCGGTTGGCGACGGTCGACCCGGCGACCGCCGCCCGGCTGCATCCGAACGACGTTCGCCGGGTCATTCGTGCTCTCGAAGTC
>JBAQZJ010000487.1:0-6446 GCA_049790855.1 Planctomycetaceae bacterium | reverse complement strand
GATGCCGCGCCATCGGCGTCCGATTTCTCAGGCCGGAGGGCGGCCCGGCCGGAATCGGTTGGGTGTCAGAGCCACAGTCTGACATGGCATCGACGAACGAGTACCAGGAAGGGTGGAGCAACGGTTCCGCAAAGACGCCAGGTGGCCCAGGACGTGACGGCGAGGCCGTCCTGCCTGGCGAAATCTTGCACGACGCGAAGCCGTATGGCGCGAACATCCTGTCGCTCCGCGACCCGGCCAGTCCTGAACGGAGTGGCCGGGCCGCCCTGCGGCATCACTTCTCGGACAGAAACCGCCGGGTGCCACTGGCGTGTCGCCAGTGCGATCGGTCCTTCCGCGATAGTCGCGATTCCGGCCCGAAGGAAACCGGCCGGGCACTCGGTCTCTTACGATGCAGAATGGTCACCATCGCTCGCATTCCGCCGGGCACGCACAATCCCGTTCGACACTGGCGAGACGCCAGTGGCACCCGGCTGACGCCTGCCGCTCGCCGAGTCAGGCGAGGATGTCCTTCACGACCGTTCCATGCACGTCGGTCAGGCGGAAGTCGCGGCCCTGGAAGCGGTACGTCAGGCGTTCGTGGTTGATGCCGAGCTGGTGCAGGATCGTGGCGTTCAGGTCGTGGATGTGGACCGGGTTCTCGACGACGTTGTAGCTGAAGTCGTCGGTCGCACCGTAGACGATGCCCGGCTTCACACCGCCGCCCGCGAGCCACATCGTGAAGCACCGCGGATGGTGGTCGCGGCCGTAGTTCTCGGCGGTGAGCGTGCCTTGGCTGTAGATCGTGCGGCCGAACTCACCGCCCCACACGACGAGCGTGTCGTCGAGCAAACCTCGCTGCTTGAGGTCTTTGATGAGCGCGGCGCTGGGCCGGTCGGCGATCGGCGCGAGCTGCCGGATGCTCGACGGCAGGTTGTTGTGATGGTCCCACCCGCGCAGAAAGACCTGCACGAACGGCACGTCGCGCTCGGCGAGCCGGCGGGCGAGCAGGCAGTTGTAGGCGAACGTGCCCGGCTCTTTGACCTCGGGGCCGTACATGTCGAGGACGTGCTGCGGCTCTTCGCTGATGTTCGCGAGGTCGGGAACGCTCGACTGCATCCGGAACGCCATCTCGTACTGCGCGATGCGGGCGGTGATCTCCGGGTCGCCCGTCGCGTCGAGCCGCTCGGCATTGAGAGCCGCCAGCCCGTCGAGCATCCGTCGTCGCACGTCGTCGCTGACGCCCGGCGGGTCCGACAGATACAGCACCGGGTCGCCTGCCGACCGCAGCGCGACTCCGGCATGCTGCGTCGGGAGGAAGCCGGAACCCCACAGCCGGGAAAACAGGGCCTGCGGCTGCGCGCCGGGCGGCAATCGCGAGTGCAGCACGACGAACGACGGCAGGTTGCGGTTCGGGCTGCCGAGGCCGTACGAGACCCAGGCCCCCATGCTTGGCCGTCCGGGAATCTGGCTGCCGGTCTGGATGTAGGTGATCGCCGGGTCGTGGTTGATCGCCTCGGTATGGACCGTCTTGACGAACGCGACGTCGTCGACGATCTCGGCATGATGGGGGAACAACTCGCTGAGCCAGGCTCCCGACTGACCGTACTGCTGGAATTTGAACAGCGACGGGGCGACCGGCAGCCGCTTCTGACCGCTGGTCATCGTCGTGATCCGCTGTCCCATGCGGATCGAATCGGGCAGATCCTTGTCGAAGTAGTCCTTGATCGCCGGTTTGTGATCGAACAGGTCGAGCTGGCTCGGCGCATCGGCCATGAACAGCCAGATGACCCGCTTCGCCTTCGGCGCATGATGCAGCGCCGGCAGGACGCCGTAGGTCTGCTTCGCCGTTTCGGCGCCCGACAGCAGCGTCGGGTCGAGCAGCGACGCCAGCGCCGCGCCGCCGATTCCGGCCGCCGACCGGCCGAAGAAGTACCGGCGGGTCATCTGCAAAGCGTGTTCGTGCCGCGGGTCCATAAATGCCTCACGCGGGGAGTTGGATTCGGCGGTAGATGTCGGCCATAGGGAGTTCGCAACCGATCGATTCGAGCGAAACGAACCCATCGAGGCTGCTCGCTACCGAGACGGACCATGGGCCTCCCGGTTGTCGCGAGCGGTGCTCGACGTGCGAAGCGTCTTGGGCGACCAGGACGTAATCAGTGACCGACTCGACGCCTCGGTAGTGGTCGAACTTCTCCGTACAGTCATAGTCCCTGGTCGACTTCGAAAGGACTTCGATGACGACCTGCGGGTTGAGCAGGGTGTCGATCTCGGCGTCTTCGAATCGCGGCTCGCCACAGGTGACCGCGACGTCCGGATAGGTGTAAAGCCCGGTCGCCCCCACCTTCAGCCGCATGTCGGTTCCATAGATCTCACAAGGGCGGTCCGCCAAACGATTTCCGAGAGTTCGGATGAGGTTGGTAACGATCAACACGTGCCGCCGACTGGCCCCGGTCATGGCATAGATGTTCCCGGCGTAGTATTCGTGCTTCGAGGGAGATCCACGTTCGAACGAGAGATACTCCTCGACCGTGTGCCGATACCGGGGTTGGCCGGGCGCGACGGTTGCGACCGTCGACGGGCGTTCGGTTGCGGGCGTCGCCGCCAGTTCGGGCATCGTGCTCACTCCTTCGTCACCGCCTCGTCGAGGTTCAGCAATAGGTTGGCCGTCATCGTCATCGCGGCGTGCTCGGCGGGGTCGAGCGATTCGTCGCGGGGTGATTCGCCGACCGTCAGCAGTTTCGTCGCCGCCTCGGCGTCGTCGCGGTATTGGGCGAGATGGCTTTCGTAGTTCTTCAGCAGCAGGGCGGTCTCGTCCGGGTTCGGCCGGCGCGATGTGACGAGGCGGAAGCCGTACGCCAGCCGGTCTCCGGCTGCGGTTCCGCCTTCGGTCATCATGCGGGCCGCCAGAAGCCGGGCCGCCTCGACGAACTGTGTGTCGTTCATCAGCGACAAGGCCTGAAGAGGCGTGTTCGTCGTCGGCCGGTCGACGGTGCATTGCTCGCGAGACGGTGCGTCGAACGCCTGGAGCATTGGCGGCGGAGCCGTCCGCTTCCAGAAGGTGTACAAGCCGCGTCGGTACAGGTCTTCGCCGTGATCCTGCACGAAGTTCACGGTGTTGCTGCTCGTGAAGCCGACGGCTTCCCACAGGCCGGGCGGCTGATAGGGCTTGACGCTCTCGCCGCCGATCGTCTCGACGAGCAGACCGCTGACGGCGAGTGCCGCATCGCGGATCGTTTCGGCACCGAGCCGGAACCGCGGGCCGCGGGCAAGCAAGCGATTCTCGGGGTCGTCGGCGAAGCGGTCCGGCGTCGCGACGGACGATTGGCGGTACGTGGCGCTCGTGACGATCAGCCGGTGAACGTGCTTGACGTTCCAGCCGCTTTCCACGAACTCGACGGCGAGCCAGTCGAGCAGATCGGGGTGGCTGGGCCAGGCCCCTTGCGCTCCGAAGTCGCCGGTCGTCTCGACGAGGCCGATGCCGAAATAGTGCTGCCAGATGCGGTTGACCGTCACCCGCGCGGTCAGCGGATGGTGCGGGTCGACAAGCCATCTCGCCAGAGCCAGACGATTCGGCGGCGCGTCGTCTTTGAGCGGCGGCAAGGCGGCCGGCACGCCCGGCTTGACCGGGTCGCCGTGCTTGTCGTATTCGCCGCGCACGAGGATGAACGCTTCGCGCAGCTCTTCGGCCTCCTGCATGACGAGCGTGCTCGGTATCTCGCTTTCGAGCTTCGCCAGTTCGCCTTTGAGAGGCGTCAGCGTCGCGTCGCGTCGCTTCAGCCGGTCGCGAACCCGATCGTGTACGCTCGACTCGAAGTAGAGCAGCAAGGCGTCGCGCTGCTCGGCGGTGCGATCCTTTTCGGCGACGGCAAGGAGGGTGCGGATCGCCTCGGGCAGCTTGTCGACCGCCGGCGCGATCGCCGACTCCCACGCGGCGAGCGCCGTCGCACTGGCAAGGCGTGCCGCGTTCGCGGTCACGATGCCCGCTTTATCCCAATAGACCGTGCCGCCAGCCTGCGTGAAGGCGAGACCGTTGAGTTTCGTTCCGGCCGCGAGACCGACGGACGCCGCGGGCACTTCCACGCGAATCCACTGTCCGGCCGCCGGCAGATCGCCGACGCGGAAGCGGCTCGGCGTGCCGTCTTTGCCGAAATTGATGCGGTTGTTCTCGCCCCAGTAGGCGCGCTGCTCCCAATCGCCGTCGTTGAATTGCAGCATGATCTGCTTGGGCGGATCGGCCGGGTCGATGTAGACGTGCGCGAATAACACGTCTCCCTCACCGACCGACAGCGGATCGGCCCCGGTAAAGAGGTGCTGGGCGACCTTGTTCGCTCGCGCGTGACGGATCGTCGAAGCATTGCCGCTGAAGACGGGATGCTCGGGCGCTCCCACCCAGCGCCAGCCCGTGGCGCCTTCGTCGCCACTGGCTTCCGGCTTCGCATTCGGCGGGAGGGCGTCGTCGACCCAGACGAACTCTTCGCGTTCGGTCGGCAGCGTGATCGAATCGGCGCTCGGAGGCTCGCCGTAGGGCAGCGAGGCGACGAAGTCGCGCCACGACTGCTCTTCGGCGGCGATGGCACCGTCGAGTTCGCCCTTGCGTTGTTTTTGATAAGCCGTCGGCACTTTGACGCTTGGCGGGGGCAGCAGGGCGTTGCCGTCCATCGCCTTGTCGGCGGTGCTGTTGTAATACGCGTAGAGCCGGTAGAACTCCTTCTGCGAGATCGGGTCGAATTTGTGGTCGTGACAGACCGCGCAGCCGACCGTCAGCCCCATCCAGACGGTGCCGATCGTCTCGGTCCGGTCGATCGCGTACCGCACGCGGAACTCTTCGTCGATCGCGCCGCCTTCGCTCGTCGTGACGTTGCAGCGATTGAACCCGGTCGCGATCGTCTGATCGAGCGTCGGGTTCGGCAGCAGGTCACCGGCGATCTGTTCGATGGTGAACTCGTCGAACGGCTTGTTCTCGTTGAATGCCCGGATCACCCAGGTGCGGAAGGGGTACATGCTCCGCAGGTTGTCCAGATGCAGCCCGTGAGTGTCGCCGTACCGCGCCGCATCGAGCCAGTACCGCGCCTGATGTTCGCCGTACCGCGGCGATGCCAGCAAGCGATCGACCTGGCGTTCATACGCCCCCGGCGAGCGGGGGGCGTCAGCCCCCCGAGCGGAAAGAAACGAATCCAGTTCGTACAGCGTCGGCGGCAATCCCGTCAAATCGAAGGTCGCGCGACGCAACAGCGTCTCCGGCTCGGCTTCCTCGCTCGGCTTCAGGCCCGCCTCATCCAACCGCTTGAGGACGAAGCCGTCGATCGGGTTTCGCACCCAGGCAGGTTGCGATACGGCCGGCAACGGCGGACGTTCGGGCGGAATGAACGACCAGTGCTGTTGATACTCGGCGCCTTCGGCGATCCACTTCGTCAGCAGTTCGACTTCTCGCGGCGTGAGTTGTCGCTTGAAGTCGGCGGGCGGCATCTGCATCAGTTCGTCGTCCGACGTGATGCGGGCGACCAACTCGCTTTCGGCCGGCTTGCCGGGAACGATCGCCGTCACACCCGATTCGAGCTTCGACGTCGCGATCTCCGACAGGTCGAACCGTAGTTCGGTGGGCCGGGTCGTCGCATCGGGACCATGACACACAAAGCAGGTATCCGACAGAATCGGACGGATGTCGCGGTTGAAGTCGACGGTCGGTTCGGCGGCGAAGGCGGTGCCGCCCAACAGGCCGCTGGTGAGCGACAGCACGGCCGTCAAACTGAGGACTCGACGAGTCCGCATAGGGAAGCCTCCTCTGAGTGCCGGTCGCGTACGTGGACTCGACCGACAGGCAGGTCGTGGTCGAAGGCCGGACTGGCCCTCGGGGCAGGCAACGACCGGACCGCCCGCTCGGCGGCTCGCGAACCGCCGTCGCATCGACGAACACCGATCCCCTTCAGTGTAACGGTCCCGCGGCATGGGAACTACCGGTCATTCGATGTTTTCGACCCCTTCGCCGACGTACTGGCATTCGCCGATGCCGACCGGCATACTCGGAACTCCTGCACCAGGGTGTCGCTGGCCTTTCGAGCCGGCCGCCCGGCGGGTGAGATTGACTTATTCCCTGCACTCGATCCTGCCGACCCGCCCCACGGAGTCTTCCCCCATGCGTGCTTCTCGTTTCTGGCCGGCTGCCGGCGTGCTCGCCTTCATCACCGCTCTCGGATTCGTCGCGGCGACACGGGCCGCTGACGACGCCAAGTCGCCGACTCCGCAATGGTTGTGGACTTCGAAGGAACCGAAGGCGAACGAAACGGTTCTCTTTCGCAAGACGATCGAAGTGAAGCCGGGGCTGTCGTCGGCGTCGCTCGCCGTCACCTGCGACAACTGGGTCGCCGTGCAGGTCAACCGCGATCAGGTCGTGCAGCACGCCACCTGGGAGCAGCCTCTGCGGGAGGACGTGACGAAGCGGCTTAAGCCCGGTGAGAACACGGTTC
>JBAQZJ010000486.1:0-20063 GCA_049790855.1 Planctomycetaceae bacterium | reverse complement strand
GATTTCGACGGCGACGAGGACGCCCGCTGCGCCCTGCTTCGCGGCCTCGTCACGGAAGGCTTCCCGATCCTCGAGTTCGGCGGCAAGGTCGAGAGCCTGGAAGACGCCTTTATGGCGATCACGAAGGGGATCGTTCAGTGAGTTACAGCGGTTTCCAGAATGTCTGACGGGCTTCCCGGCCCTCAAATCCTTGTTTTTCTGGCATTCTTGACGTGTCAGACCGGCGGGCGTTCTTGAAACCGCTGTAGTAAGCAGTAAGTAGGAAATAGTAAGTAGGAAATAGTAAGTAGGAAATAGGTGGCAGGAGTTGATTCGACGTTTTTATGACCTTGTTTAGCCGCTCCCTTCAGGGAGCGATTCCTGGTGCTGATGGCCGCTGAATTCAGTTCCACGCCCGACCGGTTCGATCGCGCCAGCGACTGGTGCAACCCGATCCTCGTCAAAGAGGTTCGCCAGGCGCTCAAGAGCCGCGCGTTCGTCGCGACGTTCCTGCTGTTGCTCTTGGGGTCGTGGCTGATCTCGGCGTTCGGGTTGCTCGCGGCCGGGGCCAGCGTCGAATACGGCAGCGTCGGGCAGGCGTTCTTCATCTTCTATTTCGGCGTGCTGTGCGTGGCGCTGGGCGTCGTGATCCCGTTCGGAGCGTTCCGCAGCCTGCTGAACGAACGGGACGACAACACCTACGAGCTGCTGTCGATCACGACGCTCTCGCCGGGCCAGATCGTCCGCGGCAAATGGGCCTGCGCGGTCGTGCAGGCTCTGCTGTTCTACTCGGCGATCGCGCCGTTCATCGCGTTCACGGCGCTGTTGCAGGGGTTCGATTTCGGGCAGGCGGCCGTGCTGCTCGTCGCCGCGTTCTACGGCTCGACGGCACTGTCGATCACGACGCTGATGCTCAGCACGACGGTGCGGCAACGGGTCTGGCAGGGGTTCCTGTCGATGACTCTCGTCGCGGCGCTCTGCGTGTTCGTCACGATGATCCTCAGCGGTCTGTCGAGCCTGATGATGTTCCCGCTGCCGCTCGACGAGCCGGACTTCTGGTGGTTTGTCGCGGCGCTCTTCGTGATGTCGGCGTCATACCAGTGGCTGTTCTATCAGATCGCCGCCGCGCGACTGACGTTCGAGTCGGAGAACCGCAGCACCGGCATCCGGTTGACGGTCTCGGGGCAATTCTGGCTGATGTGGGCGATGGCCGGCATATTCCACTGGTATCGGGGGACGGTGCCGGACGACGAACTCGTCTGGTTTCTGACGGGGGCGTCGGGCGTGCATCTCGCCCTGCTGGGGCTGTCGTTCTCGGCCGAGCCGAACGGACTTTCGCGCCGAGTCCGTCGAAGTTTGCCGCAGCGAACGTGGCTTCGGGTGCCGCTCGCGCCGCTGCTGCCGGGCGGGGCGCGAGGCTACCTGTTCGTCCTGCTGCATCTCGCCGCTCTCTTGCCGCTCGTCGCGGTCGCGACGGCCTGGTCGAAGCACCGCGGCATCGGTCCCTCGACGCGTTACCTCGGCGAGCTGGTCTCGCTGAAAGCGGCGGCATGGGACGAATCTCGCCTGCTGTTCGCCGTCGCCGTCGTCAGTTACATCGCCTTCTATTCCGGGCTGGCCGCCTGCTTCCTGCGCTGGGGACGGTCGATCACTCCGGCGTTCAATGGAGCACACGCGCGGACGATGATCGTCATCCTCATCGCAAGCGGTTTCATGGTGCCGATGGGCATGCGGATCGGCCGCTTCGTTCCCTACAACGATGCGTCGCTCAGCGACGTGTTCTTTCCGTTCTGGTTGTTGATCGACGTCGTCGCCGGCATCGCCGAGCCGCTGCACTTGTGGGTCGTCGCCGGCGCGGCGTTCGCCGCGATCGGCCTGAACGTTCCGACGCTGGTTCACAGCGTTCGAGAAATCCTGAACGGCCCGCACCGCTCGTCCAGCCGCCCGCACGTGTCGCCGGGCGTCGTGGCGGAGGAGAGTCGAGAGTCGAGAGTCGAGAGTCGAGAGTCGAGAGTCGAGAGTTGAGAATTGAGAATTGAGAGGATGCTCGGTCCGCGGCGTCGTGTGAGATCGAGCCAACCGGCGCTGATGAGTGCAACGCATGCGTTCCGACCCCGCCGTTCAACGGATTGTCGATCGTTATCGGCTCGGGCTGCCGCGGTTGCCCTCGCTCGGTCGCAGCGGCGAGCTGTTCGGTCGCGGCGTCGGCAGTTCGATCGAGTTTCAGGAGTATCGCGAGTACCGTCCCGGCGACGATCTGCGGCATCTCGACTGGGCGGCTTACGGCCGCAGCGACGCATTGATGGTCCGCCTCTTTCGCGAAGAGATCAGTCCGAAGACGCAGATCCTGCTCGACGCCAGCCGCTCGATGACCGCCGGCTCGCCCGCCAAGCCGCTCGTCGCCCGGCAGCTTGCCGCGGTCTTCGCCCTGCTCTCCGCCGGCCTCGGCGGCAGCCCGCAGATCGTGCCGCTCGACGATTCGCGACCGCCCCACCCGCTCGGCCTGCCGGAACTGGACCGACTCGCCACTCTGCCGTTCGACTCCGCCGCGACGCTGGTCGATCTCGTCGCCGACGGCGGCCTGCCGCCCGGCAGGCGGGCGGTGCGAATCGTCCTCAGCGACTTTCTGTTTCCGCACGACCCGGAACGCCTCGTCCGTCGACTCGGAACCGACGTCACGGCTCTGTGGATCATTCAGACTCTCGCCGGCTTCGAGGCCGACCCGTCCCCCCTCGGCGGCCGCAAGCTCGTCGACATCGAAACCGGCGACGAAACCAACCTCGTCCTCGACCGGAGAACGATCGCCGCTTACAAGGAGCGATTGGCGCTGTTGCAACAAGGCCTCGCCCGACAATGCCGACGGTTCCACGCAACGTTCGTCACAATCGTCGCCGACCGCGGGCTGGAAGCCGTATGCCGCGAGGAACTTTGTGCTGGGGAACTCCTGAGACCGGCATAAAGCCGCGTTCACAAATAGGAAGAGGCCTCACGCAAAGACGCCAAGGCGCAAAGAGAAAGGTACGAGTGAATTATCTCACGCAGAGTCGCGGAGGATGTGAGAAGGGCGATTTCTCTGCGGCTCCGCGTCTCTGCGTGAGATTCCATTCTGCTTATTTCTTCGGAATGTTCTACCTCACAGACCTAATCCGACGAAAGCATGTTAGCAATGAATATGACGCAATTGGAGGCCATCGCCCTTCCGCACAAATTGTTCGCCGTCTTCACCAACCCGGATGGCAAGCTCCTATTCCGCAAAATGTGGTCGATGCCACTTGTTGGATACCTCGTTGCAACCGGAGCTGTGCAGGGAAAGGGATGGGATGAGTTTATCAAGAACGCTAAAGTGGGGCAGGTCTGGGATGTGCCGATAGAAGGCGGAACATGGATGGCCCTGATTCGTATCAGGGACGATGAAGACCGAGATGATACGCTGTAGCTCAAATTCTTTCGGAACTATATACCTGTTGGAATTCGGGTACCGGGCCGGCTTTCGGTCACTCAGGTCATGAAATCGCTGACAAGTCGGTCGATTTCGGCCAGTTCGTCCCGGAGGTGCTTTCGGACCTTGAGTCGAAACGACCCGATTGCCTTGCCGTGAGTGGTCGAGGCGAGGAAATCTCGGACCTTCTCGGCCGCAGTCTTCGCCGCTTCGGCCAACGAACGGTGCCGTTCATTGTCCTCGTCGAAACGGGGGATTGGCTGGTCAAAGATCCTCGTGTGAATGTGGGCCTCACCGAAGCCTCGCTCAGTCATCCATTTCGTCACGGCCGAGAGCAGAAGCGGGGAGTTCACGACGGCCGCCAGATAGTGAGCCTCGTCCTCGGAATCCGTCTGGAAGACGTACTGGCAGTTCTCGATGACCAGACCCGCCGTCGGAACGGTGTGGCGGCCAATCTCGATCGAGAACGCCTCGTAAGGGACGACGGCAGCGACCGGGTCTCCCCATGCGCAGTAGATTACGGCGAATCGCCGGTCGGTCCGTTGCTTCGTGAGCTTCTGGCGGGCCGACTGGTCCTCGAAGACGACATCGGGCGGACGCTTGCCGGAGTTCCGTTGCGTGTAGCCTTCCCGGACCTGTTCGACCCAGCGAGCGAGTTCGCCGTGCCTCTTGACCTCCTGCTCCGACAGCGCATCCCAACGGTTCTGCCGAGCGGCAACCGGCAGCACGACGGTCCGGAATCCGGTTGTGGCGAAACTGACGAGGTTTTCGTTGAGGATCGTCGTGAAGAGGAACTGCCTTTCCACGCCGCCCCGGA
This sequence comes from Planctomycetaceae bacterium, assembly GCA_049790855.1. Lineage (GTDB taxonomy): Bacteria > Planctomycetota > Planctomycetia > Planctomycetales > Planctomycetaceae > JACCRE01. The sequence continues at coordinate 15,828 of JBAQZJ010000486.1, read as the reverse complement.
TCACGACATCCTTATATCGTTGCGCTCCGCCCTTGTACGACAGCGGTGACGTGCGGAACGGCGGTCGTCTCGCATCGAAGCCGACGGGTACGGGGTCCGGCTCGACGAAGAAGAAGGGGCGTGGATACATCCCGACCCCGTTCTCGAACTTTCCGGAGTAGTAGCTCGCCTCGGTCGAAGCTGTGGATGTTTCCGTGCCCCATTTGATGCGTTTTCCCTGTCGCAGCAGGCGAAACTCGGCTTTGTCCACGGTCGGAGAGGGGCAGCCTCCGTAAGCGATAGGTTCTTCCGTGGCAGCCGTCCGGAGACGATCTCACCGGGTATTACTTCGTTGGTCGGCGAGCCTTCGGCCACCTTGTCGGCGGTGATGACGCAAGTCTGGATGCCAAACAACGGCTCTACATCGCCACAGTCCACGAGGGTACGGAATCGGAGGGTTTGGCGGGGGCTTTGGACGAGGCGGAACTGATTCGTGCGGAACCGTTCGTGGTTGTCGGAGCGGAAGACGCCCTTGGGCATGACGAACCGGACCGACCCTCCGGGAACGAGGTAGAGGTCGGCGGCCCGAACGAAGAACAGGGTGGCTAGTTCAAGCGACGAGGCGAGGTCGGTCGAGGCCGACGAGACCTACGTCGGCGGCAAGCCCCGCTACAAGGGCAACAACAAGCGGGGCCGGGGCACGAAGAAGACCCCGGTGTTCGCCGCCGTCGAGCGGGGCGGCAACGTCCGGATGCAGGTGATGCAGCGGCTCACCGAGAAAGACCTCCGCCGGGTGCTGGAGGTCCACGTCGATGACCGGACTCGTCTGATCACGGACGAGCTATCGACCTACAAGCCGATCGGCGTTCGGTTCTCTGGCGGCCACCACACCGTTACGCACTCGGCGAAAGAATACGTCTCGAAAGAGAACCCCGAGATTCACAGCAACACGAGCGAGTCCGTGTTCGCCCTCGTGAAGCGGTCGGTTTACGGCACCTTCCACAGCGTCAGCAAGAAACACTTACCTCGGTATCTGAGTGAGATCGAGTTCCGCTGGAACCACCGGAAGATGAGCGATGCCGAGCGGACGGCCGTGGCGGTTCGTAAGGCCGAGGGGAAGCGGCTCGTGTATCGGGCGGAGGACGTTCCGGCTACGATTTCCGGCTGGGACGGTCCTGTGGAGTTGCTGGCGGATGGTTCCTGCCGGCCGCTGAGGGCGGGGAGGCGCAGGGATGGCGGACGATGCAAAGAAGCCGGAGCGGAAGGGTCGCCGTGAGGAGCGGCTGAAGATCGAGGGCGACCCTGTCGAGGCGTTCAAGCACTTCTTGTCGAAGAAGCCTCGGGCGAAGGGCGACAAGAAGGCTGATGGCGGCAAGCCCGACCGAAAATGACGGCGGCTTGCTCCTCCTCTTGTGGTCGGCCTCTCGACACCGACCTCTGCCGGGTGACTGAGGCCCGGCGGTTCTGCCTTGCGGCCTCTCAGTCGTCGGCCCCGGACACCCGAATTCCAACAGGTATATAGTTCCGTTTTTCTAAATCCGTGGTGGGCCTCGCTTCGCTCGACCCACCCTACAATGATCCCATGCCCTCCTTCGCCAACCCTTGGGGCCTCCTCGCGCTGCTCGCCGTTCCGGCGATCATCGCGATCCATCTTTACCGCCGGCGGTTTCCCCGCTTGGCGGTCGCCGGGGCGTTCTTGTGGGGCGGGGAAACGGAGGTCCGTGACGCCGGGCGAACGCGCGATCGGCTGCCGATCACGGCGACGTTGATTCTCGAAGTTCTCGCGGCGGCGCTGCTGGTGTTGATCCTCGCCCAGCCGCGGTTCGGCGGGGCGGGACGGGTCGAGCATCTCGTCGTCGTGCTGGATGATTCGGCTTCTATGACCGCGAAGCCGCGGGATGAAGCGACCATTCGCGATGCCGTGGTCGCCGAGTTGGAAAAGCGACTCGAAGCGCTCGGCCGCAATGCCGTCGTCACCGTCGTCACGACCGGCCGCCGACCGGCCCTGCTCGTCGGACCCGCGGCGAGATGGGACGACGCGAAAGAACGGCTGAAGAACTGGAGGCCGCGGGCAACCGACCACGATCCGGCGCCGGCATGGGATCTCGCGGCACAGCTCGCCGGCGAAGACGGACGGCTGCTCTTTCTCACCGATCGATCACCGGCGGACGACGCATCGCTGCCGCCGAAGATGGAAAGTGTGGCGCTCGGTCGCCCCGCGTCGAACATCGCGCTGACGGCAGCCCGCTGGCGGTTCGATCCGAGTGCCGGTCGCGGAACCATCGCGCTGCGCGTCGAGCGATTCGGTCCGTCCAGCGAGCCGGTCACGTTGACCGGAACCGCAGCGGGGAAGAGCGTCTTCTCGCGGCAGATCACCGTGCCTGACGGTGAATCGGTCCCGGTCGAATTCGCCGTGCCGGGCGGACTGGGCACGCTGACGATCGGGACCGATTCGCCGGATGACGCGCTGCCTCTCGACAGCACGATCATGCTCGTCGAACCGAAACGACGGACCGTCCGCGTCGCCGTCACTCTTCCCGAGGATCACGCTGCCGTCCGGCCGCTGCGGCGGGTGCTGGAACAATTGCCCGCCGTCGAGTTCTCGCCCGCCGAGCAGGCGGACCTCGTCATCGCTCTCGGCGGAACGTTGCCCGAGGCGAATCCGGAGTTGTGGTGGCTCGGTGTCGGCCCGTTCGATGATTCCGACGACGCAAAAACCGTCGATCTCGCGGGTCCGTACGTGATCGACAAGCGCGACCTGCTGACGGACGCGGTCGTACTCGGCGGCGTCGTCTGGGGCGGGGTGCAGGAGGTGTCTCTGACGGTTTCGCCGCTGATCTCGACCGGGCCTTATCCGCTGTTCTCGCGACTCGACGGGACGCCGACGAAGGCTTATCTGCTCAACATCGACATGGCGCAGTCGAACCTCGCCGACAGCCCCGACTGGCCGATCCTCGTCGCGAATCTGGTCGCCGCCGTCCGCGACGACCAACCCGGCCTGCGGCGCTGGAACTACCGCTCGGGCGAGACGGTCACGCTGCGGCTGCCGCCTGCCGCCGAACAAGGCGGCGCGACGCTGACGCTCACCGGCCCCGACGGCGACCGCCCCGTCGCCCGAGCGCAGACGGTCGAAATCACGCCGCCCGCAACGCCGGGCGTCTACGTCCTACGCGACGGTGAGACGCCGATCGCCGAGTTCGCCGTCAACTTTCAGGACGACACGGAAAGCGACCTGACGACCCGCCGCTCGGGTCACCGGGAACCATCGACCACCGTCACCGCCCGCGGCGTGACCCCCGATACGATCTACTCCTGGCCGATCCTCGCGGCGATCGCGTGCGTGATTGGTGCCGTCGTGGCAGATTGGTACGTGCTGCGGCGTAACAGGAAAGGCGGCTATGTCGGCCGGACCGCCCGCGATTCACGCGAACAAATGTGAACCACCAAGATCACGAAGAGCACCAAGGATTCAGAAAGGTCTCTCGCAAAGGCGCAAAGCTCGCCAAGAATCGAAGAGTTCGCCCATGCACTTCTTTCCTTTGCGATCTCTGCGCCTTTGCGAGAGACATTTCTTCGTGTTCTTGGTGCTCTTCGTGGTTCGCCTTTCTTCATTCGCGTCGATTCGCGTGATTCGTGGGCCTCGATTAATAACCTGTCGTATGTGAAGCGCACTTCCTCCGGTCGCGGCTAAACGGTCTTTCTTTAACGACTCCCGATTCGCCATTCCCTATTCCCCTTGATGCTTCACTTCCGCTACCCCGAACTCTTCCTTCTCGTCGTGCCGGTCGCGTGGGCGTACTGGCGGTGGGGGACGGTGCGCGGGGTGACGGGGTGGTTGCGGGCCGTCGTCGCACTCCTGTTGCTGCTGGCGATTGCGGGGCCGGAGATGCGAACGGGCGGTCGCGGCATGGACGTGATCGTCGTCGCCGACCGGTCGCGATCGATGACGGCGGCCGCGAACGAGAACATCCGCGAACTGATCGACAACCTCGACCGCAACCGCGGCACCGGCGACCGCGTCGGCCTCGTCACCTTCGGGGCGGGCGCGGAGGTCGAACGCACGCTCTCGGAGACGGCGACGCTCGGCGAGTACGCGATGAAGGTCTCGCCCGACGGCAGCGACCTGAACGAAGCGATCGAACGCGCATTGACGCTCGCCCGGGCCGAACGCCCCGCACGCTTGCTCGTGCTCTCCGACGGTGAGTCGAACGGAGCCAATCCGATTGCGGCGGCCCGCCGCGCACGCGAAGCCAGTGTGCCGGTCGACGTCCGCTCGTTCGCGCGGCCGACGCTGGGTGACACGGCGATCGAAGCCGTGCTGCTGCCCGAAACGGTGGCGCCGCGCGAGCCGTTCCAGTTTTCGGCGGTCATCACGGCCGACGGCGACCGCGAGGGGACCGTCGTCGTGAAGCGGCAAGGACGCGAGATCGCCCGCCGCGACGTGCGGCTGCTGGCCGGCCGGAATCGCGTCGTGTTCCGCGACGTCGTCGACGCTCCCGGATTCATTCCCTATTCGGTCAAACTGAAGGTGCCGAACGATCCCCAATCGGAAAACGATCGCGGAGCCGGAGCCGTGCGGGTCGATGCCGGTCCGCGGTTGCTCGTGCTCAACGCCGACGGCGCCGACGACAACCTCGTCCGCGCATTGCGGAATGCGAAAGTGCCGGTCGACGTCGCCGCGGCCGCGTCGCATCCGCTGACGCAGGATTCTCTCGACCCGTATCGCGCGGTCGTCGTCGAGAACGTTCCGGCAGACGATCTCGGGCGGATCAAGATGGAGCGGCTCGCGCAGTTCGTCGAGGATCTCGGCGGCGGACTGCTGCTGACGGGCGGACGGGCGAGCTTCGGCGTCGGCGGCTACTTTAACAGCGAGCTCGACCCCGTGCTGCCGGTCTCGATGGAGCTGCGCGAGGAGCACCGCAAGAACCGCGTCGCGATCGCGATCGCCCTCGACCGCTCGGGCAGCATGACGATGCCGGTCAAGGGGAACCTCGTGAAGATGGACCTCGCGAATCTCGGCACGGCGGAGGTCATCAAGCTGCTCTCACCGGGCGACAAGGTCGCCGTGATCGCCGTCGACAGCGCCCCGCACGTCATTCAGCCCCTGTCCGACGTCGACGATCGCGACGAGATGATCGACCGCGTGAAACGGATTCAGAGCGAAGGGGGCGGAATCTTCGTCTACGAGGCGCTCGTCGCCGCGGGCGGCGAGTTGATGAAGGCCGACGACTATTCGACGCGACACGTCATCCTGTTCGCCGACGCCGCCGACAGCGAGGAGCCGGGCGATTACAAAACGCTGCTCGCCGGCTACGAGCAGGCAGGCATCACGGTCAGCGTGATCGCCGTCGGCACGACCGCCGACCCCGATGCGAAACTGCTCGAAGAGATCGCGAGTCTCGGCAAAGGGAACGTCCTGTTCACCGACGACGCCGAGGAACTGCCGCGGCTGTTCACGCAGGAGACGATGAGCGTGGCCCGGAACACGTTCCTCACCGGCGACGACGGCGGCACGCTTCCCGGGCAACTCGTCTCAGACGCCCGGCTGATGGGCGAACTCGGCAGCGGCACTCTGCCCGACGTGGGCGGTTACAACCTCTCGTATCTCAAGCCCGAAGCCACGCTCGCTGCCGTCTCGCGCGACGAATACGCCGCCCCCTGGAGTGCCTTCTGGTATCGCGGACTCGGCCGGGCCGCGGCCGTCACGTTCGAGGCCGACGGCCCTTACACGGGACCGATCGGCAACTGGGACGGCTACGACGACTTCTTCGTCACGCATGCCCGCTGGCTGCTCGCCGGCGAGGAACCGGACGCGGTGTTCGTCACCGCCAAGCGCCGCGGGCTGGACGCGACCGTCACCGTCGAACTCGATCCTGAACAGGCGGGAGACACCGTACCGGAACTGGTCGTCGTTCCGCCCGGTGACGAACGGGCCGCGACGATCTCGCCGGACCTCGTCTGGACCGGTCCGGACACGCTTGAAGGCCGCTTCCGACTCGACCGCAACGGCACCTATCGCACGTTAGTGAAGAGGGGCGGCCGCGATTTCACCCGCGGCCCGGCGGTGACACTTCCCTTTTCTCCCGAGTTCATGCCGCGACTCGGGCTGCCCGCGGGCGACGATCTGCTGGCCGACGTCGCGACCGTTTCCGGTGGAACGATTCGGACCGACGTGCTCGGCATCTTCGCCGATCCGCCGCCCTCGCGCCGCCTGACGCCGCTGTTGCCGTGGCTGGTGATCGCGGCCGTCGTGCTACTGCTCGCCGAGATCGCCGGACGCCGCCTGTCGCTGTGGGAACGACTGACGCCGGTCGTCGACGATGCGATCGTTCCGTCGACGACGCCGCGGCGCCGGCGCTGGATCACGATTCCGACGCGAGCGATGAGAGACACGAAGCCGGCGTCGACTTCGCCGTCACCGTCGCCGAAGCTCCCCCCGTCCGAGCCGACGCTCTCCGACGTGCTCGCCGAAGCGAAGCAACGCGCCAAGCGGTAGTTGTGGTGCATGCGAGACGCATGCATCACAATCGGCGAGCGGCAGGCGTCAGCCTGCCGGTGGGTGGAACGTTTCCGCAGCGTCCAAAAGATCGACGCGAACCGCTCCCCTGCGATCGCGGCTCTGAGGCGACTTCGCGACGGAGGTGCGAACGCTTGACCGCACCCACCGGCAGGCTGACGCCTGCCGCTCGCCAAAGCGAGTGATGGACAACGCCTGGTCCGGTCCGTACCGTGGCGATCGTCTCGTTCCGCATCTGCCGGAGGCCGTCATGCTGCGTCTGCTCTCGCTCGTCGCCGCGTTGTCGATCGTCGTCTCGGCGGCCCGCGCCGAGGACCGACGACCGAACGTCCTGTTCATCGCGGCCGACGACCTGAACTGCGACCTGGGCTGTTACGGGCACGAGCGGGTGAAGTCGCCGCACATCGACCGGCTGGCGGCACGCGGAGTCGTGTTCGATCGGGCCTACACGCAATTCCCGCTATGCAGTCCGAGCCGGTCGAGCCTGCTGACGGGCGAGCGGCCGGACGCGATCGGCATCTACGATCTGAAGACCCACTTCCGCGACACGACGCCCGGTCTCGTCACGCTGCCGCAACTCTTTCGCGAAAACGGCTACTTCGTCGCGCGGGCCGGCAAGATCTACCACTACGGCAATCCGGGAACGATCGGAACCGACGGCCTCGACGACCCCGCATCGTGGGATCGCGTGATCAATCCCGCCGGCCGCGACAAGGCGGAAGAGCACCTCGTCACGAACTTCACGCCGAAGCGCGGCCTGGGCAGCTCGCTGTCGGTTCTCGCCGCGGAAGGTGCTGATGAAGAACAGACCGACGGACTGGTCGCGACGGCGATCGTGTCGCTGATGGAACAGCACAAGGACGAGCCGTTCTTCCTCGCGGCGGGCTTCTACCGTCCGCACTGTCCGTACATCGCACCGAAGAGGTATTTCGATCTTTATCCGCTCGATGCGGTCGCGATTCCGTCGGTGTCGCAGTCCGACGTCGCCGATGTGCCCGCCCCGGCGCTCGGTTCGACGAAGCCGTGGCCGCACTTCGGCGTGAGCGAAGACGAAGCCCGCCAGAGCAAGCAGGCTTATCACGCCTCGATCAGTTTCGTCGATGCGCAAGTCGGCCGGCTGCTCGATGCGCTCGATCGGCTCGGGCTGGCCGGGAACACGCTGGTCGTGTTCTGGAGCGACCACGGCTACTCGCTCGGCGAGCACGGCCTGTGGAAGAAGACCTCGCTGTTCGAACAGGTCGCTCGCGCACCGCTGGTGATGGCCGGACCCGGCGTGACGAGTGGCGGCGTCTGCCGCAGCCCGGTCGAGTTCATCGACGTCTACCCGACGATCGCCGATGCCTGCGGGCTGAAGGCTCCGGACACCCTCGACGGCGTCTCGTTGCGGCCGCTCTTGTCGAACCCCGATGCCGCGTGGGACCGGCCTGCCTACACGCAACAGCACCGCGGAAAGCTCCGAGGCTATTCGGTTCGCACCGCCCGATGGCGTTACACGGAATGGGGCGAGAGCGGTGCGGACGGCGTCGAGTTGTACGACCACGAAACCGACCCGGACGAACTGACGAATCTGGCGAACGACCCCGCATCCAAGGCGACGATCGCAGAGTTGAAACCGCTGCTGCACCAGGTCTCGCAAGCGTCCTCGGCGAAACGCGCCCCCTAGCGTCTGGGTGGCTGGGGACGACGCGCAAACAACTTCGGTTCCTCATGGGTTTTGACGCTCGAGTGCGGCCATGAAGTCGCTTGGGAGTCGAATTTACGAAGTGCGCCCCGTCCGTCGTCCTCCCTCTCCCTAGGGAGAGGGACCGAGGGTGAGGGGAGCCGTTTGACGTCGTTCTCCCTCACGATGAGCGTCGACTCTCCCCTCGAAGAATGCAGCGAGCGCAGCCGCAAGGCATCCCCTCACCCCTGATCCTCTCCCCAGCAGAGAGGGGGACCGACCCGCTGCGATGACCGACCTCAAGCGTCAAAGCTCATCAGAGCAGGATTGCGTCGCCCCCAACGGAACTGACGATGCCTTCGAGGGAAGCTGACTCGAACGCGCGGCTGGGGGCGAGCCGATCACGGTCGATTGCAACAGGAATGCCGTTCCCGGCTCGTCCCCAGCCACCCGCCGCCCGTCAGCATCCCCGTCTCACCCGATCCCTCGTCACCGCGCTACCGCGTTTGCTCCAACTGCCGTCGGAGCAGATCGAGCGCCGTCTTGGCGGCACGACTGCGATCGATCGCCGGGTCGCCGTACGATTTGTACGGCTGTGAGACGACGACATCGGGTCCGACGAGAGCGACGGCGCCCTCGTCGTGCTGGCCGTCGCCGCCGCTGTTGCCGATGACGGCGAGTCCCCATGTCGCTTCGGCATACTGGCGGGCCTTCTCGGCCTCGCCGCGAGCGCGCGTCCGCAGATCGTTGGTGCCCGACAGCTTTTCGGCCCGCTCCAGCATGCGTCCGAGCATGGGGCCTGGTGCGACGAGCGTCAGGCCGCCGCGAAAGATCTCTTCGGTTCCATGCACGGCGGAGAGCCAGTCGGACAGTCGTCCGCCGGTCAGTCCGGTCTCGATGACCGCGAGCGTCTCGCCCCGCGACTTGAGATGCCGGCTGACGACGTCCTGCAGTTCTTCGTCTTGTTCTCCATAGACCAGTTCGCCGAGCCGATCGCGAATCGCCGCGATGATCGCTCCGGCTTGACGGTCGCAGTCTGCGACGGTCGCGGCGGTCGACGTGATGCGCAACGTGATCGTCGCTTCGTGCGCCGTAATGCCGACCTCGGGTTCTCGACCGCGGGCCGTCAGGTCGCCGAGCAGCTCCTCGACCGCCGACTCGCCCGCTCCGAAACAGTTCAACCGGTACTGCCGGATGACCTGCCCGCTCGTCGGCAGCCGCGGCCTGACGAAGTCGGCGAACATCGGCTTCATCTCGCTCGGCACGCCGGGCAATGCGGCGAAGCGGCAGACGCCGCCGGCACCGTGCTGTTCCAGCCAGAGGCCCGGCGCGGTGCCGAGCGGGTTTTCGATCGGTTCGCTTCCCGCGGGGATCATCGCCTGCACGACGTTGCGCTCGGGCATCGACCTTCCGCGCGAGGTGAAACGTCGACGTATCGACGCGAGAGACGGCTCGTGGAGGACGAGGGGCAAGCCGAACGCGTCGGCCAGGGCCTGCCGCGTCAGATCGTCGAGCGTCGGCCCGAGACCGCCGGTGATGATCACCAGGTCCGATCGCGTCGCGGCCTGTCGCAGCAGGTCGACGGCCGGTTCCAGTTCGTCGGCCACGGTCGTGTGGAACCGGACCGGAATCCCCGCAGCCGCCAGCTCGATGCTGAGCCACTGGCTGTTCGAGTCGAGCTTGGAGCCGTTCGTCAGTTCGGTGCCGACGGCGATGATCTCGGCGCGCATCACGACCATTCAAGGCACGAGATTTGGACGACAGACCATACCAGAACGGCAATCGGTCTTCACAGTCACGGCTGATCGCAATCCCGCCGTCGCGCCGGCCGTCACGCGGCGGCTGCGCCGGCGGGAACGATCTCGCGGTAAATGTCGGCGGTTTCGCGGACCATGCGGTCGACGCGAAACTGCTCGTGAACGATGGCACGACCGGCCTCGCCGATCTGGCGTGCCCGTTCCGGGTCGCGGAGCAGTTCGAGCACCCGCTCCGCCAGCCGTTCGCTGTCGGACGGCGGGACGACCAGCCCCGTCCGCCCCTCTTTCACGACGCTGTGGACGCCGCCGACTCCCGTCGCGATGACGGGCTTGCCTCGGGCCATGGCTTCGAGCATCGTCACGCCCAACCCCTGCTGCAGCGACGGCAGGCAGAAGACGTCCATCGCGTCGATCGACGTCGCGAAGTCGTAGAGGTTCGAGACGAACGTCACATGGCCGGCCAACCCGAGCGAGCGGGCGAGCCTGCGGAGATTGTGCTCTTCAGGCCCCGCGCCGCTGACGAGAAACTCGCAGTCCGGATATTCACGAACGACGCGCGCCGCCGCTCCCAGAAAGAACGGCAGCCCTTTTGCCGCTTCGAGCGGCCCCGCCGTTCCGACGACGACCCGACGTCCCGGCAGCAGGACGCCGTCGTCGCCGGCCGGTTCGGACGCGTCGACGCCGCTGTGCACGACGGTGACGAACGCTTCCGGCACGCGGTTCTGTCGGATCAGGTCGTCGGCGACCGGACGGCTGATCGCGATCACCCGCCGGCAGCGACCGCCGACTTCGGAAAGCCGGTCTCGCGAAAAGAGCGACGTCGGCACCGTCAGCACGACCGGGCGTCCCCATTGCCGCGCCAGCCACAAGCCCGACGCATAGACGGACGGCGACTGCACATGAATCAGATCGGGCGGGTCGGCTTGCCCGTCGCGACGAATCGATTCGAGCACGACGCGGCCCCAGACGGGGCGGTCGAACCGGGGGTACTCTCGAATCGGCAACATCGACCGCTTCTCCGGCATGACCTTGTCGGCATCGGAACAGATCATCTCGGCCGCGACACCGTGTTCCGGAAGAGACTCCAGCAGGCGAATCGTATAGGCGCAACTCGCCCGCACTTCGAATCGGCCGGCCAGCAGCAGAACGCGCAGCGGATCGGGCATGGTCGTTGTCGTGAGCCGCGACCGGTCGCGACAGGGTGTTTTCAGAACGGCACGACGCGGGGCGGGTACGCCGTGATACCGTGCTAGCCGCGTCTCAAGACTCGAGGACGACTGAGAACCTCATTGATCACAATGGCGTCCTGCACCGATTTCCGATTCTTCAACAATGCTGCGAAGCGAGAGCCTGATTTCGCCGCGCCGACAGGAGCGGCACCCGGGCCGGCGGCGACCTGCGCCCGCATCGACTGAATCTCGGCTCGCGCCTCGGCCAGTCGTCGCTCGGCCTGTTCTTTCTCGTTGCGCAGTGCTCGGGACTCTTCGGCGAACTGTTCGACGTGCTGACGAAGCTCGCGACCGAGCGACGTCGATTCGAGATGCCGGGCGGGCAGGTTCGACAACAGTTGCTCCCGCCGGCGGATTTGCTCGCGGTCCCACTCCGAAAGCTGAACGGCCGGTTCCGCCGGCGCCGCCCGCACGGAAGCCGCCGTCGTCGAGCTTGTCGACGTCGTCGACGGTTTAGACCTCACGGTCGCCGGAATGAGTCTCCGCGGCTTGTCCTCCTCGTCTTCTTCCGGAATGATCTCGAGCGCCACTTCTTCTTCCCGCGGATTTCGCGGACGGCCGCCGGAGACTTCGCGCAGGAAGACGTCGATCTCGTTTCGCAGGCGCTCGTCGGGCTTGCCGCCGGCCGGGCGTCTGGGTTCGCGCTGCCCGACGGGTCGCGGACGGTTCGCGGGGCCGGGCTGCTGCCCTTTGGCCTGTCCCGCGATCTGGACGAGCCAGCCGATGAACGCGATCACGAGCACGGCGATGCTGATCGCCGCCTCGATCGCACCATTCGCCGGAATGAAGGCAGGCATGACCGCGATCCTTTGCCTCGCCGCAGTAGTAGTGCGAACACTCCAAAGTATTGAGTGGCATGCCTTCGCCGGAGGCGTAGGCATGTCCTGCGTTCGCATGCCTACGGCCTATCGGCCGAAGGCATGCCACCCACCGGGTGGGCCGAGGCCCGCCCTACTCCCGAAGCGTCGTCATCGCCTCGTTGCCTTCACCGGCGATCGAGGCCCGCATCCGCGTGTCGGCCTGCACGTTTCGCAGTTCGTAATAGTCCATCAGCCCCAGCCGGCCCGACCGGAACGCCTCGGCTATCGCGTTCGGCACTTCGGCTTCCGCGAGCATCACCTTGGCGCGGTTTTCCTGAATGTGGGCGACCTCGACCTGCTCCTGGGCCGTCGCTGCGGCCCGCCGCTGCTCGGCCTTCGCCTGGGCGACCCGCATGTCGGCCTCGGCCTGATCGGCCTGCAGGCGTGCTCCGATGTTTTCGCCGACGTCGATGTCGGCGATGTCGATCGAGACGATCTCGTAAGCCGTGTGCGCCTCCAGCCCCTGGTTCAGCACCATTTTCGAAATGCGGTCCGGGTTCTCGAGGACCAGGGCATACGACGGCGTCGAGCCGATCGCCTGGACGATTCCCTGGCCGACCCGAGCGATGATCGTCTCCTCGGTCGCACCGCCGATGAGTTGCTGCAGGTTCGTCCGCACGGTGACGCGGGCCCGCGCCTTGAGCTGAATGCCGTCGCCGGCGACGGCGTCGAGCGTCCCGGCTTTCTTCTTCGGATCGGGACAGTCGATCACTTTCGGATAAACGCTCGTGCGAACGGCATCGAGCACGTCGCGGCCGGCGAGATCGATCGCCGCCGCGGTCTCCCAGTCCAGCGGAATGCTCGCCCGGTGCGCCGCGATCAACGCCTTGATGACGTTCGGAACGTTTCCGCCGGCGAGGTTGTGAGCCTCCATCTGCCGCCGGGTGATCGGATAGTCGCGCAGCAGGCCGGCCTGCACCGCCATGATCAGGCTGCGGACGATGATCGTCGGGTTCACCCGCCGCAGGCTCATCATCACGAGATCCGGCAGGCTGATTCTCGCCCCCGTGAACTTGCACTGCACCCACAGGCCCAGATACCGCGCGAACACGGCGAAGAACACCAGCGCCGCCAGACCGACGACGATTCCGACGATCCAGATGACGACCCATTCCCCTCCCTGCGCCGGCACCACCAGCGGCGCCGCGGGAAGAACAGTCGATGCGTCAGGTCCGATAATCATGGTGGAACTCGTCGGTCACAGGGTCCGCCGGCCAAGGCTGCCGGCGGTCTCACCAATACATTGTAGCGACCGTGGGAAACGCTCCTCAACTGGTCGCGTCGTCGATTGTTCACCGATCGGAATCACTCCCGCGGAGATTCGCCCAGAAACGGGTCGAACGCCTCGGCCGACGGGGGTTCGCCCGGCGGCTCGTTCACCGGTCTTTCCACAAGCTCTTCCGCAGGTTCTTCGGTCACGCCGGCCGGCTCGCGACCCGGCGGAGGCGTATCGGCCAGCCGAATGACCAGACGATTGCCCTTCACGGCGACGATTTCGACCTCTTCGCCAGGATCGAGCATCATGCCGCGCGTCTCGGAGTGATAGCGACGCCCGCCGACGCTCACCATTCCGCCGGGGCTGTGAAGCGTCACCGTCTTCCCTCGCTGCCCCACGAGTTGCTGCAGTTCCGCCTGCTCTTTCGAGTAGCCCTCGATCTCCTCGGGCGCCGGCGCATCGAGCAGAACGCGGCGACCGTAAGCGGTTCGGGGAAAGATCGCAAACGCCCCGATCAGCACCCCCGGCAGCAGCAGGAGCACGCTGGCGACGTAGCTCCACCAGAGCGTCGGACTCGACTCCCACCACGCCTGATACGCGCAGAAGACCGAACCGGCGAGCGAGAGCAACATCAACACGGCGATGAATCCGCCGGAGGGCACGAACACCTCCGCCGCGAGCAGCGCCAGCGCCAGCATCAGCAACAGAACGCTGAAATGCGAGTAATCCATCTCCCCCAGACTCCGGACACGGAACCGCGACGGGAATCGCCCCCGCAACACACGCGATCCCTCTCGTCCCAGTGTACGTCCGGCAGAAACAGAGGCAAAGGCGACCGGCGCACTCGCACACGAGGCGCACGTCACGGCCCCGAAAGAATTGACAAGAACGTGCCTGAAATTGCGAGCTTCGTTCTCTCGTGGCTCGCTGCGAACTCGCGATTAACGACGGCCGGGGAAATCGGACATGCCGAGGACGCGATTCCCGCCGTTCGTGCGTTCGTCGGAGGCGACGCCGAAGAAGTCGAACCCGCGTCGGTTCGAGGCCGACGGTTCGACGCGGCTCGTCCGCGGCAGCGATCGGTCGTCGCCTTCCGAGATGCTTCCGCTCGTCTCGGTCGCTCCGCCGTCTCCCGGCATCGACGTCTCACGCTCGACGTGTCCGCCCAGCGGTGCGGGACGCGGCTCTTTGCCGTCGGCGGTCGCTGACCCGGCCGATGCCGCCGCCACGCGAGTCTGCGGCGGCAGGAAGATTCCGTAGTCGCCGTCGAGCGCCGCCGTCCGCTGCGGTTCCGACGATTCACGTTCGCTGTTCGGACGGGGCGGAGCGGCCGATCGCGTGGAAGCGGCCGCCCAGGCGGCGGCGATACCGTCCTCGTTCTGCGCACGGACCACCGTGCCGTCGTCGTTCTCGGTCGCGCCGTTCTCGGTCGCGTCGGCGAGCAACGTATCCTTGGGCAGGTCGGGGCTGCCGGCGAGCACCCAATTGCCCCATTTGCCTTCGAGCGACTCAATGTCTTCGATTTCGTAGTGCTTCAGAAGCGCCGCCTTCCAGCCATCCTTATCGGCCGAGGCGAGAAACTTCAGGTAGGTCGCCTTGCCGCGCTTCTGAACCAGAAAGTCGGCGAGCGAGTACCCTTGGGCATACAGCGTCAACACGTCGCGCATGTCGGACGGATACTCGGTCATCGACAACAGCGATTGCAGCGGAATCTTGTGGCTCGTGTTCCAGACCTGCTTGAGGTGCAGGTCCTGGCGACGCTGCTCGCTTTCGTGCTCGGCGAGCGTCGCGGCCCCTTCGTCGGCCCAGCGCGGCAGCGGACGTCGGAAGTGCGACGCGAAGATCGTGTGGCTGACTTCGTGCGGAATGACGCTGTCGAGAATTCGCTCGGCAGTGCCCTGCACGTTCATCCGCCAGCCGAAGACTTCCTGCTCGCCGGTCCGGCGGTTCCGATCGAAGTTGAAGGTCGTCGCCCCGCCCGCCCCGATCTGTCCGACCTGAACTTCGATCGGGCACGGCTTGTACCAGTTCGGCAGCTCGTGACCGAGCCATTCCTTGGCCAGTCGCGAGCGCCAGCGCTCGGCAGTGAAGGCGACCTTCTTGGCGAAGTCTTCGGTCGGCGCGTGGACGACGAAGTTCGGCGTCTTGAACTGGGCGGCCGAAGCGAAGGGAGCGGCAACGAGCCAGACGACGAGCGTCAGCGACAGCCGCAGCGAACAGGCATCCATGCCGTCGAACGTCCCGAAAAAGGCGTCGGGGGCGTGACTCGCGGGCAAACTCCGTCACCCGCACACCGGCGTCCATGCCGGCCGGAACGACACCATGCAAACTTGAGGCCGTTTTGGCAACCCCCGATCGCTCGCCGGCGACGCTGTCTGTCTCGACGCCGCTACTCCTCATACCGCAAGGTCTTGTGGCGACGCTGTAAACCTGACAATTCCGCGACGGCCTCCTCGCCCGTCGCCGATCTTGTAAGGATTACAGCCCGAATGGGTTAGAGCGGCGGCCGTCAAGCGGAAGGCCGGCCACCCGTCGGTGACGTTCGATCTCGGAAAAAATCCGGCAGCAACAGAGCCGCGACCGTCAGAGAGCGTTTGCCTGCGCGGGCAC
>JBAQZJ010000485.1:0-3351 GCA_049790855.1 Planctomycetaceae bacterium | reverse complement strand
TCGTTGGCCCGCCGGCATCGGAACGAGTTCGGGTTGCTGCTGGCGATTTTGCTGGTGCTGGGGGCGGCGGTCGCGTCGAACGGCTCATGGCAAAACGAAGCGACCGCGGCGTACAACGCGAAGATGCTCATCCGCAGCGCAAGCGCCCTCGGCATCTTTGCGCTGGGGGCCGGCGTCGTCATCATCTCGGGCGGGATCGACCTCTCGGCGGGCGCCGTGATCGCCTTCGCCGCCACGACCTGCGGCGGGACGCTGTTGTTTCTCGCCGAGAAGACGCCGTCCGGACAGCCCGACCTGATCCACCTGACGGGCGGCATGGTCGTCGCGGCGATCTTCGTCACGCTCGTCGTCGGCGTGCTCATCGGCAGCTTCCACGCCTGGCTGATCACGTCGATCCGGCTGCCGCCGTTCGTCGCCACGCTCGCCAGCCTCGTCGGTCTGCGAAGCCTCGCGCGGATTCTGATTCCCGACCTGACGGCCGCAGCCTCGGGCGGCACGATGACGGGCGTGTCGAAGATCACCGTGCAGGACGGCGGAGAGATTCTGCGCGGCGTTTACAGCATCGAGAACTGGTACGTCACCCCGTTGATTCTGCTGGCGCTCGCGTTTCTGATCTGGGTGCTGCTGACGAAGACCGTCGCCGGCCGGCACCTGTACGCGATGGGCGGAAATGAAGAGGCGGCGCGGCTGTCGGGCATTCGCACCGACCGGTTGAAGTGGCTGGCGTACTGCATCAGTGCCGTGACGGCGTCGATCGCCGGAGTCCTGCTGCTCGCCGAGACGGGCACCGCCGACCCCAGCACGCAGGGACTCGGCCTCGAACTCTACGCGATCGCCGCGGCGGTCATCGGCGGTTGTGCGCTGACGGGAGGCGTCGGCAGCGTCGCCGGCATCCTGCTGGGCGCGCTGTTCCTGCGGACCGTGACCGACAGCGTCGCCAAGATCGCCCGCGGGGTCAGTCCCGACGAGTTGGAAGGGCTGGTCGTCGGATTGCTCGTGCTGCTCGCCGTCGCGTTCAACGAACTGCGAACCGGCAGCGGCCTGCGGCGGCCGTTCTTCGCCGGCTGGCTCGGCATCGTGAACATCGGGCTGGTGGCGGCGCTGTTCGGGATGATCGCGGCGTTGTTGTCGTCCGACGAGAAGCTGCGAAACGGCCTCGCCGTGATGGCCGCGACGCTCGTGCTGCTGTTGGTCAAGAAAGGGCTGGAGGTTCGCGCGGCACGACTGGTGTAAAGGCTCGGGAATATCGAGGTTCGCATCTGGCCGCCTGTCCCGATTGCGATTTCGCGGACGCTGATGTCCCGAGAAATCGCGCGCGATGCAGAGTGGTTCTCCGAACCAGTCGCGGCGTCGCGGCGTCTGCGGTATGCTGCCCGGCTTGTGAGGTCACTGGAACGTTCCAGGACGGAACGGCGGCATCTTTACCGTCCATGACGGACTCGGCAGGCTCTTTCCTATGGGATTCGACGCATGGCTGACGCTCGGCCTGACCGGGCTGATCTTTCTCGTGCTGATTCGTGACGCCGCGCCGCCCGACATCGTGTTCCTGGGCGCGATGACGGTCCTGCTGCTGTTCGGTGTGATCGACACGACGACGGCCTTCGCCGGCTTCGCCAATCCCGGCGTGATCACGATCGCGATGCTGTTCATCGTGACGGCCGCCCTGCAGGAGACCGGCCTGATGGAGGCCGCCGGTCAGCGGCTGCTCGGCCGCACCAAGACCGAGACCGGCGCCCTGTCGCGGCTGTCGGGCGTCGTCCTGCCGCTGTCGGCGTTCCTCAACAACACGCCGGTCGTCGCGATGTTCATGCCGCTGGCGGTCACCTGGGGCCGGCGGAACCGCATCTCGCCGTCGCGGCTGCTGATGCCGGTCGCCTTCCTGGCGACGCTCGGCGGGACGTGTACGCTCATCGGCACGAGCACGAACCTCGTGGTCGACGGCATGATGAAGGCCCGCGACATCGCAGGTCTGACCGGCCGTCCGGGCATCGGGCTGTTCGAGCTGAGCCTCGTCGGCGTGCCGGCGGCGATCGTCGGCGCGATCTACCTGATGACGCTCGGCCGGGCGCTGCTGCCCGATCGGAAGGAACTGCTCGAACAGCTCGGCGAACAGCGCCGCGAGTATCTTGCCGAGATGCTCGTGCGGCCCGGCTGCCGCCTCATCGGCCAGTCGGTCGAAGCCGCCGGCCTGCGAAGTCTGCCCGGACTGTTCCTGATCGAGATCGAGCGGGAAGAGGCGACGATCGCGCCGGTCGGCCCCGACGACGTGTTCGAGGCGAACGACCGGTTGATCTTCACCGGCGTCGTCAGCAGCATCGTCGAACTGGAGCAGGTTCCCGGCCTCGTGCCCGCCGCCGACCCGTCCTACGAGATCACGCCTGCCAAACAGCGGGGACGGCTGCTGTGCGAGGCCGTCATCTCGAGCCGCAGCCAGCTCGTCGGCAAGACGATTCGCGAGGCCGATTTTCGCGCGGCCTACGGGGCCGCCGTCGTCGCCGTCTGCCGCGACGGGCACCGCATTCCCCGCAAGCTCGGCGACGTGCGGCTGCGGCCGGGAGACACGCTGCTGTTGCAGACGCGGCCTCACTTTCCGCGGGCCCACCGCAACGATCCCGGCTTCTATCTCGTCAGCGACATTCCCGACTGGCGGCCGCTGCGACGAGACAGGCTGTGGATCGCGCTCGCCCTGTTCGCGGCGCTGCTGGTGCTGATGACGACGGGCTGGGTCGACGAACCGGTCGCCGCCGCCGCCTGTGCGGTGGCGATGATCGCCGCCGGCTGCGTCTCGGCGGGCGATGCGCGGCAGAGCATCGACTGGTCGACGCTGGTGACGATCGCGGCGGCGTTCGCGGTGGGGAAGGCGCTGGACGAGTCCGGAGCGGCCGCGGGCGTCACCGGGGCGGTCTTCTCGCTCGTCGGAGACGATCTCTCTGCGTGGGGGGCGCTGGCGATCATCTATTTCGTCACCTGGATCGTGACGGAGATGCTGACGAACAACGCCGCCGCGGTGTTGATGTTTCCATTCGCCCTCGAGACGGCCGAGCGGTTCGGCGTGAGTCCGTTGCCGTTCCTGATCGCCCTGACGCTGGGCGCGAGCAACGGCTTCGCGACGCCGATCGGCTATCAGACCTACATGATGGTCTACGGCCCCGGCGGCTATAAGTTCAGCGACTTCATCCGCGTGGGCCTGCCCTTAAGCCTCATCCTGGGAACCGTCGCCACGCTGCTGATTCCATTCTGGTGGCCGTTCACGCCGGTGGCGGGATGAACGAAGCATCACGCTTGCCGTTTAGCCGCGACCGTCAGGGAGCGCGTCTTCGCGAGCCGCTCCCTGACGGTCGCGGCTAAACG
>JBAQZJ010000484.1:0-1764 GCA_049790855.1 Planctomycetaceae bacterium | reverse complement strand
CCACTGGGAGGTCGGCGTGTGCGACGTCGTGCCGGAATACCATGCGAAGACCGACACCGTGCTCGCCGTCGGACACGACGTCTACTACGAAGACGGCGTCCTCGCCCGGCCCCAACGCGAACGACGTCCCGTGTATGTCGTGCGGTCGAACGATGGCGTCTGGTCGTCGCCGCGGCACCTGGAATGGGACGATCCGCGAACGACGGCGATCTTCACCTGCGGCTGTTCGCAGCGAGTGAATCTGCCGGGCGGCGACGTGCTCATTCCGCTTTCCTTCGGTCCGCAGGGACGAACGCACCGCTCGGTGACGACCGTTCGTTGCACCTTCGACGGCGAGACGCTCGCCGTCAAGCAGGTGGGCAACGAACTGACGAACACGGCAGGTCGCGGCTTGCTGGAACCGTCGATCACCGCGTTCGGCGGACGGTTCTACTTGACGCTGCGCGCCGAGGACGGCAAGGGCTATGTTTCCGTCTCCGACGATGGCCTTGCGTGGAAGGAGCCGCAGCCCTGGTGCTGGGAAGACGGCACGCCGCTCGTCATGTCGACCACGCAACAGCACTGGCTGCCGCATTCCGCCGGCCTGTTCCTCGTTTACAACCGCGAGGCCGAGACAAACGCAAAGGTCATCCGTTATCGCGCGCCGCTGTTCGCCGCGGCGGTCGACCTCGAAACGAATCGCCTGATCCGAGCCAGTGAACAGGTCGCCTTGCCGCTCGTCGGCGACGGCGTGAACGATCCGAAACATGTCGCTTTGATGGGCAACTTTCACACGCTCGCGGTGACGCCCGAAGAGTCGTGGGTGACGGTCGGCGAGAATCGTCCCTACGACGGTTACAAAGGCGATACGCTGCTGGCCCGCGTGCGCTGGTCACAAGAGAATGAAACGGCATCGGCGGGTTGACCAAAAGAGTTCGCCATAGAAGCACCGACGCCAACAAGCCCGATCGCACACAGCGACCCGGTTGTTGAAGGCCGAATCAGCGGCGGCACCGCATGACGGCCATGCCGTCAGGTTGGAAACTGACTACCGCGACGGTTTTTCTGTCGGATTCGTCGAGTTCTCGCGCGTCGGTGCGACCTGAAGCAGCCGCAGGATTTCGCCGATCTTGCGGTGATCGGCGAGCGAGCCTGTCACGAGCAGCCTGCTTTCGTGCACGGCGACCACCGGTCCTTCGCCGCCTTGAGAAGTCGTGACCGGCATCAGCAGTTGCGTCACCAGTTCCCCGACCTGGGCCGGCTGTCGCAGTTGCCCCTGCATCAGGCTGGACACGTCGTAAGCCCGGATGTCGGTTTCACTCTCGGCGACCATTCTGGTCGTAATCACCATTACGTCGTTCTTGATGGCGTACGTCAGCCCGAGCGGATCGAGCATGATGTTCAGACCGCTGTCCAGGGAGACGCCTGAAACTGTGAGATCGGTCGGGTCGTCGATGCTGATGCCTTCGTCCGTCAGCGCCGTTTCGTCGATCAGGATGTTGATGTTGTAGGCATCGCCAAGGAACTCCAGTGCGGTTCGCAACGGCGTGTTCGGAAAAACGAGTTCCGCCTCCTTGTCGAGCACCTCCCGGATTTTGTGCTCGGCCGGCGACGCGACTTCGACGGCGTTGGTGGAGGCGCCCTCGTAGGTTTCTGCGGTCTTCGGTGGCTCTGTGGCGTTGTCCGGTTCGGCCGAAATTGGCACATCGGGTTCTTCCTTCTCATCGGCCTGAGCGAGGGCCGTTTCGAGTGACGAGGCTCGCTGTGTATCGCCCTCGGCCCGGC
>JBAQZJ010000483.1:0-5119 GCA_049790855.1 Planctomycetaceae bacterium | reverse complement strand
CCCCTAGCCCCTCTCCCCAGAGGAGAGGGGGACCGACGACACAACCGGTTTCGACACGCTTTGAGTTTTTGTCCGGACGCTCATAGGGCGACCTCGTCAGCCGTCGTACGAATCGAGCAGTTCGATCGCGTGCGGTGTGCCGATGCGATCGGCGCCGGCGTCGATCAGCGCCTGAAAGTCGTCGAGCGACTCGGCTTCGCCGGTCGCCTTGATCCGCACGGTTTCCGGCAGATATCGCCGCAGCAGTCGGACGTCTTCGACCGTCGCAGTTCGAGGTCCGAAGCCGGTGCTCGCGGCCATGAAGTCGGCCCCCAGGTCGCCGCATTTTTCACAGAGCCGTTTGATCTGCTCTGCATTGAACCAGGCCGGCTCCACCACGACCTTGAGTTTCCCGCCGCGGGCGTGCGTGACGTCGAGGACCGCCTGGATTTCGTCGCGGACCGCGCCCCAGTCGCCCGAAAGCACCGACCCGGCGTTCACGACGAGATCCAGTTCGACGGGAGCGGCGTTCGACCCGAGGACCGACTGAGCGTCCTCGATCGCTTCGCGGGCTTCATGAACCTTCACGGTGCGCGTCGAGCCGCCGTGCGGAAAACCGATCGTCGTTCCCGCAGCGGTGCGGCTGCCGTCGAGCATTTCGGCACAGCGACGCAAATCACAAGGTCTCACGCAGACGACCGCGACTCCCTGTTGTCGACCGAGTCGACAGGCTTCGTCCAGCCGCGACCGGACCGTCGCGGGGTTCAGGACGGCGAGCTCGATCTGTTGAGCGATTTCGCGACGAGAGGCTTTCACGGACATGGTTTGCTCGGATCGAAATCCATCTCTCCGTCCTGCTGGCAAGGATGCTTCCGTTCGTCGGTTCACTCGACCGAACCTTGCCCCGACTGCTCGTCGATGCTCGCCGGGCGAACCGCCTTACCGGTTCGCACGGACTCGTAGATCGCTTCGACCGCCAGCAGATCCTTGAGTCCCTCTTCACCGGGAACTCGCGTCTGGCGATCCTCTTTGATGCACAGCGCGAAGTCGTCCATCTCGGCGGCGAACTGGTCGATCTGCGGCTTCTCGATGAGATTGCCATTGGCGAAGGCCGCGTTGCCGCCGTAGCTGTAGGCCGGTTCCGTGCCGAACTGCCCGCGCTCGGCGTAGACGACGAATTTGTTGACGCCGTTGTAGTCGTAGCTCGTCGAACAGGTCGCCGTCGCGCCGCCGGGAAACGTCATCGACCAGACGACCGTTTCGTCGACTTCGGCGAACTTCTCGGGATTCGTTTTGACTTCCTGCGCCGTGATCGAGATCGGTTCCTCTCCGATGAGGTACCGGCAGGCGTTGAGCGCGTAGATTCCGATATCCATCAGCGCCCCGCCGCCGGCGAGCTTCTTCTCGAGCCGCCAGTGCTTCGGGTCGTCCTTGGCGAAATCTTCGATGCGCATCGTGAAGCCGGCGTCGACCTGGCGCACTTTGCCCAGAACACCCTTGCTCGCGATTCGCATGCACTCCAGGTGATGCGGCTCGAACTGGCAGCGGTAGCCGATCGCCAACTTGCGGCCGGCCTGTTGGCAGGCGGCGATCATCTCGCGGCATTCTTGCGACGAGTTCGCCATCGGTTTTTCGCACAGGACGTGCTTGCCGGCCTTCGCCGCCCGCAAGACATAGTCATGGTGCATTCCGTTCGGCAACACAATGTAAATCACGTCGACGTCGTCGTTCTCGGCGATCTTGTCGAAAGTCTCGTAGTTGTAGATGTGCGAGGCAGGAATACCGTACTTGTCGGCCCAGACCTTCTCTTTTGCCGGCGTGCCGGTGACCACGGCCACGAGCTTGGCGTGTTTGGTCTTCTGAAGGCCCGGAGCAAGTTGATTGGTGCTTAGGCGACCCAGCCCGACCAGGGCATAACCGATGGTCTCCTTCCGGTCGCCTTCGCCGGCGAACAGGCGAGGAGTGAATGTCGGAAGCGAAGCCGCGATGCCGGTCATCGTGGCGGTCGCGAGGAACCGTCGTCGAGTCGCCGAATCTGCGGGGTCGGTCATGGAACGTCTCCGTGCGGTGCGGACGACGTGATTCAACCCATTTCACCGTCGCGGTCAAGCAAGTCGATCGGGGCGTTTCCCCCATCCGGCCACGGCGAGACCATTGGACGCGACGACGTCGGCCGTTTGCCGTCGGCCCTGGCCGACGATGTGCGTCGATTGTAGGGAACGCCCTCCGCGGCGTTCCGCAAGGTCGGACACGCGTTCCTTGCGCTGAGACCGCGTCCCTGCGGGCGGAACGGCACAGAGGCCGTTCCCTACAGCGCGTGTTGCGGGCTTGGATCGTCGAAGTTCATCAGGACAGTAGGGTGGGTCAAGCGGAGCGCGGCCCACCAGCACGGTCTGAAATGCATCCGAACGCGAAGAGACCGTGCTGGTGGGCCTCGCATTTGCTCGACCCACCCTGCTTCAGCTCGTCGGGATCGGCGTCTTGCCCGACTCGCCGGGAATCTCGCGAACGTACTTCGGCACGAGATATCCGGGCAGCCGGCGATGAAGCTCGGCGAGCAGTGCGCGCCCCGATTCCTCCGGAACCTCGAAATGAGCCGCACCGGCGACCCGGTCGAGCTGATGGAGGTAATAGGGCAGCACACCGAGATCGAACAGCCGCTCCGACAAATCGGCAAGCGTGTCGGCGTCGTCGTTGACGCCGCGCAGCAGCACGGCCTGGTTGAGCACGGTGATGCGACGTTCGAGGGCTGCGGTTCCCCTCTCCTTGGGGAGAGGGGTCAGGGGTGAGGGGTTCTCCTGCCGCGTCGCCTGCGCATTGCATCCGTTCGTCGATCGATTGGGAGAAGCGACAGCGGTGGCGATGGATCGCCCCATTGCTTCCCTCGCCCCCGGCTCCTCTCCCCAGGGAGAGGGGGGACGACGAGGCAACGTCGGTCCGAACGTCAACAGGCGCAGCGCCTCCGCGCAATCTCCGACCAGTTCGTTCGGATGATTCGCGTGGACGACGACGGCCGTCGTCAGCCGGGTCGACGTGAGCGTCGCGAGCAACTCGGGCGTGATGCGATCGGGCAGGACGATGGGCAGTCGAGTGTGCAGGCGGAGTCGCCGCAAATGCGAGACGGCGTCGAGCCGCTCGACGAGTGCCGCCAGCCGCGAGTCGGTCAGCATCAGCGGATCGCCGCCGCTGAGAATGATCTCGGTGATCGTCGGGTCGTTTTCGATCGCTGCGAGAGCCGGTTCCCAGTCGTCGAGCCGTCGCGGATCGTCCTGATACGGGTAGTGCCGCCGGAAGCAATACCGGCAGTGAACCGCGCAGGCTCCCGCCGCGATCAGCAGCGCGCGGCCGTGGTACTTGTGGATCAGTCCCGGAGCCTTGCGGGCATTCAGATCGCCGACGGCGTCGCCGCGGAAGCCGGGAACGGCGTCGTCTTCCGCTCCGATCGGCAGCACCTGCCGCAGCAGCGGGTCGTCGCGATCGCCAGGACGCATCCGCGCGAGAAAACTTCGCGGAACCAGCAGCGGGAACGACCTCGCCGCTCTCCGAGCCGGCGCGACGAGTCCGACCGGCAATCCCAACAGCGAAATCAGTTCGTCCGGGTCGCGGACCGCCTCGGCGAGCGAGCGGAAGTAAGCCGGGCGAGCATCGCCGACGGGAGAGCGAACCACGGAAGACACGGAATGCACGGAACGACTTTGCAGAGGTGGCGGTGTTGGAAAGAGACGAAGTTCGTCCGGACATTTTGAGGGTGGTGGGGCGGAAAAGTACGACGGACAAGGATGTCCGTCGTACTCGCAAGATCAGCTCTGGCAGAGCGCTCGCGGCGGATTCAAAACCGGCGGCTCGGCAGGAGCCTCGACCGCCCGGTCGTCGATTCGGCGGCGATTTCAGACCAGGCCCGATTTCAAATAGCTTTCGTAGAGTTCCCGAAAGTTGTCGATCCGCAGCTCGACGTGGCCGCATTCCCCGCAAATATCGGCCCGCAGTTGGCCGATCGCGGTCTCCTTGAAGAACCACGCCTGCGGTTCTCCATGAATATGCACGGCGGCTTCGCGATGGAAGCTTCCCGTATCGCCGAAACTGTCCTGAATCGGAACGTCGGGTATGATTTTCTCCGACCGGCAGCGGATACACGGAGCGGGCATCGTCGAACGTTTCCCTCTCAAATCGGACCGGCGAGACGGGCCTTGGCACGGGGACGCGTCCCCCGCGGCATTTTCACGGAAGTGCCGAGTTGGTATCGTTTTCGCGGTTCGCAGGTTGCTGACCGGCCCGCAGGATGTGCGTGGCTTCGGCGTTCCTCGAAAGAGCTTACCCCGCCGCCCCCTGGATTGAGAATTGCTTTCGTATGCCCGCCATTAACGTCGGCGAACTCCGCAAAGGTCTGAAGGTCGAGATCGAAGGCGATCCGTGGGAGATCCTGGAGGTCAACTTCGTCAAGCCCGGCAAGGGACAGGCGATCTACAAGACCCGGCTGAAGAACCTGCTCAAGGGCACGATCATCGACCGCAACTACCGCAGCGGCGACTCCCTGACGTCGGCCGACGTCCAGAAGACGCAGGGGCAGTATTCCTACCGCGACACCGCCGGCTACGTCTTCATGGACAACGGAACCTACGAGCAATACACGCTGCCCGTCGAAAGCGTCGAGGAGCGGATGCGGTTCCTCAAGGAAGGTGACAAGGTCGACCTGCTGCTCTACAACGGCAACGTGATCGACATGTCGCCCCCCGGCCACGTCGTGCTCGAAATCACCTACACCGAACCGGCCGCCCGCGGCAACACGGCGACGAACGTCACCAAGCCGGCGACGGTCGAAACGGGCAGCGAAATTCAGGTGCCCGCGTTCATCCGCGAGGGCGACAAAGTCAAGATCTCGACGGAAACAGGCGAGTACGTCGAACGTGTCGCGACGTGATCGTGTCATCTTTCAAGCCCACCCCTTGCAAGGGATGGGCTTCGTCTCACGGAGACCGGAACGATCGGCGGTCCCCCTCTCCTTGGGGAGAGGGGTTAGCAGCCTGTTGAAAAACGGCATCCCCGGCGCTATGTTCCGGCGGTTGGTCGTGGGGATGGTCTGAGGAGAAGCTATGGGCTTGGGACGCAGGAAGCGGGAGCGGCAGGTCGAGTTCTGGGTGGC
>JBAQZJ010000482.1:0-8263 GCA_049790855.1 Planctomycetaceae bacterium | reverse complement strand
ATTCGAGACGCGTCTCGAATCGCACGGATCTTTTCGAGCCCCGAATCTCGCGCAATCGTCTCGCTTCTGCGCGAACATGTTCGACGACGTCATGCGGCATGAGGTCGAACTGTTCGCTCGTCGAGCTCGACGCCGTCGGTTCAATGCTGAGCGACATCGCTGCACCCCCTGAGTTCGGCACGCGGCGCCCGGCCGACGAACCGGAACGCCCTTCCCCGCCGACCGCATGCGCAGCCGTCCTCGACGACCGTTTCGCCGAGATCCTCAGTCAATACGTTGTGATGCGGCCCCGAGAGCGGCAGACAGTTCATCAATTGAATCAATCCTGTTTCGCCGACACCGGCGGGAGTGAGGGTGTCGGTTCTCCGCACGATGACTTCGGCCCAATAGGGCGCGTGCTTCAAGCCTTCGGAACAGTCGGGGTAGGGCACTCCGACCTGCTCGACGAGGCCGTAGAAGTCGGTCACTGCCGAGGCGGGAAGCTGCCACGGCCGCGACACGTCGTCGTTGAAGCGAACTTTGTCGATCGCATTCGCCTGAAGTCGTTTCCAGCCGCCGCTGTGCAGCAGTCGTGACTCCGGATGCGCCGGCGGCAGTTCGTTCCCCGAGTCGTGCAGTTCGACATGAGCCTGATGGAGCAGGTATGTGAATCCGTAAGCGAGAAAGGACCGGTCGCCGATCGCTTCGACGGCTCGCAGCAGCGCGTCGGCGTCAAGCCGCAACCGGTTTCCGTCGCTGCGCATGACGAAGTGAAACTCGGAGGCGAGATGGGCGAGACTGAGAATCGCCGCTCCGCGAGCGCCCAGGCCAGCGATGCCCCGCACGGTCTCTTCGAGATCGAAGACGAGATACGGGCGGCGTTCTTCGCCGACGAAATCGACCCAGATGCGATTCGCCGACCGCGACTGCCGCTTGCGCGTCTCTTTGTCGGAATAGACACGCGATGCGACGCCCGACGTCGTCGCCGACGAGCGCACGGCCATCGCGTCGCCGTCGCCCGAGCGCAGGTCGTGCTCTTTGAAGACCGTGACGGGCAGGAACGGCAGATCCTCGATCGACTCCGACTTCGCCCCGCGCCGTTCCCAGTCGACGACCAGCCGGGCATACGGCGGACAGCGCTCCGCGTGGTGCCGTTGCAACGCGGTGAGCTGCGTCAGCAGGTAGTCCCGCTTCGCCGCCGGAGGCAGTGCATAGGGTGCGATGCCGTCGAGAAACACGTCAGAGGATCTCCCGTACGATGCGTTCGGGGTCGTCGATCGACAGTCGGCGTCGCACCAGCTTGCCGTTCGGGGTCGTCGGAAAGGCGCGAACCTCGAAGTACCGCTGCGGAATCTTCGTCGGCGTCAACGATTCTTTCAGCGCCGCCACGACTTCGCGTCGACTGATCGGCCCCGTCAGTTCGAGAAATGCGACCGGCACGGTTCCACGCGATTCGTCGGAGATGCCGGTCACTGCGGCGCAGGACACCTCCGGCAAGCGGTTCAACGCTCGCTCGATCTCGAGCGGAGCGACCTTCTCGCCGGCGACGTTGAGCATCTCGTCGAGCCGCCCCGACAGGAAGATATATCCCTTGTCGAGAGCCGCCCCATCGCCCGAGATCAGCCAGCCGTCGCTGGTGAACGCCTTCCGCGTGGCGTCTTCGTCGTTCAGATAGCCGCTCGTGATGTTCGCTCCGCGGACGACCAGCACGCCGCGCTCTCCGTCGGGCAACGGTCGATGCGATTGCGGATCGACGACTCTCACCTCGACGCCGGGCATCGGCCGCCCGCAGGTCGCCTCGCCAAATCGCGGGTCGTCGTCGCGGATATAAGCGATGCGCGGCGCCGCCTCGGTCATGCCGTAGTTGTTGAACAGCCGGCCGTTCGGAAACATCGCGCGAATGTCGCCGTACAGCACGGGGTCGATCGCGGCCCCGGCCGAGCACACGACCCGCACGGTGGGAAACGCCAACGGACTCAGTCGATGCACCCCTCGCAGCGCGAAGTAGGTCGAAGGGACGCCGCAAAACGTTTCCAACCCGGCCCGCGTGATCGCCGCCGCCAGCTTCACCGGATTCCGCACCTCGCCCGCCGCGAACAGTCGGACGTGACCGCCCGTCGAGAGCTGACAACAGACCTGCGACAGAAGCGCGTAGCTGTAGTGCAACGGCAGGACGACCGCCGCCGAGCAGTGCCGGTGATAATCGAGATACTCGGCCATCGCCCGACAGGCATGGAGCACATTCGAATGCGACAGCACCACTCCCTTGGGAAAACCGCTCGTGCCCGAGGTCGTCATCACGATCGCCGGAACATCGGCGCTCGCCGCGAACAGCGGCGTCGCAGCATCCTGCGTGACGACGTCTGCCGGAGAGAGTACCGCAGCGGCGCGCGTTTTAGACTCCAGGTAGTCCAGTGACTCGCGCGACGATTGCGCGTCGATCGGCACCGGGGTGTTTCCGCTCCACATCGCACCGAGAAACGCCGCGACGAACTCTCGAGTCGGCTCCGCCTTGAGCAGCAGCATCCGCCCGGAGCCGTAACGGTCGGAGATCCGCCGCGCGGCTCGTCCCGCCGTTTCGCGAAGCGCGCCGTAGGTCAGCGTGCCGTCGGCGTCGGTGACTGCCGGGGATTCCGTCCGGTCCCACGGGAACTGTTCGACGAAGGGAGTCATGACGATCGGATCACCTCCGCGATGCGGTCGAGGAACGTCGCCGCATCGTCGGCATGGAACCGGAACGGATTCGTCCGCAGGCAGACGTCGCGAAGCATGGCGTCGATGACGACGTCGCGATCGACGCCGTCCAGACGATCGGCCAGCCGACGATCCTCTTCAGTCGCTTCCGCCGTCGTGGCCCGCCGGACCTGTTCCTGCAATTCGTCGACGCTGCCGAGTCGCAACCGCTCGATCAATCGACGCATGGCCGGGGTCTCTGCATTGGCCGCAATTGCCGCAGGAAGCGCGTAGGCGTTCGCGCGGCCGTGCGGCACGTCGAACCGTGCCACCGAATGGGCGAACGCATGCGCCGCACCGACCGACGCGTTCGACGCCGCCAATCCGCCGAGATACCCCGCTTCCATCAGGAGGTCGTGTCGCGAATGAACTTCGTCGCTCGCCGCGAAGATCCGTCCGATCGCCCCGATCGCCGCGTCTTCGGCCAGCGGACTTTGCAGGATCGAGACGAAACTCTCGATCGCATGGCTGAGGGCGTCGCCGGCCGCATCGGCCATGGCCCGGCGGCTCATGCCGACGAGGAACTGGCCGTCGAGAACCGCCCTTGTCGCCAGAAACAACTCAGACACGACCGGCACCTTTCGCCCGCCATCGAGCACGACGGCGACGGCGGCGGCTTCGGCACCGGTCGCGCAGGTCGTCGGCACCAGCCAGAACTCGGGGACGTCGAGAGCCGGATCGGGGAGGATCGTCAAGGAGGCCGCGAATTTCGCCGGCAGCACGCCGGCAGCCTCCGCCCATGCCAGGCGGCACCAGTCCATCACCGAACCGCCGCCGATTCCCACGATCCACTGCGGACAACGCCCCGAGAGAAACTCGGCGCCCAGGCGCACGGCGTCGCGCGTCGGTTCTCCCGGCGGTTTGGTGCAAACCCGTTTCGGGTCGAGCAACGGCGACTGTTCTCCCCACGCAGTCGCCAATCGCTCGCGTACGACGGCATTCCCGCTCAGGAATACGACGGTCTGTTCCGGCTCGACGTGGTACGCGATTTCCTTCCGCGAACCGGACCCGAAGGTGACGGCGCGCGGCTGACGGAAGACGGGAAAAGACAATCGCTTCTTCATCGCATTCGATGTGACAAGGCGTCCAAAGTTCCAATCGGAAATCACGATCGTACCCGAACAGCGGTTCACCCTCCTCTGAAAAGCATTTCCGTCGAGACGGAAACCGGTTGTGTCGGCGAAGGAACACACTCCGAAAGCGTCGCCGAGCCCAATTTCCACCGCTCCCGGCAATACCGGAAAACGCCTTCAAGACGAGCGTAGAACCGCTCCAGAGCCTCGACGTCCCGCACGTATGTCGAGCCGCCGGCCATCAGCGAGGAACTGTGAAACATCAGGACCAGGCACGGGGCGCCGCGGGCGATGCAGTTGCCGGCCAGCCGATTCAGGTCACGCACCGCCGCCTGCTCGGGACTGAGCTTGATGCGTCGCGCGATCCCGATCCGATCGAGGATGCCGACGGAGCGAAGCCGGCTCCAAGGACGCTTGCCTGCTCGGGTCCGCAGGGAATGAGCCGCCTCGAAGTTGCAACGACTGTAACCCACGGTGACGGGGACTTCGCGCAAACGCCCCGTCGCCGCCGGTCGCCGCAGATCGTCGCCGATCCAATAAGGTACGGCCGGCGCCCCGTCGAAGTTCGGGCCGCCGTTCGAGGAATAATTCGTAAACGGGATGACGCTCGAATCGACGAGATACCCGAGATCGGCCAGAATCATCGCACCAAGGCCGTCCAGCCCATAACGCCCGGCCCGGAACGACGTCGGACGACGTCCGAGCCGGGCTTCGATCGTCTCGGTCAGCCATTCGAGTTTTCCGCGCTGCAACTCTTCCGAAAGATTGCAGAGATACGACGACCGCTCGTCGGCATCGCCGTTCAGCGGAGGGTTGCACCACGGGTGACAATGTGCGCCGACTTCGCAGCGATCGTCATTTTGCCAGGCCCCCAGCCGCTCGACGGCCCAGGCGTCGTCGACGACCGGTGCGTCGATCAGATAGGTCGGCCGGACGTCAAACCGATCGCAGAGTTCCTGAAACCGCGGCAGCGATCGCAGGTTTTGCGTCGTGTTGCCGACGGCGCGAAACCGTCCGCCCCACAGACCTTCCTCCTCGGTGTCGACGGTGACGACCAGTCGCGGAAGCGATCGTTCGACGCTCATCGGGCCTCCCTGTCGACAGGCGAAGGCGGCGCGACGAGGTCGCAACGCAGGTCGATCACCGGCCCGTCGAAACCCGACTTCCAATCGATCTTCTCGGCGACGTCGGTTCCGAGAACGAGCAGTTCCGCATGCGCGTAGAGTTCCCCCGGATCTTCGACGAGCAACGCGGCCAAATGGGGCAGACGGTGATCGATGTAGGCGAGGTTCCGACCGACGAGACCGCCCACGCGAACGGACGGGTCGTAGATGCGAAGGTCGAAGCCGCGTCCCAGCAGCGTCTCCGCCAGAATGACTTGCGGGCTTTCGCGGAGGTCGTCGGTATCGGCCTTGAAGCTGAGGCCGACTAGCCCGATCTTTCTGTGATTCGTCTCGCGGATCGCCCGGAAGGCCCGATCGATGTGGGCCTGGTTCGACGGCAGCACGGCGTCCAGAAGATCGACGTTGATGGCCTCACGCTGCGCAAAACGAGTAAGCGCCCGGACGTCTTTGGGCAGGCACGAGCCGCCGAACGCGAACCCCGGCCGCAAATACGCCGGCGAGATGTTGAGATGCGTGTCGCAGCAGGCGATCCGCATGACCTCGCGTCCGTCGGCTCCCAGCGCCCGCGCCAGCGCACCGATTTCGTTGGCGAAGACGACCTTCATGGCATGGAACGCATTGCAGGCGTACTTGACCATCGCAGCGGTGCGGGCGTCGGTCGTCAAGCGGGGTGCGTCGATCCCTTCGTAGAGAGCGAATACGTCGTTCGCCCAGGCCGGTTCGGAACTGCCCACCACGACGAACGGCGGGCGATCGTAGTCGCGAATCGCAGTCGTCTCGCGAAGAAATTCCGGATTGTTGCACAGTCGCACGCGATCGCCGACCTTCTCTCCGAGTGCCGCCTCGAGCACGGGCAGGAAACGCTCGTCGAGCAATCCCGGCAGGAGCGTCGAACGAACGACGACCGTGTAGCGACGGTCGGTGCCGCGCAGGTTCCTGCCGATTTCGCCGGCGACGTTCTCGATCGCCCGAAGATCGATCCCCCCGTCGGGAGACGAAGGCGTACCGACGGCGACGAGCCCGATCTCGGTTCGGCTGACGGCGTTCGCGACCGACGTCGTCGCCGTCAGCCGATCGGCGACGACCTGCTCGCGCAGCAGTTCGGCCAGCCCCGGCTCGGCGACGGGAGACCGGCCGGCATTCACGGCGGCGACCTTGTCCGCGTCGATGTCGACGCCGACGACACGGTGACCGTCGCGACCAAGACAGGCCGCCGTCACGCAGCCAACGTACCCCATTCCGAACACCGCGACGCGCTTCATCGGACCAACTTTCCTTGCGAATTCGATTTTCCGATCGCACTCAGAGGCAGCCGAAACCGTCTTCGCTCCGCCCGAGCCTCCCGACTCCCTGAGACGTGACGTCGGGGCTGGGCAGAGCCGTTGCTCACGAAACCTTCGAGATGACATGCGGACCGAGCCTCTGCGCCGCCCAGAGCGGCAGTCGCCGCCATGTCGCCTCGGCCCAGCCGAACGACTCTCGATTCGGTCGTTCGACCGCCTGCGCCGCTGTTGATCCCAAGTGATACCAGTACAGCGGCAGCGGTTCGGCCCCCCATTGCCGCTTGAACTGATACGTTCCCGAGTCGAGCGTGCTGCGGCCGAAGTGAAACCAGCGGCGCCCTTCGCGACAGGCTTCCCGCAGCAGTTGCCAGTACAAGAAATGATTGATGCACAGGCCGTTGTACCGGCGCAGACTGCTCGCCCAGGGAATCTCGACCGTGTCGCCGCTTGCGATGGTGAGACCCGCCCCGACCGCGCGACCGTGCCAGCGTGCGACATGCAGGCGTGCTGCCTCGGGAAACGACCGTAGGACCATGTCAAACAGGCGCGAAGCATGCGACGGGCTGCCGAGGTCGCGCATGTTCCGCGAATAGACGGCGAAGAATTCGGGCAGTAGTTCCGCCCCGCCGGTCGAGAACTCAAGCCCCGATTTCTCGCCCTTCCGAACCTGATTGCGCACTTTCGCCTTCAGGCGATCCCAGAGTGCTTCCGGACCGCCTTCCAGTTGCAGCCGCATCAGAACCTTATCGGTGCGAACATGCGGCGAGGCTTCGATCGGCTCGGCCTGTCGGAGCTCGACGACGTCGACTCCTAACGTCGCCGCGCGGCGCACGGCGGCATCGACGAGCGACCGGCGATCTGGTTCGTCGTCGGCCAGGATTCCCGCCGCATCGAACCAAGGGAGCGAGACGAGACGGTCGCCGAACACCCGACTTCGCTGTCGGACGAGCGGAAGCACGCCGGTGATTCGCCCCTGTCGCGTCGCCGCCAGGCGGATCACGGAGAGTCGGTAGGTCTCGAAGACGGCGTTCCAGGCGACCCGGTGGTACAGCGACTTCGCGCCGTATCCGTCGAGATAGCCCTCCCACGCGGCGCATTCCGGATTGTCGACGACGGTGACTTCGCCTCGATCGTGCGTGCGTTCGG
The DNA here is from genome assembly GCA_049790855.1 of Planctomycetaceae bacterium. GTDB lineage: Bacteria > Planctomycetota > Planctomycetia > Planctomycetales > Planctomycetaceae > JACCRE01. The sequence continues at coordinate 925 of JBAQZJ010000482.1, read as the reverse complement.
TCGGTGTCGCGTTCGAAAGAACCGTCGTCATGACCGACCTCCGCATGCGGATGACTTGCCGAGCGCCGCAACACCGGTTGAGATCGCCGATCGTTCCGTTCGATCCCACGCCACGGACTGCCGGTCGAACAGCCCCTTCGCGTGACCGACCATCATCGCGAGATTGCTAAGGACGAAGTAGAAGGGCACGCCGCCCAGCGTCGTCCGCCGGAAACGAAACGAAATCGCGGCGGCGGCCGCAATGGCCCCCGTGATCGCCTGAGCGACCAGCGCAATCTCGTAGAGCGTCCCGCGGCCCGCCAGAACGAGGCTCGCGATGAACAACGTCAGCACGACGTACGGCCCCAGCCATCGCATGAGCTTGTGCGACAGATACTGCCCGAACTCCACCGGTCGGGAAAGCGGCGGCCAGACCGACCGCTTGAGCGATTGCACCGAACCGGCCGCGACGCGAACTCGTCTGCGAAACTCCGCCGCGGAAGACGGCGTGCCGTTTTCGGTCGCGATCGCGGCAGGCTCATAGGCGATGCGGAAGCCCTGCCGGATGATGCTGATCGACAGCGTGAAGTCGTCGAGCAGCGTGTCGGGGGCGATCGGGTGAAACAGCTCCCGCCGAACCACATACATTCCGCCGTCGACGCCGATCACCGACCCGAAGCGCGACTCGCCTCGCTGAATCTGTCGCTCCACCTCGTAGAAGAGCGTTTCGCCCGACCCGAAGTCCGACTCATGGCTGGCGAGACGGACGTCTCCGGTGACGGCGCCGACGTCGGGAACGGCGAACCACTCGACGAGCCGGCCGAGGGCGTCGGGCCGGAACATGACGTTTGCATCGCACAGACACACGACGTCGCCCGTCGCCTCGGCGACGGCCGCATTCAGCGCCGCGGCTTTTCCGCCGCGGGCCAGATCGAGAACCTTCAGC
>JBAQZJ010000481.1:0-22931 GCA_049790855.1 Planctomycetaceae bacterium | reverse complement strand
GCCAGAATCAGCCGCCGGGCGAATCGTGCCCACCAAATCCTCCACGCTCTCCACTCTCTCCGCCGCCACGACCGCGTCTAACTCGTCGACCAGCCGTCCCGCCAGTCCCGGGTCGTAGAAGTTCGCCGTGCCGATCTGCACGGCGCTTGCCCCGGCGACGAGAAACTCCATCACGTCGTCGACGTTCTGGATGCCGCCCACGCCGATGATCGGCACCTTCACCGCCTGCGCCACTTGCCAGACGATCCGCAAGGCGATCGGTTTGATCGCCGGGCCAGACAGGCCGCCGATACCGTTGCCGAGCACCGGTCGCCGGCGACGCCAGTCGATCGCCATCCCCTGGACGGTGTTGATCAGCGAGACGGCATCGGCACCGGCTTCGGCGACGGCGGCGGCGATCTCTGGGACGCTGGTGACGTTCGGCGTCAGCTTCACGACGATTGGCAGTTCGCAGGCGTCGCGAACCGCCTTCACCACGCCGAACGCCTTCGCGGAGTCGATCGAGAAGTCGATGCCGCAACTGACGTTCGGGCAGGACAGGTTCAGTTCGAGCGCGGCGAGTTCGTCGAACTCGTCAAGCCGCGCGGCCATTGCCACGAACTCGGCCTCGTCCTTGCCGGCGATGTTGACGATGACCGCCGTACCGAGACCGAGCAGGTAAGGCAGGTGCTTCTCGACGAACACATCGAGGCCGTCGTTGTCGAGGCCGATCGAGTTGAGCATTCCGGCGGCGGTCTCGACCGTCCGCGGCGTCGGGTTGCCGATCCGCGGAAGCGGCGTGACCGTTTTCGGGATCACGCCGCCCAGCTTGCGGAAATCGACGTAGGCCGACAGTTCTCGGGCATATCCGAAGGTGCCCGAGGCGACCAGAATCGGATTCTCGAGCCGAAGACGGTTGAGTTGAACGGCGAGACGACTCACAAGACCGATGCGACGCGATACGAATGCGATGGTGCGAACCGCATCGTATAGCGGGACAAGGGTGGCTGGTAGTCTGGTGTCGTGCGTTACCAGACACCAGACCACCAGTCACCCCTGACCGCCGCAGGCGGTCAGATGATTCCGCCGTGAGTTCGGAACGGCGTCGCGAGGTCGGGCTGGTCAAGGAACCAGATGCGTTCCCAGATCCGCGGGATGTGGCGGAGGTTTTCCGACGTGTAGATCAATTGTCGGGTCCGCACGTCGCGCTGTGTATCGTAGATCGGCAGAACACAGCCAACCTGGATCGCGTTCGCCGCCAACAGCAGGCCGGCCACTACGAGCTTCCGCATGGTCTCCCTCCCTGGTGACGCGGCCGGAGCGGCGGGAACGATGTCCAGCCGTATCCGAGTTTGCCGGCGGCGCCGGCTTGCGATCGTGATCCGTTACCGTGATCGACTCGGCGAAGTGACGGACCAATTCCGTCACCGGCCCGATCACGGACCGAACACGCCGGGGCAGGTGCCCGGTCTTGTCGATCGGCAACCCAGGGAAGGTTGCTTCAGAGAATCCGTTACAGCAGTGCCGTTTTTTCCATTTGCGCGGCCTGCGCGGGTCATTCTGCCCGCCCGGGAAGCTACTGCGAGCCGCCGTAGGTTGGAGTCGTCACACTCGCGGGATGAATTCCCGTTGCCGGCGGCGTCTCATTGCGCGACCCTGCGTCGGAAGTGCTGTGCCCACGGGGCATTTCGTAAGGGCGGGGTTCTGAGGCCGTTCTGGCAGGTTGGGCGGCTGACACACGCCGATCGTCCGACTCGTCGTCGAAGGTCGTCGCAGCAGCCGACGGGTTCCGCGGCGGCAGGGGTCGACCTTCGGCCTCCGCCTGTTCGAGCTGCCGGACCCTTTCTTCCATCTCCTTGCCGGGCTTGAACGTTACGACGTATTTCTCGCGGACGTCGACCCGTTCTCCCGTGCGAGGATTCCGCGCTTTCCGTGCAGCGCGTTTCTTGACCTCGAACACGCCGAAGTTGCGGAGTTCGATCCGCCCCTCGGTGACGAGTGTCTCCACAATCGCATCGAACGTCTTCTGCACGATCTCCTTGGTTTTGAGTTGGGTCAGGCCCATCTCTTCGGAAATCGTCTTGACGATCTCTTTCTTTGTCACGATGCGTTTCTCCCGTCCGGAAACCGGTCGACAGCCAAACCCTGTTGTCGACGCACTGCGAAGGAACGCCTACCGTTCTACGGCGACGTGAGACATAAAGTCAAGTCATTCCACGGTTTCGGAGAGGTCAAGCGGACCGCGAGAAAGAAGCCCGGCTTCTTCAAGAAGCCGGGCTTCTCAACTCACGTTCCCGTCGCCGACACGCGTCGCAGAATCTCGTCGGCCGGAACGAAGTCGCCGCGACCCACACCGGGGCAGGCCGATCGCGTTTGTTCCCACGTTTGCGACGACTCGACGTTTCCAGGCCAGAAAGGCCAAGTGCGGCATTGTGACGGACGAACAGGATAGATGGTGCAACGCCGCGAAGCGCCATCGAAGAACGTGCAGTCGCCGTTGGCGTATTCGCTCAGCGAGACACGACTTCCGATCAGCTTCGTATGGAAGAGTTTCACTTCGCCGAGGCTCTTGCCGGTGTGATCGGCGATTCTTTGAAGATCCGCGTCTGTGACCCAGACGGCTCCCGGTTCACCCGTGCAGCAGTTGCCGCACTGAGTGCATCGGAAGTGCAGTCCCTCACCGTACCACGGTTGTTCGTCCATGTTGTCGCGGCCTCACTTGTGCGACGGCTGCGTCGCAGTCTGAACCTGCATGCGGATCGAACGTTGCGACAACGCACCGCTGCGATCCTTCTGGAACAAATGGATTTCGACGACGTCATACGCCCGAAGGTCATGGCGATCGGCGATGAAGGATTTGACCTCGGCGGCGAATCTTTCCGCCTCGTCCTCACTTTCGGGATCGAACGGCGACTGCATCACGACTCGCAAGATGGTCTTCCCCGGTCGGTCGAGCCGCGGCTTGCCGCCTTCGACGCGAGGTTCGCTGCCAGGGTACTGCTTCGCAAGTGCCGCCGTGAGCGAACGGTAGGGCGCAGCGTGCAACATCGTGTAGGCGTACAGTGCCCCCGTCAGCAGCAAGCCGAATGCGATCATGGCCGCGACCAGCCATGTCCCGCTGCGATTCCACGGAAGGCCATTCATGACGGAACTGTAGACGCGAAAACGCGCAACGGCTACCAAACGGATGACGTGGCTCGGCATCAAGGTTGGCCTGCGACAGAACTGCCGGACACGAGGATTGCTGTTGCAATCGAGTCTTCAATCCCGAAAGCCGGGAGGCTACGGTTGACCTGCCGGTGGCCGACTGATGTAATTCTATCAACCAACTGCGATGCGTTCTGCCGCCGGCCCCCGCCTGCCGGCAATGGCGAATTGGCAGAGCGTGTGACGACGACCCTCCTGAGCGAAACTCGCCGACGTCTCCCGCCCGCTGCGTCAAAAATCGTGTTTCAGTCGACCGATCGAACGAAAGGGAGCCGTCTTGGCCAAGTCGCCGGGAGCTGGTTCGTCTCCGTGAACGAGTCGACCTGGCCGGAACAGTGCTCGCCAGCAGTCAATGGAGATCTGTGATGCAGCCTCGCGATCGGCATTTGGCAGACCTCTTATTGCCCGTCGCAGCAGTGCTCTGTCTTTGGGTTGCGGCGAATGTCGAGGCCGCCGAATCAGCCGATGCCGCGGCAGAAACGACGGATCTGGTCTGCTTGCCGCAACGGATCGAACTTCAGGGACCAGGTGCCCATCAGCGGCTGATCGTCTCGGGCCAAGTCGAAGGCCGACAAACCGACGTCACGCGCTCGGCGACGTTTCGTTCCGAGGCGACCGCGGTCGTGACCATCGGTGATGACGGCATTGCCCGCGCGGTCGGCGACGGCGAGACCCGGATCGTCGTCACAGTTGGAAACCAGACGGCAAGCGTCAACGTCACTGTGCGTGATTCCTCGAAGCTTCAGCCCGTGACGCTCGAGCACGACGTTCTGCCGGTTCTGACGCGCTACGGTTGCAACGCCGGTGCTTGTCACGGCAAAGCTCGCGGCCAGAACGGCTTCCAGCTTTCGTTGTTCGGGTTCGACCCCGACTTCGATCTCGACGAGATCGTCCATGAATCACGCGGGCGTCGGATCTTCCCGGCCGCGCCTGAAGAGAGTTTGCTGCTGCAGAAGCCGACCGGTCGAGTGCCGCACGGCGGAGGGCTGCGGCTCGACCCGGCCGGCCGGCCCTACGAGGTGCTTCGCCAATGGATCGTCGCCGGCATGCCGCGATCGCCCAGCGATGAACCGGCCATCGAATCCATCGAGATGGCGCCCTCCGAATTGATCATGGTGCCCGGTGGCAAACAGCAAGTGCTGATCACGGCCCGCTACGCCGACGGCACGACCGAAGACGTGACGGACCTGGCGATCTTCCAGTCGAACGAAAGTGCCATCGCCGCCATTGATGAAAACGGGTTGATTGAGGCAGGATCACTGCCCGGTGAGGCGGCCGTTACGGCGAGATTTCGCGGACTGTTCGCGATCGCCGCCGTCACGATCCCTCTGCCTGGCGAGGTGCCGCCGCAGCTCTACGCCGACTTGCCGCAGAACAATTTCATCGACGGCCATGTCTGGACCAAACTCGAGAAGTTGGGCGTCGTGCCTTCGGAGCCGGCCGACGATGCAACGTTTCTGCGACGCGTCTATCTCGACGTGATCGGTCGCCTGCCGGACGCTGACGAGGCGCGATCGTTTCTCGCCGACGACTCGTCCGATAAGCAATCACGACTCGTCGAACAGTTGCTGGATCGACCCGAGTACGCCGATCACTGGGCGAACAAGTGGGTCGACCTGCTTCGGCCGAACCCCTACCGGGTCGGCATCAAAGCCGTCTTCAATCTCGACGCCTGGATTCGCGATGCCTTCCGCCGAAACATACCGTACGACGAATTCGTCCGACAAATCGTGACGGCACGCGGCAGTACGTGGCAGCCGGGCGCCGCAACAATTTTTCGCGATCGCCGTGAGCCGGACGAAATCGCCACAATGATGAGCCAGTTGTTTCTCGGCATTCGACTCGAGTGCGCGAAGTGCCATCATCACCCCTCGGAGGCGTGGGGCCAGGAAGACTTCTACGGCTTCGCCGCGTATTTCAACCGTGTGGGCCGCAAGGGGACCGGTCTCTCGCCGCCGATCTCGGGAGGTGAAGAGATCGTCTACACCATGAAGTCGGCAAAGCCGGTGCTTCACCCGCTGACCAGCGCGCCGGTCGACCCGAAACCGCTGTTCGGCGATGCTCCGCTTTCCAGCGACCCCGAGGCCGATCCGCGCGCCACTCTGGCCGAATGGATGACGTCGCCCGAGAACGACTACTTCTCGCAAGTCATCGTCAATCGTGTCTGGGCCGATCTGATGGGGCGCGGCATCGTCGATCCTGTGGACGACTTGCGAGCGACCAACCCACCGACCAACGGTCCGCTTCTGAACGCGCTCGCCGAGGACTTCCGCGCGCATGATCATGATTTGAAGCATCTGATTCGCACGATTACGACCTCGTACGTCTACAGCCTGAGTTCAACGCCGAACGAGCGGAACATCGCCGACACGCGGAACTACTCCCGGCATTACCGCCAGCGTTTGCGGGCCGAGTCGCTGCTCGGAGCGATCTGTGATGTGACGGAGGTTCCAGAGCGGTTTTCAGCCGCGCCGCCCGGTACTCGCTCGGATGCGATCTGGACTCACAGGGTCGATTCGCTGTTTCTCGATACCTTCGGCCGGCCCGATGAGAATCAGGATCCGCCCTGCGAACGGGTGCCCGATACGTCGGTGGTTCAGGCGCTGCACCTGATGAACTCGCCCGATCTCCATCAAAAAGTGACTTCCGATGATGGACTGGCGGCCCGGTTGGCTGCGTCGGAACACACACCGGCGAAGATCGCCGAAGAGCTGTATCTTTCGACTTATTGCCGGCAGCCGACGGCACAAGAACTTGCCGTCGTCGAAGAGATCTATGCCGACGCCGATCAACCGAATGAACGGCGTCAGGTGACGGAAGACCTGCTCTGGGCGTTGATAAATACTCCCGAGTTCGTCTTCAAGAATTGATCCGCTCCGTTCCCCGAAGCGAAAGGCGAGCGAATCGTGGCCGTTTACAAAAACTGCGAATCGGTGACCCGCCGAGACTGCCTTCAGTTCGGACTGAAAGCGGCACTCGGCCTCGGCATGGTCGATCTGCTGCGGCTGCGCAGTATCGCCGCGACGACGGCGTCGTCTTCGCGGCCGACGAGCTGCATTCTCGTCTGGATGGACGGCGGCCCGACGCATTACGAAACCTTCGATCCGAAACCCGAGGCTCCCGCCGAGATTCGCGGCGAGTACGGCACGATCGAAACGAAGATCCCGGGCGTCCGCTTCTCGCAGCATATGCAGAAGCTCGCCGGCATCGCCGACAAACTGGCCGTCGTGCGTTCGATCCGGCACGACCAGGGCAATCACGGTGCGGGCAACCATTACATGATGACGGGCGCCCCGCCTCGCATCCCCGTCGGCTGCGGCGCGTTCGTCAGTTTTCATCCGAGTCTCGGCTCGGTGGTCGCGCACGAGCGGGGTGCTTCGGTCGACGGGCTTCCGTCGTACTTTTCGATTCCGCAGATGTCGCGTTCCGGCGGCCCCAACTTCCTGGGAGCGAAGTTCGCCCCGTTCGTCGTGCCCGACGACCCGAACCGCGACGGCTTTCGTGTTCGCGACGTCGCTCCGCCGCGAGGAATCGCCGACGACCGCCAGGACCGCCGTCGCGATCTGCGATCGAAAGTCGATCGCCTCCTGCGAATCACCGACGCCGCGGCGGCCGACCCGGCCGTCGCGCTCGACGAGTATTACGAGCAGGGTTACGACCTGATCCACTCCGCCGAAGCGCAGGCCGCCTTCGACATCGGCCAAGAGTCGGACGAGGTCCGCGAGTCGTACGGTCGCAATCCGTTCGGCCAGCGGGCCTTGTTGGCAAGACGGCTTGTTGAAGCCGGCGTGCCGTTCGTCACCCTTTACGACGGCGGCTGGGACCATCACCGCGACCTGTTCAAGTCGCTCGACAAAAAGCTGCCGCCGTTTGAACACGCCATCGCGGCATTGATCGACGATCTCGATCGCCGGGGCTTGCTGGCGACGACGCTCGTCGTCGTGCTCGGCGAGTTCGGACGGACCCCCAAGATCAACAAGGACGGCGGTCGAGACCATTGGTCGAACGCGATGTCGGTCTTGTTCGCCGGTTGCGGCACGCCCGGCGGCCAGGTCGTCGGCGCGACCGATCCGCGCGGGTATTCGGCGGTCGATCGCGTGCTCTCGCCCGAGAACTTCGCCTCGACGATCTACGCGAAACTCGGCATCGATCCGGGCAAGCTGCTGTACGCCCCCAACGGACGCCCGAACCACATTGTCAGCGATCCGAATCCGATCGCCGAATTGATGGGGTGATGCTCGACGGTGAACATCGAACCTGCCATGCCGCGCTTACCCCGTCGCCGAACGTTACTCGAAGCATTCGGCTTCCTGCTGCCGACGATCGCCAGCCTGGCAGCATACGCCGCGCCGCCCGAGCCGACGTCCCTGTTTCCGGCAGGAGGCGGGCGCGGTCAGACGATCGCCGTCATCGCAGACGGTAAGTTCGATGCCTGGCCGGTTCAAACCTGGTCGCATGAGCCGGGCCTGGAAATTGAGCCGGAGAAGGAGAAGGGCAAGTTTTCGATTCGAATCGCGGACGCGGCACCGCCTGGCATCCGCTGGATTCGCTTTTACGACGACTCGGGAGCATCGAGCCTGCTGCCGTTTGAAATCAGCACGCTGCCCGCAATCACCGAAAGTGAACCGAACGATGAACCAGGCCAAGCAGGAAGAGTCGATCCCTTCCCTGCGGTCGTCGATGGTCGTCTCGCGAAGGCGGGAGACGTCGACGGCTACTCGGTGACGTTAAAAAAAGGGCAGACGCTCGTCGCGTCGCTTGCGGGTCACCGACTTGGTTCGCCGATGGACGCCGTATTGCAGGTCGTTTCATCGGCCGGGTTCGTGCTGCTACAGACAGACGACGAAGTCGGTCTTGATCCGCAACTCGTCTTCGATGTGCCTGAAGATGGCGATTACATCGTCCGTTGTTTCGCGTTTCCTTCCGACCCCAACAGCACGATTGGCTTTGCGGGCGGCGAGCGCTATGTTTATCGACTGACATTGACGGCAGGTGGATTCCTCGACCATGTGATGCCGCTGGCGACTTCCGCCGGCACCAGCGACACAGTCGTTGAACCCTCCGGCTGGAACTTGCCCGACGAGTTGAAGACGCTGCCCATCGAGCCGACGGCGTCATCCGACGGCGTTCGCGTCTGGCACCCGGACTTGGCCGGGCACGTCAGACTGCCGGTGCTGCCGATGCCATGCGTAGTCGAGGCCGAAGAGACTGCCGACGACAAGCCGGAGCCGCTTTCGCCGCCCGCGACCGTCTCCGGCCGGATCCAACCGGCGGGGGACCGCGATCTCTATCGATTCGCCGCAAAGAAAGACCAGACGTGGCGATTCCGGCTCGTCGCCGGCGGACTCGGTTCGCCGCTCAACCCCGTCTTGCGCATCCTCGATAGCGCCGGAAAAGTGCTCTCCGAAGCTGATGCCAGCGGTAAAGGCGGTCGCGACGTCGAACAGAATTTCACGGCAACACGCGACGGCGAATACACGGTTTCGGTTCATGGCCTGGCCGAGCGCAGCGGACCGCGCTACTTCTATCGCCTGGAAGTGCGGGAACCGACACCCGATTACAGCCTGTCGCTCGCCTCGGATCGGATCAGCGTCGCGCCGGGCAAACCTGCGACGATTGCCGTGACCGTAATCCGCGAAGACGGATATGCGACGCCGATCGAGATTTCAATCGACGGCCTGCCCGAAGGCGTCGACGTCACGACGGTCCGCGAAGAACCGAAATCCGACTCGCCTGCAAAGCCGGGCAGTAAGCCGGTTCAATCGACGGCGAACCTGACGCTGACGGCCAGGGACGGCGCTGCTGCGTCCACCGGCCCGATCACCATCGTCGGCCGTGCGACCAGCGAGGGAGCGACGCAGGCACGAATGGCGACCGCTGTACTTTCACTTTCTGGTGCAACGACGACGCATGTCTGGCTGACGGTGGAACAGCCGGAGAAGTGAACATCGGCGGGACTGCGGCCGGGGTTGGAGTTCCGCTTTCCGGAATCCCGGTCACCCCGCCTCGTTGCACGGGGATTTCACCCAGCCCCACAGAGTCGACTCCCGCAGAGCATCGTCTAGCGGTTGCCGGATACCCAAAGTGCCGAGCACGGAAAGAATCAACCGTGAATCTCTGCATGCGCACGGGCCACCCCTCCCTCAGCAACCGGATGATTCTTGCAGGAGTCGACGAATGTCGGACATTGTCCTTGGACTCACCGCGTTCGCCGCAGGAATGCTTTGCGGCACCGCCGTCGTTGGGCCGAGGCTTTATGCGGCGGTCACCGGTACGCTCGACAAGATGAGCCACGACTTGAACCCGCGTCGTGACTCGCCGGAGATGTGACGGCCGCTCTCGGGGACGTCGGATCGCAAGCTCGCCCTGAGGCGATCGCTCGGAAGCGGGAAAGGCGGAGGAATTGACCCTCCTGTTGCGCCGGAGAGCCTCTGAATCACCCGAACCGAAGCCTGACGTCGGGGGATTGGGATTGTTCGCCCGCATGCGCCTCGTCGATCTTTCGAGGGACGCACGACAGTTCTTCCGCGAGCAATTCTATGTCGGCGGTCGAAAGTCGCCGTAACGCTTTCTGCAGGTGGAGTCGCAGTTGTTTCGCCGCAGTCTGCTGTCGCGGTTCTTGCGGCGAATGCGCTTCGACGAGATTCATCGCGACGGCCTCTGCATTCCGTTCACCGCCGCGCGGGCGGACTGCAGCCTCAACCGGGTCTGGACGGCGTTCTCGCGAGCATTGCCAGGAACGTACGGCTTGCCACCGCGACTTGTCATCCACTGACAAAGGCGCGCGCGAGCATTCAAAGGTGATCGCTCCTTTGACGCCAAGGGCATGTCTCGTCACAGGGGGCCAAGTGACGTTGCGATGACCTTTGCCTGTCGCGTACTCGCTCGTGCCCATCGTTGAAATCGCAGAACGCATACGTCCCCGCGCGCCGGTTCGATTGTGAGTTGATCATTTTCCGATCGATCGGCTGCAATCCCGCGCGACTTGTCGACGAGCGCCAACGTGACCCGGTTCGTCTCGCATTTTCCGCCTCGGCGGAAACATGACACCGCGTCGCCCTTCAAACCAGGGCAACGGAATGAACCCCATCACGACGAGTGAAAATCGGACGTCGGAGACACCAGGTTAATAAACTGCCGTGCCGTCGCTGCCGTGTCGCAATTAGTGAAGTTTCGCGCGTTTTTGACCGTTAGGTAGTCTCCCCAATTGAAACGTCTGGCATTTGACAGGAGTCTCGCATCAGGATCGCGGCGACTCTGCTCCGCGATCTGTGAGTGCATGTGCCTTATCGGCCAAGGTGAATCGACGGCGAGATCGCGATGTTCTTCCTGCTTCAAGATCGACGGTATACCGGCAAGCCCTTCTCCGGAACGACGTGATGAACAGTTTCGAACGCCGATTGCAGCAAACCGAGGAACGGTACCGGGCGCGCTCAATGCCGCGGGACGAGGCGCTCGAACGCATCGAACACGGGAACCTGCTTGGGGCGAACGACCCTGCACGGGTGAACCGGCGCCTCGAAGAATTGAAGATCGCGCCGGCGACGGCCCGCGCCGTCGAAGCGGCGCGGGCGACCGTCGCACCCGTCGGCGGCAACGGCCAGACGGCGGGCGATGCGGTCGTGCTCGAGCGAATCCTCGGCAAGAGCGATCTGATCGCGGTCTCGTTCCTCGAGCGCGGTCTCGCGGCGGCGAGGACGGTCGGACGCATCCACATCCGCAACCGCTCCGGTCAGACGGTCGGATTTGGCACCGGCTCGCTCGTGTCGCCTGACCTGTTGATGACGAACAATCACGTGCTGACCGTTGCGGCGGAGGCGGCGACGAGCCAGGTCGAGCTCGACTACCAGGTCGACCTCGACGGCCGGCCGGCTCCATCCACCTTCTTCCGGCTCACCCCCGACCGCTTCTTCCTCACCGACCCCGACCTCGACTACACGCTGGTGGCCGTCGGCGAACGGGTTTCGGGAACGCGGGAGCGAGCCGAGCTAGGCTGGTCTCGCCTGCGCGAGGGCGACGTGCCCGTGCTCGTGGGCGAGTACGTGTCGATCGTCCAGCATCCGAACGGCGAGCCGAAGCAGCTCGCGGTCCGCGAAAACGAGGTGATCGACTTTCCCGACCCGTGGCTGCACTACCGGACCGACACGGCTCCCGGATCGTCCGGATCGCCGGTCTTCAACGATCAATGGCAGCTCGTCGCGCTGCACCATTCCGGCGTGCCGCGACGGGACGCCGAGGGACGCATTCTCGCCCGCGACGGCCGGCCGTGGGAGCCGGCGATGGGCGATCATCGCATCGACTGGATCGCGAACGAAGGCGCCCAGCTCGATCAGATCGTCCGGCATCTCCAGGATCAGCCGCTCTCGCAGGCCCAGCGACCGCTGCGGGCGGCGATCTTCGAAGCGGAGGCGCCGCCGGTCCGGCTCGGAGGGACGAATGCGGCTTCATCTGGATCGACGAATCAGACCATCGGCGGAATGGGCGAGGCCGTCGTCGATCGGGACGGCGGCGTCACGTGGACGATTCCACTGCGGATCACAGTGCGTCTGGGCGATGCAGAGCCGCCGGCCGCCGGCGGCGTCCGTCCCGGCGAGACTCCCGTCGCCGGCCAGAGCGGCACGATCGGCGAACCGCCCGCGGCTGGCAGCGACCTGGAGCGGGCGCTTCGCGAATTGGAGGCTTCGCGCGACCGGCCCTACTACGACCGCGAGCGGGACGAAGCGGCGCGAGCGGCCTATTACGAGGAGGTCGATGCCGAAGCATCGCCGCAGGAGCTGTTCGGGCAGCTCAGCCGGCTGGTGCGGCAGACGCATGCCGAAACGCTCTCGTACAAGCCGAGCGTGCACGTCTATCCGTGGGTCGATCTGCACCCCGACCGCAAGCTCCGAAGCATCTATTCCGGCCGGACGTTCGACCCCGAGGAGTTCATCCGCGAAGACGTCGCGATCGAGGCCCGCCGGACGGCGCGGCTCCGCGAGCTGCTGGCGACCGAATCGGCCGTCGGCCTCGAACGGCTGTCGGAGCGGATCGACTTGCTGGAGGCTCAAATGCCGTTCAACTGCGAGCACGTCGTGCCGCAGTCGTGGTTCGGCAAGCGCGAACCGATGCGGGGCGACCTGCATCATCTGTTCGCTTGCGAATCAGGCTGCAACAGCTTCCGTGGAAACATCCCCTATTACGACTTTGAAGATTTCGAGGAAGCACTTCGCGAAGCGTGCGGGAAACGGGAGGGTCGACGGTTCGAGCCGAACGCCGGCAAGGGCGCCGTCGCCCGTGCGACGCTCTACTTCCTGCTGCGCTATCCGGGCGACGTGAACGACGCCGAGCAGGAGTTCGAGGAATCCCGCCTGCCGATCCTGCTCCGCTGGCACGCCGACCACCCGGTCGACGACTACGAACGACACCGCAACGCGGCAGTGTTCGAGAAACAGGGCAACCGCAACCCGCTGGTCGACCGGCCGGAATGGGCCGAGGCGGTCGATTTTCGCGAGGGAATCGGGTGAGAGGGGGGACGGTAATTCGCGCGGTTATTCTGTCACGGCAGCGTCACCGGCTCGCCGTCTTTCCGATTCCCCAGCCGGCGGTGGGTCTCGGCGTCGATCTTGTAGCTGATCGGACGCACGCTGCCGTCGCAGAACGCCATGTGGCAGGCTCCCTGATGAGCGCTGCCGAAGCTCCGCGGATCGGAAACGTCCGAGTCCTGCAGCGGCGGGTCGAGCACCCAGCGGTTCACGTCGAGATCGACGCCGCTGTAGAGGCTCTGGTCGTGGCCCGCGTCATCGGCGGTTTCGTATCCGGCCCGGCTGACGTACTTCTCGCCGATCAGATAGGTCTGGCTCAACCCGTCCGTGATCTGCGCGAGCCGGACCTCGCTTCGCTGGAAGCAGATGCCCGTCGCTTTCGAGGTGTCGCGCCATTCGGTGTAGGAGGAGGCCGCATCGAGGCTCGCCGGCCCTTGCCCCGTGTCGGTGACGAAGTCTCCCTCGCAGCAGGCATAGTCGGTCTTGGCGACGTAAGCCCGCCAGTCTGCATTGACGGGGGCGTTGGCGAATTCCGCCGGAGCCAAGTCCGATCCGGACCGTGACGGACAGCGGACGACGGCGAGCGTCGTTTCGGTCATCCGTCCCAGGCTGGCCCATTTTTCCAGCGCCGGTTCGCCTTGGCCGAGATCCCGCAGCGGTTTCTGTTCGAGGAAGTCGAGCAGGTTGTAGGCCCAACCGCCGGGCTGGTCCTTCCCCGTGCCGCGCTCCGGCTCGCCGACCCAACGGTAGCCCCAGCCGTTCGAGGGCAGCCGGCGGAACGTCGATTCGTGATTGGCGGCGGCCAAGGCGAGTTGCTTGAGGTTGTTCCGGCATTGCGTCCGCCGAGCCGCCTCCCGAGCGTTCTGCACCGCAGGCAACAAGAGTGCGAGCAGCAGACCGATGACGCCGATCACGACGAGCAGTTCGATCAGCGTGAACCCGCGGCGATCGGGCGACCACGCCCGCCACCGCCAGAGTTCCCGGATCGCCGATACGCCGTCGCTCACGCGGATTTTCTTGCCCTCGGCATGGGTCCGGCCGTTGTAGCTCGCCGGCACCTCGACGATGCGGAGATCCATCCGGGCCGCCTTGGCCGTGACCTCGGGGCAGAACTCGAACCCGCGGCACCGCAGGTCCATCCGCTGCAGCACGTCCGTCGGGAACACCTTGTAACAGGTCGCCTCGTCCGTCAGCCGCAGCCCGTAGAGGCCGCGGACGAGCAGGTTCAGAAGAGAGACGCCGAGGGAGAACCAGCGGAACTTCGGCTTCGGTCGACCCGGCCGCCGAAGATTGCGGGAGCCGAAAACGACGTCGGCCTCGCCTCTCTGCAACGGTCCCAGCAAATCGGGATACTCGGCCGGGTCGTATTCCAGGTCGGCGTCCTGAATGACGGTGTAGCGGCCTTCCGCGCGAGCGAGGCCGGTTCGGATCGCCGCTCCCTTGCCCCGGTTGTCGAGGTGTCGAAGCACCATCACGCCGCGGCCGGCCCAGGCTTCCAAGCGCTCGGCGGTCCCGTCGGTCGAGCCGTCGTCCACGGCGATGACCTGCATCGCGATCGGAACCGCGAGCACGCGGCCCAGGATCGCGTCGATCGTCCGCTCCTCGTTGTAGACCGGCACGATCACCGTCAGCAACGGCCCGGCCGTGGCGGCGCCGTGGACCTGCGGAGGGTCACTGAGGGAGCGGTTCAAGCCCGAGACGCCGACGGACACGGTTCACCTCCTCCGGCGAGAGGTCGTAGATGTAGATCGAATACCCGGCGGTCGCGACCGGCTCGAACTCTTGGAAGTAGGTCCAGCGGGGCGACTCGATAGTCTCCCGCCCACCTCGTCCGTCAGGCACCCCGAAATGAATCCCTCGAAGGTAGTTGACGCTCACCGCGTATAGCCCGGGCCGCGGATCGTCTGGCGGCAGGCCGTGGTTGATTCCGAACCATTGCGGATAGATCAGTCCGCTGAAATAGGCGAACCCGAGCGGCCGACCGTGACGATTCTCGTCAAGCCACTTCTTGAGCAACCAGAGGTCTTGGCCCCAATCAATGTTGCTGTCGACGAGGTGCGCGTGGCCGTTCCGCGGCCCTCCGGCGAGTTCGTTGAAGTAGGAAAGCTCGTGCGGGTGGACCCATAGGCATGCCGCGACAAGCCACACGAAGGCTCCAGCCACAGCAGCCCGGGTGAGCCGGGTCGCAACGGCTGCCGGCCCCGCGACCAATCGACCGATGAAGACGAACAGGAACGGCAGTGCTGGCAGGATGTATCGCAGGTGGTGGTTGAAGCCGGTCTGAGCGCTGACGAGGACGAAGAGCGCGACGCCCGGCGAAACAATTGCAAGCTCATCCCGCCGGAAGCGGCCGCGGCATACCGCAAAGATCGCCAACAGCCACAGTCCGATCGGCAGCTTGAAGGCCGTTGCATAGATGTAGTAGTACCACCAGCCACGCTCTTCCCATCGCCCGTTCAGATAAGATCGGATGCCGTTCTCGAAGTCCTCCTTCTGAACGTCGATGCCGAGCAACACGTTCCGCGGCAGCGGGACAGGCAACGATTCGAGCGGCGTTTCGCGGAATCGGTTCCCCAATTTCCCCCACCCGCGGGCCGATTCGCCGCCGAGTGAAACCGAACGGAATTCGAACTCCCCGAGCGGCCGACCTACGTCCTCGAAGCCGTAGCCCGCGTTCAGGAGCAGTAGGGCAACTACGAACATCCCAGCGACCTGCGACATCGAGACGGCGAGCCTGCGTGCGTCCGCCCGATCTCGCCAGAGCCAGACTAAGGCCAATAGCGGCCAGATCGCCGGCAACAAGACGATCCATGTGAACTTCGACAGCCATGCCAAGCCGACTGCGACGCCGGCTAAAGTCGCAGCGACCCACCCCGGCCGGCGGAGCCATCGCCAGAAGGCATAGGCCGCCAGCAAACCAAAGCTCGCCCCGGCAATGTCGGGCGTGACCATCGCCCCGTGGGCGATCGTTTCGGGACAGAAGGCCCATATCCCGGCGGCGAACAGCCCGGCCGCCGGTCCGTAGAGATCGCGGCCACAGACGTAACACATGCCCAACCCGAATATCGCCCACGGCAGGCAGGCGATCCGGGCAAGGAATACGAGGTCGCGGTAGCGGTCGGGGTTCTGTTTTGCAAGCTCGGCGCCCAGATTGAACTCGCTGCGATCGACGGCGCCCGGCTGATAGGCGTCCCATTCCATCCGCGGATTCGCAGCTAATAAGACAACGCCCGCCGGCAGCCGATGCAGCGGCGGGTTCACCCGATAGAGATCGAACGTGCCAAACGCGACGTGGCTGAGGCCCGCGGCCAAGTGGCCGACTTCATCCACTCCGGGACTCTTGACCCATGCCGTATGGGCGATCAGCCCTGCATGGATCAAGCCGAGTGCGAGTAGCGTCGTCCGCCGCACGAACGGGTTCATCGGGCGGCCTTGATCCGTCGGACGAAGTACCAGATGAGGAGTGCCGCACAGACGCCCAAGGTTCCGAACAGGAGCAGAGACCGAACGGGAGAGAACGACAATCGCCCGGCCATTTCTTCCGTCCCGAGGCGTGTGACCGCGATCCGTTCGCCGTCCCAGACCAACTCGCCTTCTTCCCCGGGTCGATTTCGTTCCGATGCCCAAACAACGGGCGTCCCCGGATTAATGAAGTCAATCCCTTCTAAGGAGAAAATCCGCTCGTCGAGGGGTTCGTTAAGCGACACATATTGAATTTCAGCGATTTCGCTGTCGTGGAGTTGGCTGTCAATATACCGCTTGAAGTCAAGTCGCACAGGAACGTGGTAGTCCTTGCCGTCTCCGCCCCGCACTGTGCCAATCTCCTCTTCCAAGCTGAACGACCATTTCTGCCCCCACTGCTCGTAATCCTCCTTAAACCGTAAAATTTGCGCTGATGCGGAGGCAATCCAGGCGGTCATCTTGATGTCAACGTTGTTTACGCAATGCCACTCGGCACGCCAGCAATCTATGTCGCCGATGCGGTCCTGCGTGATGCGCGCGTTGCCGGGAGGAACTTCCCGCCAGAAGGTTTCTCGGACCATCTCCGGCGGAAAGTGAACGTTCACTTTCAACTCTGTCGGATGCAGGCCGATCCACCGCGGATCGACGACGCCGTGCAATACCGGCTGCGTTTCTGAGTAATCGGTCACGACGAGGGCCATCGTACCCCGTGGAAGTCTCTCATTGTCGTAGTAAACATGCATCCGGTCCGGCAGACAGCCAAAACAGCTTACCGCACGATGCCCATCGTCGTGTCGCCGGTCCTCCCGCAGCCGGTCCCCGTCGAACCACACGGTCATGTCCTGGACGTATTTCTGTTGTCGCGGGGGACCGCCGCGTTCCTCGGGCAGCGATGCCGTTCCTTCGACGTGATAGATCACCTGCCCTCGCGCGAGTGATTCGCGGGCCGTGAACACGGCCGCTTTGAGTTCGGCAAACGTCGGCACATCGCCGGCGATTGCATCAACGGTCGTCATCGACGATATGCAAATGGCCAATGCTCCGACGACTTTTCTCATGACACTGGCACCATCAATTTCTGTCGATAGTGTGATGCGAAAGTGAAAGTGCCTGTCCCAGTAACAGACACTTTCGAAACGTCACCGCTTGGGACAGTCAACCGCCTTCTTCGTCTCCGCCTTTTTCCCATAACAGATCGTCGACGGGGCGCACTGCCCGGCGGTCCCGTTGCAGTAGCACGCCACATAGCAAGCCGCGAATTGACCGGTCCCCGTGCAGGTCTTGCCGGCCGCTGGCAGATCACACTGAAATGCTCCGGGAAGGACGGTCCAATCCTCCTGGCCGGCACAACTGCTCGACGGCACGCAAAACGACGCTTGCGTAACGCAGGGGCTGCCCGGGCGCACGCCTTTATCAGCGCACGCGCCGTAGGCGACAGTCACAGCCATGAGACAGAGACCGGCCGCAAACAGCGACCCGACAAGCCTGAGACGATCTGCCATCGTGACACCTCCATAAGTGGGACAGAGGGTTATGGTTGTTTGGGGGGCGCACGCATCACCTGAACGGGAATCAGTTGAAACGGTGCCTCGGAATCGTTCGTCTGCACGACGACATCGACATGACCAGAACGATCAGACCATTTCGACGGTGTAAATCGAATGCTGAACGCGGAGCCGTCTTCTCGGCGTTCGACGACGAATGCCGGGTTGCGGCAGCTCACCGAGATGATTTTCGCGTCCGGCATGGCGTCCGGCACAAGCCTGATCACGCGGGTTTCTTCGATTCCCTCTGTGAAGTACGGGCTTGGCTCGAAGCGATAGCGGGGGTGGATCGTGCCGATCATCTCAACGATGAGGGTCTTTTCCCCTTCCCCAGCCGCTACTCGATAGACGATACCCAACGTCCCCACGGACGGACCCGACCGACCGCGGGTGTCCCATTGGCAATAAGCGACTGCTCGCTCCGAAGGCGCGAGCGTACCGGCCGGGACGGCTGCGGTCTCGCAAGAGCAGTCCTTTTCCACCCGCAGGATTTCGATCGGCGAACTCGACCGATTCACGATCTCGAAGCGAGCTTCCTGCACTCCTTCGTTGACGGAGCCGAAGTCGATCTGTGACGGAACGGCTTCGAGGGCCGGCTTGCCGGGGAACTGAATCTTCGCGACGGTATAGCCTGCGCCGACGAGGGCGATAAGGAACGAGACCCCCGCCGCCGTCAAACCAAGCAACTCTGCGAGCTTGCGTGAACGTCGCCCGACCATGAGGGCAAACCCGAACGGGTAGTGGAGGCAACTACTGATGAGAGTACATTGAAGGGGGGGGGGGGTAATGCAAGAAAAATCCGGAAGAGTTTTCAAAAACCACGGAAATTGCCGTTTTGCGACACCAATTTAATTAACTTTTTGCGACACCGCGATCGCTGACGCCTATCGACCTTGCGTGCGGGGCATGACGAAGCAGTAGGCGAGGTAGCGATACGCCGTCCAGGCTTCCTCGGCGGGCGTCTCCCCCGGAAGCAGCGGCAGGTTGACGGGCCGGTGCTCGATGCGGACGCGGATCGAGTCGCGGCCTTCGGTGAGCCTTCGCGGAATCAGGAACTCGTCTTCCCGCCAGCGGCGGTTCGACGTCTGCACGACCTGCACCGGCGGGGCGATCTCCAGATCGACCTTTCGCTGCTCTTCGGGACGGGCGTTCGGGTCGGCGAAGACGACCGTGTTGCCGCCGGCGGTGTACCAGGTGCCCGCCTTCTGCCAGACGTCGTCTGCGTCGGCGACGTACACCGTTGCCCGCTGGTTCGGTCGCTCGAGATCGAGCCGGCGACGCAGCAGCACGCCGAGATTGTGCTTCGTCAGCTTGAGCGTGAACTCCGAATGCGTCTTCGTCTCTCGTCCGCGATCGGTGACGACGGGAAACGTCTCGGTCGTTCCGCGCCCGCCGCGAATCGGGATGTGATCGACGCCGTGCTCGTAGCGGCTGGAGAGTGTTTGAACGTCGGAAGCGTCCGGCGAGTCGTAGTCGTGCAGACGCTCGTCGCCTTCGTCGCCGACGTCGAACTCGTCGGTGAGGACGAGACCCGGACGATCGAGGCCGTACCAGTAAGCGACCGTCTCGTAATGCTCTTGCGAGAGGTTCTCGCCGCCGTGCTCCAGCGTGATGCGGGCGTTCTTGCCGAAGGGCATCAGGTCGGAGAGCAGGAAGCGGTAGGCCGAGTGGATCGCCTCGACGGGCGTATCGATCTCGCCGGGCGGCTTGCCGACGGGATGGCCGGCGAAGGGCAGCGACATCGTCCGTCCGCCCCAGTAGTCACCGCCGCCGCCCCATTCCTCGCTGCCGGTGCCCTGGGCCTGCGGGCTTTCGCTGTCGTCGAAGTAGAATCGCGGGTCGCCTTCGAGCGTGCCGAGCGTGCCCGTTTTCGTGAAGACGTAGGTCGTGCCGACGAAGTGCCCGCACCAGTCGCCGCCGCCCTCGACGTCGCGGGTGTCGAGCAGCACGAGATCGCGGCCCGGCTCCGGATGCGGAAAGTCGCGGTAGGTCGCGTGGAACAGCCCGACCCAGTTCGGCGGGTCGGCATACGGAACGTGTCGCACTTCCCACGAGACGCCCTCGATCGTTTCGCCCGACGGGTTCGACAGCTCGATGCGGGCATTCTTGTGGAACGGCATCGGGAAATAGGTGGCGAACAGCGTCTCGTCATCGGTGCGGCGGACCGTCATCGGAAACGACTTCACGATATGCTCCTGGTCGGCCGTCCGCATCAGCGAGCCGGTGCCGAAGAACAGCCCAATCGGCGCATCAACCGACGGCTGCTCTCGGTCGTCCCAGTAGATCCGCAACCGCGACTTCGACAGCGCCACGGCGTCTTCGTCGGGAACACGAAAGGCGATCCGGCGGATCATCGCCGGGGCGTCTGTCGTGTGCAGCACGGTCTGCGTTTCATACGCACCGAGCGACAGCGTTCCCTCGGGCGTTGTGACGCCCTCGCCCTTCGGGGCGATGTCGGTGCCTGAACGGTTCAATAAGTCCACGACTTCGGCGGGCGGGACGTCCTGCTCCGTCCAGCCTTCGAGCGGCCGCGACAGGTTCGCAAGCCCCGGCATGATCTTCCAGAGGATGAAGTAGCCGGTGCCGTAGCGGGCGCGGCCGTAGTCGAGCCGCAGGTGGTCCTCGAACGGAATCGGCACCCACGACAGGTCGGCGCCTTTGGTCGTGGACCAGGTCCACGTCAGTCCCGGCGGGAAGAGTTTCTTCGGCTCGAAGACCGAGTTCGGGACGGGCTTCGTCGGATCGGCGGTGCTCGATTCGGTGACGACCGTCTCGCGACCGTCGACGTGGTAATGCCACGGGCTGCCGTGCCAGTGGTTGTGACGCACGAACCAGAGGATGCCCGGCCCCGCCTCGTCGAGCGCGACGTTGCGGCCGTCGTCGAGCTGGCGGAGGAAGTGCGCGGCATCGGCGTTGTGGTTGCCGCCCGTGCGATCGAACGTGCTCTTCATCGACGCCCGCACGCCCATCCGCAGGTAGGGCCAGCGCTCCCATTGCAGGAAGGCGTCCGGCCCGATCGGAATGACGGGCGGTTCCGATGCGTCCTGTTCGGCTCGTGGCTGAGTGTTCGAGCCGCCGAGACATACCGGGCTGAATGCCGGCACCAGCAAGACGATCCACGTCAGACGCAGAATCCCGCGCAGGAATGCCATACCGGCCTCCACGAGCGATCAGCGAGTTGAGGAACCGCCGAGCGTACGCAGAGCGGCGGCCCGATGCAAACCGCGCAGTTCGCAACACCGCGCGGTGTGGCGGGTTGAACGGCCACACTCCTCACCGTGAGACCTCTTCACTGCGACTCAGCCGCCGAGAAATGCTTTGATGCGGTCGATGCCCGCGTCGAGCGTCGCCTCGTCGGTCGCGAAAGAAAGGCGGACGTAGCCGGGTGCTCCGAAAGCGTCACCGGTCACGAGGGCGACGTGTGCGTCTTCCAGAAGCAAAGTGCAGAAGTCGGTCGCGCTCGACACGGACTTCTTCGCACTGCCGAGCGGTCGGCCGAAGTGCCTGGAGACATTGAAGAATGCATAGAACGCGCCACCCGGTTCGGCGAACGTCACGTCGGGCAGTTCCCGCAGCCGCGACAGCACGAATGCACGCCGCTCTTCAAACTTGGCTCGCATGTCTTCGACGCAACTTTGCGGACCGGACAATGCGGCGATCGCGGCATGCTGGCTGATGCTGCATGGATTGCTCGTCTCCTGACTCTGCAGCGTGTCCATCGCCTTGATGAGTTCGGCCGGTCCCAGGGTCCATCCGATCCGCCAGCCCGTCATCGCGTAGGCCTTGCTGACGCCGCTGACGATGATCGTCCGCTCCTTCACCGCGTCACCGAAACTGGCGAAGCTGCGGAACGAGTGTCCGGAATAAATCAGCTTCTCGTAGATCTCGTCGGACAGAACAAAAATGTCTTTCTCAACGACGACCTGCGCGAGAGCCTCCAGCGTTTCCGGCGGATAAATGGCACCGGTCGGGTTCGTCGGGCTGTTGAGCATCAGCAGCCGCGTTTTCGGCGTCACGGCCGATCGAAGCTGATCGGCAGTCATCACCCAGCCGGATGCTTCAGTCGTGGGCACGAGCACCGGCGTGGCTCCGGTCAGTTCAACGAGGTCGCTGTAGCTCACCCAGTACGGCGTCGGAATGACGACTTCGTCGCCCGGTCCGACGAGTGCGGTCAGGACGTTGTGGATCGAATGCTTTGCTCCATTCGAAACGAGACATTGCGTCGGCTCATACGCCAGGCCGTAATCGCGATCGTACACGGTACAGATCGCCTTCTTCAGGTCGGGCAGACCGCCGGACGGCGTATAGTGCGTGTGCCCGGCGTCCATCGCCCGTTTGGCGGCATCGCAAATGTGTTCGGGCGTGTTAAAATCCGGCTCGCCGAGCGTGAAGTCGTAGACCGTCACGCCTGTCGCTTTGAGCGCCTTGGCCTTGCCTGCCGCGGCAATCGTGGCGGACGGCTTGATGCGACGAACGGCTTCGGAGATCTGAACGCTAGGCATGGAGAGGAGTCAGGAGTCAGGAGTCAGGAGTCAGGAGTCAGGAGTCAGGAGTCAGGAGTCAGGAGTCAGGAGTCAGGAGTCAGGAGTCAGGAGTCAGAATACAGGAGTCAGGAGTCAGGAGGCGAGCCGGGCGGCGTCAGCCCCCGGAGTCGTGCGCACGGCAAACCGTATCGCTGCGCGGGCACATCGCCCGACGGACCGAATCGCGAATGCGGCGGTTCGGGCGATTGTTTTCGTGAGGAGGTAATGCGTCAAGGAACCCGAATGCAGTCTTGTGGGCAAAGGATCGCGTTTCAGGGGGTTCGCCGCACTCGCTTCGTCACCTGCTCGATTTGCGCGGCGCACGCCTTTCGGGCTTCGGAAAAGCCTTTCACGGTGCGGTCGGAAGAGCTCAGGGAATCGAGCACGATCGCTTCGGCGTCCATGACTTCGCGGCAGACGTCGGCGACTTCCGATGCGATTTCCAGCGGGATCGTCGTCACGCCGTTGACGTCGCCGTGGAGCAGGTCGCCGGGGTAGATCGTGATGCCCCCGACGACGACCGGCACGCCGATCTGGGGCAGGTGGCAGTAGCCGTGCGCACAGATGGTGCCGCTGGTGAAAACGGGAAACTTGAGCGCGGCGACCTGATCGAGATCGCGACCGGCCCCGCTGGTGATCAGACCGACGGCTCCGAACGACTGATACGTCGTACACATCACCTCGCCGAAGGTCGC
>JBAQZJ010000480.1:0-10667 GCA_049790855.1 Planctomycetaceae bacterium | reverse complement strand
CGCCAAGAACGCCAAGGAAGCTCCAGGGGTCACTTGGCGTTCTTGGCGTCTTGGCGGTTTGCCTTCACGATTTCTGCCGACTGTCGAGCCACGACCAATTCTTCATTCGTCGGCACGGTCCAGACCTGCACGCGACTCTCTTCCGTCGAGACGATCGCCTCGCCTTTCGCGGTCGCGTTCTTTGCGGGATCCAGGACGAGGCCGGCCCATTCCATCCGCTCGCAGACGCGCTGCCGGATCAGCCGGCTGTTCTCGCCGATGCCGCCGGTGAGCACGACCGCATCGGCGCCGCCGAGTAGGGCCAGATAGCTGCCCAGATACTGGCGGATCGACGCGACGTACAGATCGAGCGCGAGTTTCGATTTCGCTTCACCGCGGTCGGCCGCCTCCTCAATATCTCGCAGATCGCCGCTGGTGTCCGACAGGCCGGCCAGTCCACCCTGATTCGCGAGTTCCGACAACAGCTGTTCGAGGCTCTTGCCGGTGCGACGCATCAGGTAAGGCAGGGCGAACGGGTCGAAATCACCGACGCGATTATTTTGCGGCAAGCCGGATTGCGGACTCATTCCCATGCTGGTCGCAATCGATTGACCGTTTTCGATCGCACACAGCGAGCTGCTGCCGCCAAGGTGGCACGAGATGACCTTGAGGTCCGTCCTCTTCGTCAATTCGGCGATACGGCCTGCGATGTAACGATGACTCGCGCCGTGGAAGCCCCAGCGTTTGACGCCGTGTTCGCTCGCCCACTCGGACGGAATCGCATACTGCCGGTGCGCATCGGGAATCGTGTCGTGGAAACCCGTTTCGAGCGCCGCGACCAGCGGGATGGCCGGAAACGCCGTCCGGAGACTGCGCATCGCCAAGACGTAGGGCGGATTGTGCGCGGGCGAAACGTCGGAGAATTCGTCCATCGCGACGAGCAGCTCGTCGTTGACGATCCGCACGCCGGAAAATTTCCCCGCATGCACCGCCTTAAAGCCGATCGCCGCGACCTCGTCGACGCTCGACATGCAGCCGCCGTCGGCCGCGGTGAGCTGGTCCAGACACATCCGCAGCGCCGCCGCGTGGTCGGGAACGCTCGCGGTCGTCTCCGCCTTACGATCGGCGATTTCGACGACACACCGGCTTTCGGGCTGACCGATCCGGTCGACTCCGCCGCGCGCAAGTTGCCGCGCCTCCGGGCCGTCGAGATCAAACAGCCGGTACTTGAAGCTGGTCGAGCCGAGATTGGCGACGAGGACTTTCATGCGGAGACCCGGTTCCGGGGCCGGAAAGACACCGAGGGGTTGCAACCCCTTGGCTTCAGACGTACGACCGCAGCAATCCGTCGGCGGGGCGGGCGATCAGGTGGGCCGAGACAAGCTCGCCCACCTGGCTGGCGGCAGCGGCTCCGGCATCGACGGCGGCACGCACGCTGCCGACGTCACCCTGGATGATCGTGGTCACGTAGGCCCCGCCGATCTGCACCTGTTTGACGAGGCGGACGTTGGCGGCCTTCAGCATGGCGTCGGCGGCCTCGATCTGGGCGATCAGGCCGCGTGTCTCAACAAATCCGACGGCGTCGTTCATAGAAAGGGTCTTTCGTTCCACAGGCACGGCGGCCGGCGGCGGTGACGTGGTCTCGGGGGATGTCGTGCGTCGTGTTCGTGTGCCCCTGCGGGGGCGGGCCGGCTGGGCGCTGTCGGTGCTCATGGCTCAGCCTCTGTTCGTTTGCGGATTCCGACTCAACTCATGGGTGAACGGGGTTCACTCGGCACCGCCGGCGCTGCCGCCTTTGGCTTTGGGCAGAACCGCCGCCAGTTCTTCGTGCGGCCGGGGAATGACCTGCACGCTGACGACCTCGCCGATCTTTCCGGCGGCGCTGGCCCCCGCATCGACGGCGGCTTTGACGGCGGCGACGTCGCCGGTGACGAACGCCGTCACGAGACCGCTGCCGACCTTTTCCCAGCCGACCATCTGCACGTTCGCGGCCTTGAGCATGGCGTCGGTCGCCTCGATCAGGCAGACGAAGCCCTTGGTTTCGATCATTCCCAGCGCTTGTCGGACTTCAGCCATCGTCAGTTCTCCCAGAGTGATGTCAGTTGTCAGTTGTCGTCGGCGAGCGGAGGGGCGTCAGCCCTCCGAGATCGTTCCTCAAAACTCAGGCGTGAAAACTCGGAGGGCTGACGCCCGCCGCTCGCCTTTCTCTCAATGTGCGCAGGCGCACGCTCAATGTGCGCACTCGCACGCTTTCGGCACAAACAGATCGACCTTCGCCGCATGCTCCAGGTCGATCGCGTTTCCTTCGTCGGTATCGAGGTGGACCTCGAGTTTGATCTTGTCGCCGGCACGCACGACGAGGTCTTCCAACACCGTCGTGCATCCGCGGCTTTCGACACGCAGATGCACTTTGTCGCCGTTCTTGCAGCCGAAGTAGGCGAGGTCGGCGGGGCCCATGTGGACGTGCCGCATGGCGCGGATCACGCCCTGTTTCAGTTCGACGACGCCTTTCGGGCCGACGAGGATGCAGCCCGCGGTCCCCTGGACGTCGCCGCTGATGCGGACGGGCAGATCGAGACCGAGGCTGATGCCGTCGGTGAAAGCGAGTTCGACCTGGCTGTCGCCGCGACACGGGCCGAGCACGCGAACGTTCGGAATCATTCGCCGCCGCGGCCCGAAGATCGTGACCGTCTCTTCCGCCGCGTAGAAGCCGTCCTGATAGAGCCACTTGGCGGGCGTCAGGTCGTCCTGTCCGAACAGGATCTGCACATGTTCCGGCGTCAGGTGACAATGCCGGGCCGAGATGTTGACGACGAGCGGATTCGGTTTCGTCTCCGCCGTCGAGCCGGTTGAGCCGCCGTTGCCGGACGGCAGCGAATCGACGGGCGGCCCTCCGGTCGCCGGCCCGACGTGCTTGCCGAGCGTCTGTGGCGCCCCGCCGGTCATCCGGGCGAGCAGGATCTCGCGGACGACCTTCTCGACGTCGGCCCGGTTGAGTTTCGCGATTTGTGACATCTCGAATTAGCGTCCCGTCTGTGAACCGTCGCGAGCGGGAGGCGTCGGCCTTCCGAGTTCGTCTCTCCAGCCCCATTCACGATCTCGGAGGGCTGACGCCCGCCGCTCGCCTTACGCCACGATCAGTTCAATTCCTTCACGTTCAAACACGTCCCGCCAGTGCGCCGTGATGCCCTCGTCGGTGACGATGCGGCCAGCGGCCGACAGCGGGGCGATCTGGGCGAGTGCCGGTCGGCCGAACTTGCTGCTGTCGCAGGCGACAATCACCTCTTCGGCGGCGGCGATCATTTGCCGTTCGGTTTCGACGAGCAGGCTGTTCGTATTGAACAGCCCGTCTTCGGTCAGTCCCCCGGCGCTCATCACCAGTCGCCGCACGCGGATTCCAGACAGCGCCGAGACGGCCAGCGCTCCGAGCGCCACGCCCGTTTTCGGGTAGAGGTATCCGCCGACGAACAGCAACTCGACCTCCGAACGGTTCACGAGCAACGAGGCGATGGGCAGGGAATTCGTCACCACATGCAGCGGCTTGCCGGCGAGAGCCTTGGCGACTTCGCAGGTCGTCGTACCGCCGTCCAACAGCACTGTCTCGCCGGGCTGAATCAGCTCGGCGACCGCCGCGGCGATCCGCCGCTTTTGCGGAGCCGCCTCGACGGTGCGATCTTCAAAAGTCGTCAGTGAATCG
Source organism: Planctomycetaceae bacterium (assembly GCA_049790855.1). Classification (GTDB taxonomy): domain Bacteria; phylum Planctomycetota; class Planctomycetia; order Planctomycetales; family Planctomycetaceae; genus JACCRE01. The sequence continues at coordinate 6,991 of JBAQZJ010000480.1, read as the reverse complement.
CCGACATACGCGGCTCCGCCGCGTGTACGTCGGATTTGGCCGATTCGGTCAAGATGTTCCAGATCTCGTCGCAGGGTGGATTCGCTCGCCGGAAACCGATCCGTCAAGTCGTGAAGAGATATAAACCCTCTTTCTTCAATGGCTTCCAGTATGCGTCGGCGTCGCTCGTCGAGCAGCATCTCTGGCGATCCGTCCGAGTCGAGGTTCCGTCGCTTCTCTACTTTGCCGCGCCGCCCCGTCAAATGCAATCACATTCGGTCAATATAATTCATCAATACGCACGAACCTGCCGGATTCCGTCACCTCGACGCTCCGAAACTAAGGTCTCAGAGGCGCGACCGCACGCGACCACCGACGATCTCCAGCGATCCCGAGGCAAACAGGCGAATCGCATCGGGATACGCCTCGCATTCGGCGGCGAACACGCGCACCGCCAGCGTCGCGGGGTCGTCGTCGTCGAGGACCGGAACGGCCTTCTGCACGACAATCGGTCCGTGGTCGTACTCGTTATCGGCGAAATGCACCGTGCAGCCGCTGATCTTCACACCCCGATCGATTGCGGCTTCGTGAACGCGCCGACCGTGATATCCCTTACCGCTGAACGCCGGAATCAGCCCCGGGTGAATGTTCATCACCCGCAGGCGGTAGCGGTCGGGAATGTGCAGTAATGAGAGAAAGCCGGCCAATGTGACGAGATCGGCGCGCGATTCATCGACCGCAGAGAACACCGCTTCGCTGAACGTCGCGACCGACGCGAATGTTTTGCGAGGCACGACCCGCACCGGCAATCCCGCCGCCTCGGCCTTGCCGATGCCCGTGCAATCCGGACGGCTGGCGACGACCAGCACGATCTCGGCATCGAGCGCACCGGCGGTGATGCGTTCCTGCAGGTTGACCACCGTCGTTCCGCCGCCCGAGATCAGGGCGGCAAGACGCACCGGGCGGTCGAGCGGTTCGGGAATCGGGCGAAAAGCGTCCATCTTGGTTCCGGAAGGCCGATCAACCGGCCGGTTTTCGCCGTCGGCGGGTGTTGTTGACATTGGGAAGAGAATCCGGATTGAACCACGTCATCCGCGGTTCTGTTCGAGAGCCTCTCAAGTCCCGCCCGTCAGTCGCCCTGGTCGACATTCGTGAAATCGGGCGATCCTTCGCTGGTGATGATTCGGCGGGCGTGACGGCGCGATCCGTAGTAACTCACCGCCAGCCAGACGATCAGCGCCAGCAGGATGCCGCCCAACAGGGCGAGCAGCCACCACGGCGGACCCTGGATCTCCGGTTCGAGGAGCACTTCCAGTCGCCCCGCGAGGATCATCGGCGCCACCCGGGTCGTGTCTCGCGCCTCGTAACCGTAAATCTTGAAGAAGTAGCCCGTCGCTCGCACCGGAACCTGCAAGTCTTCGCCGAGCGGAATGTTCTCGGGGGCGCTCGCCGCGACGATGACCGCCGGATTCCCCTGGGAATCATCGGTAAAGAGCCAGACCTCGTACAGAGTTTCCAACCCGGCCGCGTTCTCACCGGCCGGATACTTACGGATCTCGCGCGCGTAGCCGGTGAGCGTGACCGCCCGGCCTTCGTATGCGTTCGGGTTCTTGAACAGATCGACGAATCTGGGGAACGCCTCGCCCTTGTTCAGAGCCGGGTTCGCCCGGCGTCGAGCGGCGAGATGTTCGGCGGCCGCCTTTCTGAGCGCCGCCGGGTCGGCGGCCGCAGCATCGCTCAAGAGTCGATAATACAGACCGCTTTCGGTCGAACGGACGCCCAAAGTGCGGTGCGCGACGACGGACCAGAGCGACGGATCGGGCGACCCGCCCGTCGATGGGTCGTCGCGTTCAAATGCCGGGGCGGCGATCAACGCCGCCGTCGCCGGTGTTTCGTCGTCTCCGTCGGGCAGTTCGGCGATCTTGAGGAACAACCCCGCAACCCGGATTCGATCGCCCGGCTTGGGCGGTTCGACGTCGCCAGGCAACAGGATCGCCACAAGGCTTCCGGCGGCATCGGACGGCGCCAGCCGGACAAGCGCCGCATCGTTCTCGCCGATCGACTCCCGGCCGACCTCACGAACCACGCCGCTCGTCTGCACGGCCTGCCCGCGGCTGACGTCGGGAAATCGCAGCAAGTCGCGGGTCGTCGAGAAGTCTCGGACGATCTCACCGGTTGCGGCGGCCAACGTGTGGCGGCGGTTTTCGGCGTGCCGTGTGGCGGCATCGGCCAATTGTTCCGGAGACAACGAGAACGTGTGGCGAAGCGTTTCGGTGAACGGTTGGCCGGCGGCGTCGAGCGGCGTTCGATCGACGAACGCGACGACGGCGTCTCGCGGGAGCGCCACCTCGGTGTCTGCCGCCGGTGCTGGTCGCGTTGCCTCGCTTGGAGAGCCGCTCGCCGGAACCGTGAGTATGCCGGACGAGAGAACTCCGGACAACAGGACGGACTTCAGGCCGGTTCGCATGAGGGCCACCAATTCACCGGAACGGAATTGCGTCAAACCTGTTTCGCTTGGCGATTCTCGCGACATACGATGCGTCGGCAGACGCCAGTGTAGCGTGGCGGCGTGACGAATCCTCTCCCGTCGTCGCGGCTTAGGGCGAGCGATCGTCGCGGGGTCGCGTTGACAGGGTCTAGGCCGTTCCTATAATTCCGCCCGTCGTGCGGCGAACGCCGCTCGATGCGTGCGTGTCGGAGCGGCAGTCCCGAGGGTGGCTTCGCACAGTACGGCGTCGACTTCGGGCGTCCCAACGACCTTTCGAGGAGAATGGCGATGGCGGGAAGCGTGCTTGAGTTCACCGATGGCAATTTCAGCACCGAGGTGCTCAGCTCGGATCAGCCGGTGCTCGTCGATTTCTGGGCGCCTTGGTGCGGTCCCTGCAAAATGATCGCGCCGACCGTCGAACAGATCGCGGGCGAGTATGCGGGAAAGGTGCGCGTCGGCAAAGTCAACACCGACGAGAACCCGCAGATCGCGGCGAGCCATAACATCAGCTCGATTCCGACGCTGCTGCTGTTCAAAGGCGGCGAGGTCGTCGATCAGACGATCGGCGTCACGCCGAAACAGCAACTGACGGCGATGCTCGATAAGCACGTCGGCACACAGATCGCGTAACGGCCGACGCTTTTCGCACGGGCCACGGACGGCCTCGCCGCGGCGCCATCGCTGCCAGGGAAAGGATTCCCGCCATGCGCGATTCCGACGATCATGATCTCGAGGCCGCCGCGGTGCCGACGATGCCTTCGTCGCCCGCGGTCGAGAGCGATATCGGCTCGCTCGACGAGCTGGAGCGGTTTCGCGACGAGATTGCCGCCCAGTTCGATGCGCGCGAACTCGAGCTGAATCGACGCGAACGCGCTTTGGGCGAACAGTTGACCGCTCTCGATCGAGAGCGGCGCAACTCGCGGTTGACCGGGCAGTCGCACGAGCAGAAGGCGCAGCAACGCGAATCGGCGCTCGTGGCGAAAGAGGCCGACTTCTCGCTGCGGCTGGCCCGATGCGAAGAGTTGATCGCCGAGTTGGAGGACGAACAGGCGACGCTCGACGTCGAGCGAGCCGGGCTGTCCGAACAGAAACAGGCGATTCGCGAAACCGTGCTCGCGGAACTGGCCGAAGACCGCCGGGCGATCGACTCCGAGCGCGAATCGCTCTATGCCGAAAAACGCGAGCTGCGCCGACGGATCGAGCACCACGAACAGGAGACGGCCTCGGCGCGGGGCGAGCTGCGACAAAGCTGGGAGGCCGAGCGGGAATCACTGCGGAAGCAGCTCACCGCGAAACTGGCGGCCGAGCTGCTCGCCGATCGTCGGGCGTTCGACGACGAGCGGGCCGCGTGGGAAGACCGCCGTCGCGAAGAACAGGCCGCGTTCGAGCAGGAGCGTTCCGAGCACGATCGGCATCTCGATCGCGCGAAGTCCGATCTCGAACGCCTTCGCCGCGAACAGGAGATCGAGTTCGCGAGGCGACGTCGCGAACTCGAGGCCGAGATCGAGTCGCAGGTTCGAGGGGCCGAGGCGACGCTGCACCAGCAACAGGCCGAGTGGGAGGCCGCCCGAGCCGCTGCGGAATCCGAGCTGCGCGACCTGAGAATCGAGCAGAACGGCCGGCGTGCCGCTGAAGAGAACTCACTCGCGATCGCCCGCGAGGAATTCGAGCAATACCGCGAAGAACAGCTTGCCGAGATCGCCGCAGAGGCGAAGTCCCAACGAAAGGCCGTCGAGGCCGAGCGATTGGAATGGGTCGCCGAGCGAGAGGCCGATTCGGAGCGGTTGGCCAAGGAGGAGGCGGCGCTCGAAGCAGCCCGGCAGGAGCTGGACGCCGAGCAGCAGCGACGCCGCGAACGGGTCACCGCCGAGCTGGCCGCGATGCGTCAGCAGCACGAGCGTGAGATCGCCGCCGAACGCGACGCGCTGGATCGAGAATGCGAAGCCGTCCGGCTGGCGCTCGACGAAGAACGGGCGGTCACGGAGAACCGGCTTCACTTTCAGAAGGAGCACCTCGACCGGACTCGCGACGAACTGGAACGCGCACGCCGCGAGCTGGAACAGCGGCTTCAGAAGGGGCGGTCGCAGGCGGCGTCGCTCGGAGAGCAACTCCGGCTGCGGCAGACGCAGCTTCTGCGGTTCCGCCGGCTGCTCGATGAGCGGGAAGCGGTGATCGATCGCGAACGCGCGCTGTTTGCGGAGCTTCGTCAGCAGGCCGACGACGAACGTCGCCGGTCGGCGACGCAGCGCGACGCCGATGACGAGGCGTGGCTGCGCGAAAAGGAATCTGAGCAACTCGGTTTGCATCACTTGCGCGATGAACTGGCGGCGCGGAGCGATCAACTGGCGACCCGCCAGGCCCGGCTCGACACGTTGCGAGTCGAACTGGAGACCACGCACCGCGAGAACCTCGAATTGCGGGTCGCGCTCGACGAAACGTGGGCCAAGCTCTCGCAGGCTGCGGGGCCGGAGAAAGCCAGACAACAGCTGCAGGAGACGCGGTTGCTCGTCGCCGAGCACTTCCGTCGGCAGGAAGCCGAGCTGGACCGGCGTCGCGCCCTGGTTTCACAAGACGCCACCGGCGCACGCAAGCTGCTCGACCAGCTTGACGTTCGACGTCGCGACCTCTCGGACTGGCTCTCCGAGAGCCTGTCGGCGCTGCACCGCCGCGAAGAGGAGTTGAAGCGCTGGGCGACGACGCTCGATGCCCGCGAATCGCGGTCGGTGACGACCGTCGCCCGCTGGCGAGAAGAGCAGGCCGAGGCGGAGTGCGTGATTCGCGGATTGCTCAGGCAACTGACCGACGCGGTCGCGAGCGAATCGACTCCTCCGGGCATCGTCGACGACGGCGAACGGGTGGCCGTCAACCCGCCTCAGGGGCGTCTGGCGGGGCCGCATCTCCGGCCGACCGTGCGAGAAAACGTCGAGACGGAACTCGCCGCCGACGGAATGAATTGAGCGACGAAGCCGGCTTGGCGCGACCAGGGCCGGCCATCTCGGTTTGGGCTTCCCTTGCGACAGTTCGCATCCTAAGTTTCCGATCCGGGAATGGGACGCCGTGACCTGTTCGCCCGTCAAGAGGCGGACGTCCATGGAGGTACGAGAGATGTCGACGAGAATCTGCGGGGGGCTGCTCGCAGCCGGTCTGTTATGCGGAGCGACCGCCACCGCATCGGCCGGCAACAACTTTTCGCTGTTCATCGGCGGTGGTGCTCCCGTGGCGCCCTACTATGCGCCGGTGCCGGTCTATGGGCCGCCGGTGTATTACGGGCCGCACCGCTACGGCTATCACTACGACTACCATCCGCACGTGTATCACGGTTACGGCGGGCATCACCACCACGGTCATCACGGACCGTGGCATGGCCACGGACACCATCACGGGCACCATCATCACTGGTAACCGCGACGTTCGAGTTGGATGCCGAGAGCCTCTGAGATCGACAGGAAGGCATGGCTGCAGCCATGCCTTCCTGTGTTCCTTTTCCTCGGGGAAAAACCAGCGCAGAACCCCGGAATCTTCAAGATTCCAGGTTTCTCAAGGGGTTCTGCCGAATCTGACGCCGTGCGGGGGGAATCCTGTTGCATCGCGGGTCGCGACAGCGTGGAATCACAGAGAGTGGTGGGGGCGTCCCCCTGCGCTTCGTCGGGAGCTTCGGAAGGAACTTCACATGTCTCGCCTTGTGTCGCTGCTGGCCGTGGGGCCGCTTGCCGTCGGGTTGCTCGCCGTCGGGTTGCTCGCCGTGACCGGGCCGGCATCGGCCCAGCATTTCGACGATTACCCGTCCGGAGGCGGTCATTCCGGAGGTCATTACCACGTCGAGCCGGGCCACCTCCATCAGCACGGCAACCATTACGACTATCACCCCGGACGGATCATCTATCACGCGGATCCGACGCCGTCGTATTACCCGCCGCGAACGACTTACGTCCAGCCGCAATCGAGTTACGGTCGGCCCTCGTACGGCAGCGCGTACGGCAGCGGTTACGGCGGGCATTCCTACGATCATCAGTCGGGCGGTTATGCGACGGGTTATCGCGGAACGTACGGCGGCTATTCGCACGTTGACGACCTGGCGGTGCAACTCGAAGAACAGGCCAATCTGATGTGCCTCGAGATGCACTACAACTACCAGCACAATCCCGGTTATCGCGAAACCTACCGCGAGGCCTACGAGATCCTGACGACGGCGAAATACATCCACGGCCTCGAGCACGCCGGGAATCGCGACCGCATCCGTCAGGCGGTCCTGGAACTCGATCCGTTGTTCCATCACGTGCAGGAGGACGTCCGCCATTGGACCCGGCACGATCACCGGCCGCTCGGCGGAGGCAGCCTGAAGATCAAGATGGTGGCCGTCGAAGAGACGCTGCACCACCTGATGAACGACGTCGGAGCCAAGAGCGAGTACGGCGACGACGCCGGCGAGACCGCACCGCCCGCGGGGTACGATTACCGGCAAGGACCGATCATCGGTCAGTGAGCGAGAACGATCAGAGCCGCGACCGTCAGGGAGCGATTTAC
>JBAQZJ010000479.1:0-8507 GCA_049790855.1 Planctomycetaceae bacterium | reverse complement strand
CCGTCACGAAGCGGGGGAACTCGCGTTTGCGGGTCCGTTGGAATAACGTCCTGATAAAGCCCCCTCTCGCTGGAGGAGAGGGGACCGATGACGCAGTCCGTTTCGACACGCGCCGAGGTTTTGTTCGGACGCGATGACAGGGATGTCCGGCTTGGCGCCGGAGTCGCGATTATCGAGTTTCAACGTCAATCTTCTTTGCGGTCGAGGTTCGAGACGATGCCGGACCTGAACGGGAAGGTCGCGCTCGTCACCGGGGCCGGGCGCGGCATCGGCCGGGGTTGTGCGCGGCAACTGGCGCTGGCGGGCGCCGATCTCGTCGTTAACGATCGCCCCGGCAGTTCCGATTTGAGTTCTACGGTGGAAGAGCTTGGGGCGCTGAGGCGACGGTGCCACGGCGTCGAAGCCGACGTCTTCACTCGGCCCGGATGCGAGCGACTCGTTTCGGAGGCGATCTCGCTGGCCGGCCGGATCGACATTCTCGTCAGCAACGTCGCCTGGTCGTCGCGATCGACTTTCCTCGAATGTGATCCCGAAACCTTCGAGCGAACGACCGCATGCACGTTCGTCGCGGGATTTCACCTCAGTCAACTTGTGGCACGCCATCTTGTCGGCCGCCGCGAAGCCGGCAAGCTGCTGTTCATCTCGAGCGTTCAGGCGGAGATGCCGATGGCGGGCACCGTCGCCTACGGGGCTGCGAAGGCTGCGCTCAACCAGATGATGCGAACGATCGCCGTGGAACTGTCTCCACATCGAATCAACGTCAACGCCATCGAACCGGGCTGGATCGATACGCCGGGTGAACGCGAACACTTCTCCGACGAGTTCATTCAACGCGAGGGCGATCGATTGCCTTGGGGGCGGCTGGGCCTGCCCGATGAGATTGGAAAGGCGGCCGCATTTCTCGTCTCCGACGATGCCGGTTATGTCACCGGCTCGGTGCTCGTGGTCGACGGCGGCTTCCGCTTCAAGGACTGCGTCGCTGCCGGATCGATCGAACCCCAATCGTCGAAAGATGCCTCGGGCGCGGCGGAAGCGTAAGCGGGAACACCAGACAAGTTGATGCCGAATGACGACGATCTTGCGACACGAGTTCCACAGCACTGAACACGGACCGCGCGTCCTGATCACGGCAGGCGTTCACGGCGACGAGTTTGAATCCATTGCGGCGGTCCACAGGCTGCGGGAACTGTTCGCATGCGGTTCACCGCGAGTTGCCGGGTACCGTGGGACGGTTACGCTCGTTCCCGTCGCGAATGACGCCGCTTATCGACGCGGGCGAAGGACGGCGGACGACGGACTCGATCTCGCCCGCGTCTGTCCGGGCCGGGCCGATGGCTCGACGACGGAAAGAATCGCCTGTGAACTGAGCGAATTGATTCGCGCCGCCGATTACTACATCGACCTGCACACCGGCGGCACGGAGTTGTCCGTCTTGCCGCTTGCGGGTTACATGCTGCACGCGGATCTCGGCGTGCTTGAATCACAACGACGGATGGCGACCGCGTTCGGGCTGCCCGTCGTCTGGGGAACGACCGCAGAACTCGCGGGTCGAACGTTGTCGGTCGCGCGGGATGCCGGCGTGCCTGCGATCTATGCCGAGTACGGCGGCGCCGCGACTTGCGACCCCAAGGGCGTCTCTGCGTATGTCGACGGTTGCCTGAACGTCCTTGCCGAGGTGGGATGCCTGTCGCGCTCGACGTCCAAAAGTCGTGTCGAGCATTTCGTCGAGGACGGCAGGCCGTCATCGGGGCATCTTCAGATTCAGAACCCCTCGCCGGCCGCGGGAGTTTTCACACCGGCGATCCGACTGGGCGAGTTCGTCTCGCCTGGAGACGACATCGGCGTCGTCTTTGATCCGCTCGAAGGAAACGAGCGCGTCATCCGATCTCGGCAGGAAGGGCTCGTCCTCGTACTTCGCACATTTCCCCGTGTGCAAGCGGGAGACAGCTTGTGCGTCGTTCTGGAGTGCGAGCGGCCGGGTTCTCATAATCCACCGGCCCACAATCGGTAACGCTTCCCCGGAGACCGTTCTCAATGAGCATCTGGCGTTGGGCCGATTGGATCACACGGGTGCCGGCCTCCGCTCGCATTTCGCTGGGCGAAGGGAATACGCCGCTGCACCAGTCTCGCGGCATTGCACGACGGGAGAGTCTGCCGAATCTCTTCCTGAAGTTGGAGAATCTCAATCCGTCTGGTTCGTACAAAGACCGGTTCGCTGCGGCTGCCGTGTCGCGGATGGTCGCCGACAACCAGAACGTCTGTCTGGCGACGTCCAGTGGGAACGCCGGGGCGGCATTGGCAGCCTATTGTGCGGCGAGCGGAGTGCGCTGCCGGATCGCGATCGTCGAATCGGCCCCTCAGGGAAAGACGAAGCAGATGCTCGCTTACGGAGCGGAACTGTTCCGTGTGAAGGGTTTCGGAACGGATGCTGAAATCACATCATCGACGTTTCGACTGCTCGAAGAGTTCGGCCGTCGTCCGGGGTATGCGCTTCAGATCAGCGCCTATCACTACTGTCCGGAGGCGATGACCGGCTGCGAGACGATCGCACTTGAAACTGCCGAGCAGGCCGACCAGATCGATCATGTGTTCTGCCCGTCGGGGGGAGGCGGATTGTGTCTGGCCATCGCTCGCGGTTTTCAGGCAATGGCCGCTGCCGGCCGCCTCTCGAAGATGCCGGCCGTGCATTGTGTTCAGCCGGAAGGCAATGACACGATCGCCGGCTCGCTGAAGTCGGGTCGCGAGCGGGCCTGCGCCGTTCGTTGCACGACGAAGGTCAGCGGCCTGCAGGTGGCGACCGTCATCGACGGCGACGAGGTGATTCGAGCTTGCCGCGACTCCGGCGGCACAGGCCATCTCGTTTCCGACGACGAGGTTTACGCGGTTCAGAAGCGCCTTGCACGGGAAGAGGGCGTCTTCACCGAGCCGGCGGGTGCCGTCGCGCTGGCCGGCGTGTTGAAGGCGGTTCGGGAGGGACTCGTACGGCGCGACGCATCGATCGTCTGCCTCGTCACCGGCAGCGGCTTCAAGGACGAGGCGTCGCTCGACCGGATGATCGCCGACGGCGACTGCCCGACGATCGATCCGGACGAACTCGCCGACAAACTTCTGGCGTCGTGAACGCCGCTTTCAGAGTTCCAGCGGGAACGACGTCAGTCGCTCGACGCCGCCGGCGGTGACTCGGTAGTTCTGTTCCAATCGGAGTCCCGCCTTCAGCGACTCGGCATACAGTCCCGGTTCGGCGGTGAGGACGTCGCCTTCTTCGACAACGTCGTCCCAATGCGGATTGAGGTGCGGCGCCTCGTGCGGCTCCAACCCGAATCCGTGGCCGAGATGGTGAATGAAACCACCCGGCAGATGCGCGTCGAGCCGATTCCGGGCAGTCTCGAATATCCCGCGACACGACACTCCCGGTCGCACGGAATCTTCGACCAGTTGCAAGACCGAGACCACGGCTTCCCATGCCCGCAACTGCGCATCGGTAGGCCGACCGTCGACGGCGAAAGTCCTGCACGTGTCGGCGTAGTAGCCACGATACGCCGGTCCAAGATCGAGAATGTATAACTCGCCTGCTTGTGCGGCCCGTCGGCGCGGAGGACCACCAATGGAGCCGCACTGAAAATCGTTACCGAACCCCGTGAGCGGCTCACCGGCCGACTCGACAGCGGCCGCGTTCAGGCGGCCGTAGACCTCAAGTTCACAAATGCCTGGCTCGATGATTTCGCGGGCGACTTCGTACATGCGCTCGGTGCAACGCACGGCGTGAAGGATCATCGCGAGTTCGTCAGAATCTTTTCGGCGTCTCAGCGACCACATGACCGGGTCGAGATCGACCGCCGCCTCCCCGGACGGCAAGCCACCGAGCGATTGGCCGGCGCACTGTGAAAACTCGATGCCGATTCGCCGCGACCGTCGAGCGTCCAGCGAACGTGCCAGTTCCTGCATGGTGAGACAACGCCGTTCCTGGCGCAGCGTCGCGTGCCATTGTGCTTCATAGACGACGACGTCGTCTGCGGCGAGGCTGTCGTGAATTGCGTCCGACGTCGTGCAGAGCGTGCAGTGTCCATCCACATCGAGCGCCGCTGCCGCTGGAATGAGCCGACGCGGCGCGAGTCCTGTCAGATAATGCACATTTTCGTCGGACGTCACGATCGCTCGATCCACGCCCAGTTGTTGCATTCGTTCCAACAGCCGACGCTGGCGTTTCCGACACGATTCGCGATCGAGCCTCGGGCGATCGTCGAGTGAATCGAACATTGCTGCGCGTCTCTAGGGCGGCGAGTGATTACGGTATCGAGCCGCCGGTCAGAGGACGCCGAATCGCTGATAGGCTTCCGTGGCGGGCATTCCGCCGCGAATCGCGTCGCGGACTCGGTCTTCGTCGCCGACCTTGCGACGGGCGTACGCGACGACTTCGGCTTCGACGTCTGCGGGAACGAAAACGACCCCGTCGACGTCGGCGACGACAAGGTCGCCCGGCCGAACGAACACACCGGCAAGTTCGACCGGAACATCGCGATCGACGACTCGCTGGCGGTTCTTGCTGTCGAGAGCGCAGACGCCTCGTGCGAACACGGGAAAATCCGCTGCTCGCATTTTCATGACGTCGCGAACGGCGCCGTCGACGACGACTCCCACGCACCCGGCATTTGCGGCCGCCGTCGAAAGCAACTCTCCCCAGAGGCCCGATCGCATCGAACCGTGCGCCGCTGCGATCATGACGTCGCCGGGTCGCAACGCATCGACGGCTTCGAGTTCGAGAGCGTAAGGTTCGGGGTCTTCGTGAGCCATGTCCGACCAAAGCGTCGTCCGACAGCGGCCGACGAGCGCACGTTCGCTCGTCATTGGGACGAAGCCCGGCGCGGCAAGCTGTCGCGTCAGGCCGAATGTGTCGAGCGCATCGCAGACGACCGCCGTGTACAGCACTCGCGACAGTTCGGCGTACGTCTCGGCAGTCCCCGGCATCGTGTCGTCTCGTCGATCGTGAGTGAAACGGTCAGGTTCCGAATCGTGAATATAACGCTCGCCGATAAACGTCTAAAGTGGTGGCGGAACCGCGATGGCGGCGTCGTCGACCCTTCGTATCACGTCGGCGCCCAGCGACGCCAGTTTTGCGTCGAGCCGCTCGTAACCGCGGTCGAGATGGTAGATGCGGCGGATGACGGTCTCGCCCTCGGCCGCAAGGGCCGCAAGAACCAGCGCCGCACTCGCCCGCAGATCGGACGCCATGACGTTCGCGCCGCGCAGCGGACGACCTCCCTGAATTGTGACCCCGCTCTCTGTCCGCGAAATCGCCGCTCCCAAGCGGGCCAGTTCGGGTACGTGGAGGAATCGATCGGGGAAAACGTCGTCGCGAATGCGGCTGACGCCGTCGGCCCGAGTCATCAGCGCGCTCCATTGTGCCTGGAGGTCCGTCGGAAACCCGGGAAAGGGTTGCGCGACGACGTCGGTCGGCACCGGAGGCCAAGCCGTGAACACATGAGCCGATCCAATGCCGTGCGAGGACGATTCCTCAGTTTCCACGCACACGCCCGCGTCGCCGAAACGTTCGAGGACGCGTGTCAAATGTTTGAACGGTACACGGTCGAGCGTCACCTGTCCCCCGGTGATGGCGGCGGCCATCATCAGCGTCGCGGCCTCGATGCGATCGGGAATGACGCGGTGCTTGACGGGGGTCAGCGACTCGACTCCTTCGACTTCCAGGACATCGGTTCCGACACCGTCGATCTGTGCGCCGGCGGCGTGCAGGAAGCGGGCGAGGTCGGCGATCTCCGGCTCGCGGGCGACGTTCCGTAGTACGCTGCGGCCGGCCGTCAGCACGGCCGCGGTCAATACGTTTGCCGTGCCGGTGACGGTCGCCCCCCGCGGGCCGGAGAGATCGATTTCCGCCCCCTTAAGTCGCTTTGCCGTCGCCATGACATACCCGCGCTCGACACGGATGTCGGCCCCTAGTGCAGCGAGGCCTCGTAGATGCACGTCGATCGGCCGGATGCCGATATTGCAGCCGCCGGGCAGGGAAACGACGGCTCGCCCGCGTTTCGCCAGCAGCGGACCGAGCACGCAAACGCTGGCCCGCATTCGCCGGACGAGATCGTAGTCGGCGACGCAGTTCGACTCGTCGCGGACTTCGAGGGTCAGGCCGGCGGCGGCGAGCGCATCGCAAGCGGTGCGGCTCACGGAAACGCCCAGCGACTGGAGAACGTGCGACAGCGTCGTCACGTCGGCGAGATCGGGAACACATGAGAGCGTCACCGGTCCATCGATCATCAGCGACGCTGCCATAATCGGCAGAGTCGCGTTCTTCGATCCGCCGACCGTGACACGACCGGACAGCGGTCTTCCGCCGCGGACGACGAACAGGTCCATCCCTGGACTCCCTCAAGCCCGCCCCTTGCAAGGGGCGGGCTTTACTTCTTCGCGTGAATGACACGAACGTGACCCGCGAGATCCTTCACGAACCGCACGTCGCGGAAGTTCGGGCGCAGCAACTCTGCAACCGGCTCGGCCTGTTGAGGGTCAAGCTCGACGAGCAGATGTCCGTCCGCGCTGAGGCGGACCGGCGCTTCCGCCGCGATGCGACGCAGAACGTCGAGACCATCCGGTCCGGCGAGCAGCGCCGCGGCCGGTTCATGCCGGCGGATGTCCGGCGGCAGCGCTTCGTATTCGCCGTCCGAAACATACGGTGGATTGCTCAGGATGACGTCGAACATCGCGTCGGCCGGCAGAGCGTCGAACAGGTCGCCCTGACGAAACTCGACAGCGACGCCGTTCCGTTCCGCATTCTCACGCGCGACGGCCAGTGCGGATTCCGATCGATCGGTCGCCGACACGGCAAGCTTCGTCGAACCTTTCGCTGCCGCGACGGCGATGCACCCGGATCCGGTGCAGAGGTCGAGCAGCGAGAGACGATCGGCCGGCGACGACTTGGCGAGTTCGATCGCTTCGAGGACGAGTGTCTCTGTCTCGGGACGTGGAATGAGAACGTCCCGGGTGACCTTGAAGGGCAGACTGTAGAATTCTTTGTGGCCGACGAGATACGCGACCGGTTCGGCGTTCGCCCGCCGCTTCACGAGATCGCGCATCAGCGCTCGCTGATTCTCCGACAGCGGCTCGTCGTACCGCGTGTAAAGCTCGATCCGCTTGCAGCCGCGGGTGTGAGCCAGCAGAATTTCGGCGTCGAGCCGGGCCGACTCGCTGCCGTGTTTTTTCAGGTGCTCCGTCGTCCAGTCGAGAATCCGCTTGACGGTCCAGTCGTCGCTCGAGCGGGCAGACGACGGTGGAGCAACGATCGGCTGGTCAGACGGCATGCAGCGATCCATCGCGGAGAATCGAGGGCGAACGGAAGTGTGAATTGTATGTTCGAAACCCGCCAGAGTCGCTGCGAAATCCGGCAAAAAGCCCGCCCCCGCCTCACGCCCCCAGCTTCAGCCGTTCCTGGCGGTCGAACTCGACGAGGCTGCCGATCAATTCGTCGAGGTCGCCCTGCATGATCTGGTCGAGTTTGTAGAGGCTCAAGCCGATGCGGTGGTCTGTGACTCGATTGTCCGGAAAGTTATAGGTTCGGATTCGCTGGCTGCGGTCCCCCGAGCCGATCAGCGTCCGACGTGCCGCCGAGCGTTCGTCGGCGGCCCGCTGTTGTTCCAGATCGAGAATGCGGCTGCGCAACTCGCGAAGCGCCTTGGCGCGGTTTTTGTGTTGGCTCTTCTCATCCTGGCACTTCACGACGAGGCCGGTCGGCAGGTGGGTAATGCGCACTGCCGATTCGGTCTTGTTGACCTTCTGCCCGCCCGGCCCGCCGGCCCTCATCGTGTCGATCTGCAAGTCTTCGTCGCGCAACTCGACCTCGACGTCGCTCGCCTCAGGCATGACGGCGACCGTTGCGGCGCTTGTATGGATGCGGCCCTGCTGTTCGGTCGTCGGAACCCGCTGGACGCGGTGGCCGCCCGACTCGAACTGCAACAGATGAAACGCCCCTTCGCCTTCGATCGCGATGATGACCTCCTTGAAACCGCCCAACTCGGTCGAGTGGGCGTCCATCACTTCCCATTTCCAGCCGCGACGCTCGACGAACCGGCGGTACATCTCGAACAGGTCGCCCGCGAACAGCCCCGCCTCGTCGCCGCCGGTCCCGGCACGGATCTCCATGATCAGCCCGCCGCGGGTCATGCTGTCGCCCGCAGTCGCCAGATCCTCAAGTTCTCGATTGTGCGTCTCGTATCTCGCCTGCAGGTCGCGCAATTCCGCCTCGGCGTACTCGCGGCCTTCGGCGTCGTGTTCCTCGGCGAGCATCAATTCGGCGGTTTCGATGTCGTCTTCAAGACGATGAAACGTCCGCACGGCGTCGGCGACTTTTCGCAATCCGCCGTACTCACGCTGGATGGCGACGAACTGCGTCGGGTTCGACGCCACCGACGGCTCCTGGAGCAGTCGTTCAAGCTCCTCGAACCGCTTCAGCTTCGTTTCGAGGCTAGGGAACATGGTTGGGAGGAGCGAAAGGGAGTGAGAAG
>JBAQZJ010000478.1:0-22691 GCA_049790855.1 Planctomycetaceae bacterium | reverse complement strand
ACTCCGACCTGCACCGCGAGAAAGCGCGCAAACGCCGTCAGCAGGCTGCCGGCAAGAAGGGCCGCCGCCGAAAGGAGCAGGTTGAGATCCGACGCAGGATTCATCAGGGGGATGGCCTGCAGAAATGCGGCTTCGCGCGGCAAAGCCGTCGACATTGGTTATCGGACACCGGCGCTCTCCTTCCGCAGCGGCGCCGCGGACGCCAGTGGTGTCGACGGGCCGACGAGCACGAGGAACGGTTCCGACTCCGGCACGTTCGCCAGTCCCAGCGGCGTCCAGCCTTGCGCGATCAACCGACATGCCAGATCGGCACACCGCGAGGCAGGTGTATAGCCGTGTTCGAGAATCACGATCTCGGCTCCATGACGAGCCAGCAGCGACTCGATCGGCGTGTCATCCAGTGCAACGACCGGAAGACGTCCGCCGGCGTAATAGCCAACTCGGCTGGCGTGTGGAAGAACAATCATCGTTCGGTTGCGACCTAACTGCTCGCCAAGCAGCCGCCCGAACTTCGCTTCTCGCTCCCGCGAAGGATGTTCGCCGGCCATAACCTCGGCAACGTGTGCGCTGCCGATCAGGATCGCCACAGTCGCCGTTGCAATCGCGGCCCGCGAATGTGAAAGACGCGCAGCCCAGCCCTGTTCCATTTTCGACAAAACCCAGATCGCACCGAGTCCGGCCGCGCCGGACGCCGGGAAGAAACACGCCAGGAAATAGCGGCCGTTAATTTCCCCCAACATGGCCTGCCGCACCCAAACTCCCAGCACGATGGACGCACACATCGCCGAGAGCACGAGATGCTCGCGACGTAACAGCAGGCGTCGCCCGGCAATCACGCCAAACAACATCAGAAGCAAAGTGACCGGTTCGAGGGCATGGACGGCCGAGCGAAAGTAAGTCGAGATCCCTGACTCTTCGTTCGGGACATTCTTTTGCAGTTCTGCGATCAAAGCTGGCGCCACACGGTTCAAACCGCTCTTCGGGATCGTCCGTGGAACCGTGTCCACCGCCGCGATCGAATGCGGCTGGACCGCAGGCGCGGCGTCGCGCGCTCCTTGAGCGTCGCTACCGGCGATCAGGTGATATGGCAAGCTGAAATGTTCAAGCTTGCCCCATTCCCAATGGCTGTGATGTTGAAGAACCGTGACGTTCAATCCGACGACGAGCAGCGGCGTCATCGAGAACGCAACGATCGTTCCGACGACGAGTTTCCAACGCGCGCGAACGGCCTCGCCCCAATGGACGATCGGCCATGCTGCGGCGGGAAGCGCGAACAGCCATCCTTCCGAACGCGTGTGCGCCGCGAGCGCAAACGAGAGTCCTGCCAGGAGAAAAATCCACAATTTCCGTTCGGCAGCGGCCCGCCAGAAGAGATACAGGCTCAAGGCGGCGAACAGCCAGAAAGTCGCATCCCGAATCGGCTCAGGGCTGATTTCGATGAATTCCGGATGAACGGCATAGAGTCCGCAGGCGGCGACGGCAGAACGGAAGTCCAACAGCCGTCTCAGCCAGCCGAACAATGGAAGCACCGTCAGCGTTGCGACGGTCACCCCCCATGTTTTCGCGGCCGACAGAGGATCGAGGCCGAGCTGACTGAACCCCGCGAGCAAGACCGGATAGACGTTGATGTTCAGATACCAGAGCGCAGTTTCCAGATCGCCGCGTTCGTAAGCATCAGCGACGGCCAGGTAGAAATAGCCGTCGTCGCAGACCGGACCGAGACGTAAGGCCACGGCGAGTCGCGGCAGGAACGTCAACAGAACGAGCAACGCCAGGCAGACCGCACCACGACGACCGAGCGGTTCCGCGGGTCCGGTCCGAAGCGGGTAGTCCACGGCGGGAGGCATGAAGACGGTCGGGTCAGGCGGATCGGGTCGCATTTTCCGGTGACGTCACGTCGACGCGGTGAGATTGAGTGCCGAGCGGGCCGTGTCTGTTCATCGGGCCGTCGGGCGACAAACCGCATCGCCGAAGCGGTTTCGAAAGCACGTCGCGAAGGATGGATTCGTTGCGCCGATTCGATCGATACCGCCGTTGAGATCAGCAGCGGTTTGTAGCCGAAATCCGCACGACCGAACAAGGCCGTTCCCGCCGGCTCGCGACAACGAAGAGTCCGTCCCGAGGCTCTGATTCACCGTGTTCGATCGCCGCCGAAGACGTATCCCGTTGTATCGCATTGCTGGACGGTCGGGCGCGTCGGCTGCAGGAGCGAGTCCCCTCGTGAATCACGAATCGCACTCGGTTCCCGTTGACATCCCGTTGCGACGATTCCTATGTTCCCGGATCGGCAGGCGAATCGAAAATCTCGCCTGCACAGAATGACGTATCCAGGCGGACCATGCGGATTCGACCGTCGAGGTCGGGTGTCGGCGTCCGTTTCGGCGAGCCGGGCCGCGGATGTGCCGTCGGTGCTGAACTGACATCACGGTGGTGGTCGAACCAGACTTCTGGCGGATCCACAGGACGGAACAGGCTGCGCAGGGAATCTGCATGTTGGCATACGCGTCGAAAGTCTGGGACTACCGCTACTTCTGGGGCGCGCTGGTCCGAATGGACATCCGGAGCCGCTACCGCGGCTCGTGGCTCGGAGCCGGCTGGTCATTGCTGCATCCGCTCGCCATGTCGGCGGTGATGTGCGTCGTGTTCCACAAGCTGTTCGGGTTAAGCATTCAGGATTACCTGCCGACACTCGTCGCCGGTGTCGTGTTCTGGCAGTTCCTGTCGCAATGCGCCGTCGGCGGAACCCATTGCCTGACGGGCGGAGAGGTGTATCTGCGGCAGGTTCCCGCTCCGATGGCGATTTATCCGCTGAGGACGGCACTGGGGGCGGCGTTTCACCTCACGATCACGTTCTCGGTCGTGCTGGTTGGAAACGCGCTGATCAACGGCCTCGGCGACCCGGCTTCGGTGCTCGCCATCGTGCCGACGTTCCCGATGCTGATTCTGTTCGGCTGGAGCCTCGCCGTGCTGACCGGGTTCGCCTACGCGTACTTTCCGGACATGCATCATCTCATCGAGATCGGGATGCAGATCCTGTTCTACGCGACTCCGATCATCTATCCGCCTGAGATGATGCGCGCCCGCGGAATGGGCTGGTTGATGGATTGCAACCCGTTGACCGCCCTCGTCGACGTCGTGCGCGGGCCGCTGCTGGGCCGCGGAATCGCGGATCCATCGTCCTACGCCGTCGCTGTCGGATTGGTCGTCGCCACGGCCGGCCTGGCGACGTTGACGCGTTACCGCCTCGAGCGGAAGGTCATCGTTCAACTGTAGCGTTCGGGCGTCCTGGGCCTGGAGGCCGGTAAGAACCGACTTGCCGGACATCCGAACCATGCGGTCGCCGACCGAATCGTTCCTGCCTCGAATTCACGACTCCTGCCACGTTCCGTCTATGGCCTCGATCACTCTGGAGCACCTTGACCTGACGTTCCGCGTGCGCCGACAGCGCCGAATCCCTTTCAAGGAGTACGTCATCGAACGACTCTCGGGGCGAAGCGGCGCGAACCCCGTTCTCGAAATGCGTTCGCTGCGCGACGTCTCGGTGCATTTCGAGGACGGCGCGCGAGTGGGGATCATCGGCCACAACGGGGCCGGCAAGAGCACGCTGTTGAAGATGATCGCCGGCGTCTATCCGCCTTCCGCCGGGCGCCGAACCGTGGTGGGAAAGATTAGCAGCCTGTTCGATTTGACGCTCGGTTTCGAATCGTACGCCTCCGGGCGCGACAACATCCGATATCGCGGCTATTTGCTGGGCGAGACGCCGCGGACCCTCGCCGGCAAGATGGATTCGATCGTCGAGTTCGCCGAGTTGGGCGAGTTCATCGACACGCCGGTCCGTCATTACTCGAGCGGCATGCGCGTCCGTCTCGGCTTCTCGATTGCGACGGCGATCGACCCGGAAATCCTGCTGATGGATGAATGTTTCTCGGCAGGCGATCAGGCGTTTCAAAGAAAAGCGGCGGCACGGCTGGAGAGCATGATGAACAAGGCCCGGCTGATCGTCATGGTCAGCCACGACCTGAATCTGCTCCGAAGACTCTCCGACCGAGTTCTCTGGCTCGATCACGGCCGGATTCGACGCGACGGACCGGCCGAAGAAGTCATCGCCGAGTATCGAGAGTTCATGAATTCCGACCAGTCGGGCGGCGTCGGCGCCGCGGTGAGCCAGGCCGCCTGAGCCGCACGGATGGCACTCGTCAGAAGGGTCGAACCGTGGCGTCTCCGGGCGATGATGTGCGGTACCGGATTTCGCTTTCGTCGATGCAGGCAGCTGAGCGGTCCGAACCGACTTGTAAAAGGCTGCGGACCCCGCTGATCCCGACCGAGGGACGTTGACCGCGAATCGCGGAGTTTCTATACACCTTGCCGCCCGAACGACCGATACAGCCAACACGGCGCGGTAGGACGGTTGAGCCGGCGCGGGGGCCGGGGCCCGCCGAAGATCAACAGCGACGACAGGACGGACAATGTCGAAAACGGCTCTCATTACGGGCATAACCGGTCAAGACGGCAGCTATCTGGCCGAGTTGCTGCTGGAAAAGGGATATGACGTTCATGGACTGGTCCGCCGCTCGTCGGGAGTCACGACGGGCAGGATCGAGCATCTGCTCAATCAGGTGACGCTGCATTATGGCGACCTGACGGACGGTCCCGGCCTGCGACGCATCATCGAGACGACCCGACCGGGCGAGGTCTATAATCTCGCCGCCCAGAGCCACGTTCGCGTGAGCTTCGACAGCCCGCTGCAGACGTGCGACTCCGGCGCTCTCGGCACGCTGCGGATTCTCGAGGCGATCCGCGATCTGCAGGACCGGGACGGCACGCAGGTCAAGTTCTATCAGGCCTCCAGCAGCGAGATGTACGGCAAGGTCGTCGAGACTCCGCAGAAAGAGACGACGCCGTTCTATCCCCGCAGCCCCTACGCGGTCGGGAAAGTGTTCTCGTACTGGATGACCGTCAACTACCGCGAGGCCTACGGCGTTCACGGCAGCAACGGCATTCTCTTCAACCACGAGTCTCCGCGACGAGGGGAAACCTTCGTCACGCGAAAGATCACACAGGCCGTCGCCCGGATCAAGTTGGGAATGCAGAAGGAGCTTCGGCTCGGCAACATCGACTCTCTGCGGGATTGGGGTTTCGCCGGTGATTATGTCGAAGCGATGTACCTGATGCTCCAGCAGCCGACCTCCGACGATTACGTCGTCGCGACCGGCGAGACGTACACGGTCCGGCAGTTCCTGGAGTGGTCGTTCGGCCATGTCGGCCTCGATTACAACGACTTCGTCGTCATCGACCCGCAATTCTTCCGACCGACCGAAGTCGACCTGCTGCTCGGCGATCCCGGCAAGGCGAAGCGGCAGCTCGATTGGGAACCGAAGGTCAGTTGCCGAGAGCTGGCGATCATGATGACCGAGTCCGACATGGAACTCGCCCATCGCGAACGGGCCGTCCGCGAAGCGGGAAAGACTTTCAAGACGTTCCGAGCGGCGGCCTGAATCGTCGCCGGAGGTGAGTCGGAACGCAGCACCCGGCGCGATGCGCCGGGTTTTTTCCTCACACGGGATCGCGAGCCATGGACTGGGCGAATCGGAACGTCGTCGTCACCGGCGGGGCCGGATTCCTCGGGCGCGTCGTTTGTGCGAAGCTTGCCGAACGCGGCTGCCGGACGATTCACGTTCCGCGCCGGGCGTCGTACGACCTGACGACCGAGGCCGGCGTCGTCCGGATGTACGATGATTTCCGTCCCGACGTCGTGATCCATCTCGCGGCCGAGGTCGGCGGAATCGGTGCCAACCGCGAACACCCAGGCCGATTCTTCTACGCCAACATGGCGATGGGTCTGCACCTGATCGAACAGGCCCGCATTCGCGGTCTGGGCAAGTTCGTTCAGGTCGGCACGGTGTGCGCCTACCCAAAGTTCGCACCGGTGCCGTTCCACGAAGACGACATCTGGAACGGCTATCCGGAGGAGACGAACGCTCCCTACGGCGTTGCGAAAAAGGCGTTGTTCGTCATGCTCGACGCCTACCGGCTCGAGTACGGCATGAAGAGCGCGGTCGTCGTGCCGGTCAATCTCTACGGCCCGGGCGACAACTTCGACCTGCACTCCAGCCACGTCGTGCCTGCGCTGATTCGCAAATGCCTCGAAGCGAAGGCCGCGGGTCTGCCGTCGGTCTCCCTCTGGGGCACCGGATCGGCCTCGCGGGAGTTTCTCTACGTCGACGATGCGGCTGAAGGCGTTCTTGCCGCCGTCGAACGAATCGACGCGCCGACGCCGATCAACCTGGGCACCGGACGCGAGATTCGCATCAAAGATCTTGCCGAGCTGATTTCGCGCGAGACGGGCTACGCCGGCGGCATCGAATGGGACGCGACCAAGCCCGACGGTCAGCCTCGCCGCTGTCTGGACACCGAACGCGCAGAGCGACTGCTCGGCTGGCGGGCGCAGATCGGATTCGAAGACGGCGTACGACGCACGATCGCCTGGTATGTCTCCGACCGACGGTCGCGTGCCGCCGCTTGAGCAGAACCTCTTATCCGACGTCGGAGAGACCTCCCGATGTTAGTCTGGCTCGCCTCTTATCCGCGGTCGGGAAACACGTTCCTTCGGATCATTCTGCGCGAAGTCTTCGGCGTAGAGACCTATTCGCTCTACCGGGAAACCGAAGAGACCTGTCCTGTCGCCGCCGGCGGGATGGATCGGCAGGAAACGGACGGTCCCTCCGCAGGCGATCCCTACGACGTCGCCCGATATGCGGATCGTGCGGAGCTGGACGTCGTCAAGACGCATCATCCGCCGTTCGACGACCGTCAGGCGATCTACGTCATCCGCGACGGCCGGGAAGCGATCTCGTCGTACTTTCACTATCTGCGCGACATCGACCATAAGGACTCCGACATGCTGGCGGTCATTGCCGGGCTTGTCAGTTTCGGTTCCTGGGGAGATCACGTTCGCCGATGGGATCCGTTGTCGCGACCGAACACCTTGCTGCTGCGTTTCGAACGTCTCGTCGCCGATCCGATCGGCCACATCCCGTTGCTTGCCGAGTTTCTCGACATCGCGCCGATCGGAGATCGGATACCGACGTTCGAGGAACTTCATCAGATCGCACCGAAGTTCTTCCGAAGCGGCCGGACGGACTCCTGGAGGTCGCAGTTCTCGCCGAACGAGTTGTCCCTTCTCGAGGCATTGCACGGCGACGTTCTCGCGGAGTACGGATACCCCTTTGAATCTCCAGGCGACGTCCGACCCGGTTCTTCGTTGAGGGAACTGATTCGTCGCGTCGACGAAGAACGGCAGCAGCTTCACTCGCTCGCGGTGTGGCAGGGTGACGAGTTGCGCAAACATCAGATGATTCTCGCCGACGCGGCAACTGCGGTTCGCAAGCTGGAAGAGAGTCTGACTCCTGGACGCGCGGCCTGACGCGTCGCTGACCTCTCCCGACGCCACGGAAGGCGCAATGGCTGATCGAATCGCGTTCATCACCGGCATCACCGGTCAGGACGGAACCTATCTCACGGAACTCCTGCTCCGGGATGGGTACTCCGTTCACGGACTGGTGCGCGGGGCCGATGCCGCGGGACGACTACGCGCCGAGATCGGAGACGAACTCGCCGCGGCCGTGCATCTCCACGTCGGCGATCTGTCGGACGGTTCACCGCTGGCCGAGACGGTCGTGGAACTCGGCCCCACCGAGATTTACAACCTCGGTGCGCAGAGCCATGTCCGTGATTCGTTCGATACGCCCGCACGCACGCTTGAAGTGAACGCCGGCGGCGCCCTGTCGCTACTCGAGGGCGCCCGACGGCTTCACGAGTCGGGTCGGCCCGTCCGGTTGTTTCAGGCCGTCAGCAGCGAAATCTTCGGCAGCCAGGCTCCCCTGCCGTGGTCGGAGGCGACGGTTCTCATGCCGCGCAGCCCGTACGGATGCGCCAAGGCCTGCGCCTTTCAGCTCGTCACCACGTACCGCGAGACCTATGGCCTGTTCGCCTGCAATGGAATCCTGTTCAACCACGAATCGCCGCGTCGCGGCGAGTCGTTCGTCACCCGCAAGATCAGCCGGGCCGCGACGCGAATCCGCGAGGGACTTCAAGACGTTCTTGAACTCGGCAATATCGACGTTGCCCGCGACTGGGGCTACGCCCGCGACTACGCAGATTGCATGCGACTGATGCTGCGTCACGATGTGCCGGACGATTACGTGGTCGCAACCGGGCAGACGCATACGTTGCGCGAGTTTCTGGAGATTGCTTTTCGGCGCGTCGGCCTGTGCTGGAAAGACCACGTCCGATTCCCGCCGCATCTCCTTCGGCCGCGGGATGTGCCGGTGGTCGCCGCGGATGCTTCGAAAGTCGGCTCGGTCCTGGGGTGGTCGCCGAAAGTCTCGTTCGAGGAACTGGTGTGGCGAATGGTGGACCATGACTGGGATCTCGCCCGGCAGGAACGAAAAGAGATCAGCCAGCATGCGGCATAGACGCGGTGACGCGACCAACCCGCTTATCATTCCGGCCGACGCAGACGGATCGCGACGAGAATCCTCAATGAGCGCCGCGACTTCGCGTTCACGGTAAAGGTGGTCTCGAGATGTCCATGCCTTCCTCCGCCGCCGCTTGCCCGGCATCGCACGCCGTCGGAAACGACTCGCCGACGATCAATCTCTTCGTCGGCGACGGTTCGGCGAAACTGCCGAAGAACCGTCATCGACTGCGGCTCGGCGTGAACCTGTTTCCGCTGGCCTTGCGCGGCGGCGGAATGCGTCAGTACGTGCTGCAGCTGCTTCCACTGCTGGTGCGTCGAACCGATCACGAGTTCGTCATCTTCCACGGCCTGACGGCCCTGCCGTCGATCGGCGGAACTTTGCGGGGCCTGTCCGACGCCGAACGTGCTCGGGTCCGGTTGGTCGAGGTCGAGCACTCGCACGAGATCTACGCGCACACGAAGTCGTTCGACGTCTACTTCTGCCCGTTGAACGGGTTCGAACCTCAGCTTCTCGATCGCCCGACGCTTGCGACGCTGGCCGACGTCCAGGAGCGATTCTTTCCCCAGTACTTTTCGCCCGGAGAACTGGCGGCCCGCTCGATCGTCTATCCGCGGGTCATCCATTCGGTGACGACGCTCGTCACGATTTCCGAGTTCTCGAAAGAGACGATCTGTTCAGAGTTCGGTGCCGATCCAGGACGCATCCGCGTCACGCATCTGGCCCCCAATTACGGAATGCTCAACGCCGCTTCCGAGTGGCCGACGAGTTTGCCGCAACTGCCGGATCGCTTCGTCGTCTACCCCGCCAACACCTACCCCCACAAGAACCATGCGCTGCTGCTTCAGGCGGTCGCCCGCCTGAAGTCGGAAGGACGGCTGACGTTCAAGTGCGTGTTGACCGGCCATCGCGTCGGGCACTCGATCGAACTCGACCGCCTCATCGAAAAGCATGGTCTCGCCGCCGACGTCGTCTGGATGGGACACGTTCCGCCGGGGGCGCTGCGATACCTGTACGAGCGGGCGCTCTTGCTCTGCTTTCCAAGCGAGTTCGAGGGCTTCGGCATGCCGCTCGTCGAAGCGATGTATTGCGGTTGCCCCGTCGTGGCGAATCGGGCCGCAAGCATTCCCGAAATCTGCGGAGACGCCGCGCTGTACGTCGATCCGACTCCTGCGCTGTGGGCGGAATCCATATCACGGCTCGTCGATGACGACGAGGCTCGCGCCGATCTGATTGCGAAAGGCAGGCGGCAGGCGGAACGGTTCACGGTCGAGCGCCTTGCCGATGAGACGATCGGACTGATCGACGACGCCGTCGATCGATTTCACGACGAAGGTGGGCCAGATCAGCCGACCGCCTTCGTCGTGCTCGGCTGCGGTTGCAACCGGTCTCTGGAGCGGTCGCTGAAGCAATTGGCCCTGATCGTCGATGAATCCGATCAGATTCTGGTCATCGAAGACGCCGGCGAACTGGATGAGCGCGTCGTCGCGTTGATCGACAATTTCGAGCAGGTCTGCGTCAAGCCTCGCAACAGCGACTGGACGACCGCACTGACCGCCGAAATGGTGTTCGTCATGAGCGCAGGGGCGGCAGTGTGCGAAGGAGCTCCGCGTGCGGCCGCCGCGGCCCTGGCGGCAAATCCCGAGTCGCAGATGGCGATCGGCGAGGTGTTGTATTGCGACCCGCACGGTCAGTATCTGGGGCTGTCCTACACCCGATTCCACGAAGAAGCGACGCCGCCGTTGGAAGCCGTGGCCTGGCGACGCGATTCACTCCGGCCGCATGTCGAAGCGCTCACGAAACCGAATCCGATCAAAGCGGCCATGCGGGTGTTGCCGGACCGGGCCGCCGTGAACGTGTCGCGGACCTTCTCGACGCGAATCGTCTGGCCGGTACACGGCCAGCTTGCCCATCTGCCCCGCCGTCCTCTGGCTCGACGAATCCTGGGGCGTCTGCGTCGAGAGGTCAAAAGCCGACTTCGGCGATTCGTCTGAAACTCCCCCCGACGAAAACCGATCGCAACACAACCGTCGAACTGCCTGAAAGGAAGATCCAATGGCAACTGCGCCGCAAGTCGCCGTGGTCGTACCGGTTCACAACAAGATCCAATTGACGGCCCGGTTCCTGGAATCGTTTCGCGAGATCGATTACCCGAACTACCGGGTGGTCATCACCGACGATGGGTCGACCGACGGCACCGCGCAGGTGCTCGCCGATCGATTCCCCGAGGTGGTCGTCCTCGCGGGCGACGGCAATCTCTGGTGGTCCGGTGGAACCAATCGCGGCGTCGAATACGCCTTGCGCGAAAAGTTCGACTACGTCCTGACGATCAATAACGACGTGCAAGTCGCCGCAGACTTCCTGACGCGGCTCGTCGAGACGGCGGAGGCGCATCCGCGCAGCGTGATCGGCAGCCTGATTTGCCAGATGGACGAGCCGGAAAAAGTCTGGGCGGCCGGCGGGTACATGGACTGGGAGCACGACGTGCTCTTTCAGCTTCATCATTGGGGCGAGAGCCGCGAATCGGTGATCGCGGCGCAATCAGATCCGAAGCCGGTCGACATTCTCACCGGTTGCGGAACGCTCATTCCCGCCGCCTGCTTTCGAGAGGTCGGAACGTACGACGCCCGCTGGTTCCCGCAATATCACGCCGACTCGGAGTTCGTCCTGCGCGCCGGCAAGGCGGGGTATCAAGCCCTCGTCGCGCTTCACGCCATCATCTGGAACGACTGCGGCAACAGCAGCCTCGTCGACAGCATGCTCTCGCCGCGGTCGGTGTTCTACTGGCGGCCGCACTACGCGATTCGTCACCGCTACAGCACCCGGCCCTTCGCCGCGACCCGCCATCTCGCCGAAGCGAGCTGGCTGCGGCAACGAAGAGTCGCCGCGGCCGCCGTCCGGAAGCTCGCAGGAGCGAAACGTCGTGTCGTCTCTCGGCTGGCTGGTTGAAATTCGCCGGACAGGCTCTCACTCCTCCGTCGCGTTCGCCCGGCCCTGTCCCTTCTGCGTCGTCAGGTACTCGACGAGGTCGCGGACGTCGTGTTTGGAGAGGTGCTTGAGCAGATCCTCAGGCATCGCGCTCTGGCCGACGGCGCGTTCTTCGATCTCGTCCTTGGGCACGACGATGCCCTTGCCCTCGGCGGTGATGATCGTCACCGACTTGTCGTCCTCCGCCCGCTTCACACCGGTGAGAACCTTCCCTTCGGACGTGACGAGGACGACCGATTCGAAGCCTTCGGCGATCTTTGTATTCGGCGTGACGAGCGACGCCAGCAGGTAGTTCCGGTCCTTTTCCGAGCCGATCTTCGCGAGGTTCGGGCCGACTTCGCCGCCGCGGTTGTCTTCCACCTTGTGGCACCGCAGGCACGAGACACTTGCGCGGTTCATGAAAATGTCGCGACCGCGTTCGGCGTTGCCGCCGACAAGCGACGTCTGCCACGCCGCGAGCTTGTCGCCACTGGACGCCGCCGACTGATACGCTTCGAGCCGGCCCTTGAGCGCCTCACGCTTCCCCGCGGCTTCGAGCAGGTCGAGGCCGATCTCGGCGGGCACCTGGCCGGAGACGAATTTGTCGAACCAGCGGGCGAGGACGGCGTCGGCCTGCTGGTTCCCAAGATCGGCGAGTGCCGCAATTGCGGCCTGCTTCTCGACCGTCGCGCCGTCGGCGATCGTCTGGTCGAGTACCGGCACCGCGGCCTTGGGGTCGTACTTCGCCCACAACGATCGTGCTTCAGCCCGAACTTTGGGGGAGTCGTCGGCAACGGCCGTCTCCAATATCGCGTTCAGGTCGTTTGCGCCGATCGCCGACAGCGCCTGGAGCGCCGCGATTCGTTCGGCATCGTTTCGCTCCGTCTCGGCGACGAACTTCCGCAGCGCCGGTTCCGCTTCTCCGATCGTATGAGCGGCCGCCAGCTCGATCGCCGCTGCCCGCACACGGGCATCCGACGCCGACAACAGCGTGTCGAGCATCGGCCGGGCGACCTCGGCGACGAAAGCTGCGTCGCGCGGCTCGATCGGCCGGTACATCCCGGTGACACGGTCCGTCTGCGGCGGCTCGGCCCACAGCTTCAGTTCTTCGATGGCTTCGACCCGCAGGCTGACGGGCGTCGCATCGATCGCGGCGACCTTCGCGACGGCTTCGGCGTTGGCCTTCGTTCCAAGGCGGAAGTTCGCGTTGAGGACGCGGCGGAGCGTCGGGTCGTTCAGACCTTCTTTGCTTGCGATCGCCGCAAGCTGCGGCGTCGCTTCTTCGATGGGGACATCGTTGATGGCGCGGGCGGCCTCGGTGACGACGGATGGGGCGGGGTCGTTCAGGAACTCCGCCACCTGCGGTGCGTGCTTCCGACGCAGTGCAACCACGCTCGCGACACGATAACGAATTGAAGCGTCGTCTTTTGCGGAGACGAGAAAATCCGTGTGACATTGGGCTAGCAGCATCTGAATCGCATGCCGAAGCACAGGATCGTCGCCGGCACGATTGAGTAGTTGCGCGAATGATGGCTGAATCAGCGTGCCGTCCGTGCTGTTGAGGACTCTCGCCATGGCGAGCAGACTCTCTCGTTGCACAACGGGATCGCGATCTACAAATCCGCTGGTGATGGTCTGGTTCAACATACTGCGGATGTGATGTTCCTCCGGCGCATCCCGCTCAACAGCGGATAAAACGTCAGCGGCAGCGCGGATTGCCGCAGCCCGTACCCGCGAATCGCGTGAGGCACTGGGTGAACTGGCTCTCCCGAAAATGTAAGCCTGGTCCCCATTCTCAATGCCTTGCCTCCTACCTGCGATCCCCGCTGCCCACACGAGATGGAGTGCGGTAATAGCATTGCTCTGTTTGAGGTGATCGAGCGCCAAGGGCGTCCAGGTCGCCATTGGACGAGAAGCCAGCGCGAACTGCGCCTTCTGCCTTACCCGCTGATCTCGATGACTGAACAGCCCGATCAACTCCTCCGGCGTCCGCTTCGAAAAATCTTCGGCGAGCAGATTCGCACTCTCCGCCGCTTCCTTCACGTGCTGCGGATCGCTGAACGCATACAGCCGGCCTTTCCCCTCGCCGTTCCAGCCGTTGACCCAGTCGGCGATGATGAACCGGCCGTCGGGGGTGAAGTCGGCGTCGGTGCAGAGGATGCTCCAGATGAACTCGTGCGAGTCGACCAGCTCGAAGCCGGCTCCTTTCGGCTTCACGGCGAAGCTGCGGATGCCGCTGTTGTTCGGCGTGCCGCGGAAGTCGCACAGGAAGAAGTGTCCGTCGTAGCGGTCGGAGAGGCCCACGCCGGGGTAGTAGGTCAGGCCGCTCGGGCCATCGCCGAGGTTCGCCACCGGCGGCAGGATGTAGGCGGGCTGGACGTCTTTGACGGCGACGCCTGTCGGCGTTCCGGTCGCGATCTCGGAATCGAGCGCGGGCGTGTCGTACGGCAGCCACATCAGTTCGCGGTTCCAGGGGCCGCGGTCGTCCTGGTACTGGTAGTACATTCGCCAGCCGCTGTCGCTGCCCTCGGCGACGTAGACCCAGCGGGCGCGGTCGCCCGAGTCGCTGTTGTTGTCGCCGGTGAACAGATTGCCGTAGTCGTCGAACGCCAGCTCTTGCGGGTTCCGCAGACCGTAGGCGTAGACTTCGAGGTTCGATCCGTCGGGCTCGCAGCGGAAGACGGCGCCGGTGTCGGGCCGGGCGAGCCGTTCGCCTTCCTGCGTGACAACGTTGTAGCCGCGGTCGCCGATGCTGAAATAGATCCGCCCGTCCGGCCCCATGACGAGGCCGTGCATGTCGTGACCGCGGAATGCGGTCCGCACGCCGAAGCCGGACAGCAGTGCTTTCCGTTCGTCGGCGACGCCGTCGCCGTTCGTGTCGCGCAGCCGCCACAGGTGCGGGATGTTCGTGTAGTAGACGTCGTCGCCGACGGTCATCACGCCGGCCCCGGTCCCCTCGACCGGGTCGTTGAACCCGTCGGCGAAGACGGTCGCCTCGTCGACTTTTCCATCACCATTCTTGTCGGAGAGCACCCGGATGCGGTCGTGGTGCTCGCTGAACGCCTTCAGCCCTTCTTCGCCAAGATGCTTGCGGTAGTAGCCGAGCCGGTCTTCGACGGTCTGCGCGGCGAGGTCGTCGAGCAGCCAGTAGTCGCGGCCGCGGTTGTCGACGACGGCGTTCCCCTGCCGGAACGTCTCGCAGACCCAGTAGCGTCCCTCGCCGTCGATCCAGAAGGCCACCGGGTTCGCCAGTAGTGGCTCGGCGGCGACAAGCGACGCCTGCATGCCTTCAGGAACGCGAAACGACGACAGCGCCCGAACGGCCTCGTCGCTCGCGGGTTGGATCGGCGGGTCATAACCCGACGGTCCGGCGGTGCCGACCGTTGCGGTCGTCGTTGAAGCGTCTTCGGCGGCGTCCTTGTTCGGAACGAAGGCGAACGACGAGCCGGTGAGAAGCACGAGGCAAACGACGACGGCAGACATCCGGAACGACACGATCGACACAGAAATTCCTTCAGCGAAGGGACGCATTCACGATGTCCCAAGTCTAGCCGTCTTGAGAAGTGAGCGACAGCCAGCCGACGCCGTCGCGGCGGACGTTCGTCCGGTCTCGCAGCCGACATCAGAGCCGCGACTGTCAGGGAGCGTTTCTCGGCGTCTCCGACTCGAAAAACGCTCCCTGACGGTCGCGGCTCTGAGTGAAGATCCCGGCCGCCCCCGTTTGCAACTTCGCGCCATGTCCGATTGCGGACCCGTCAGCCGATTTGTAGGGTGAACCGCGCTGTTGCGTCGCGGGAAACTCAGTGACATGCCTTCAACCGACCTGGATGGATCGAGTGCCATGCGGAACGTGATCAGCCTTGTGCTTGGCGGCGGCAAAGGGACTCGACTGTTCCCGCTCACGCAGTATCGCTCGAAGCCCGCGGTGCCGCTCGCCGGCAAGTACCGCATCATCGACATCCCGATCTCGAACTGCCTCAACAGCGGGCTGAACAAGATCTACCTGCTCACGCAGTTCAACAGCGTCAGCCTGCACCGGCATATTCGCGACACCTACAAGTTCGACCGGTTCAGCGGCGGGTTCGTCGAGATTCTCGCCGCCCAGCAGGCGCAGGAGGCGGCCGAAAGCGACTGGTATCAGGGGACCGCTGACGCGGTCCGCAAGAACCTGCGGTACATCGAGCAGCACGGCGTCGAATACGTGCTGATCCTTTCGGGCGACCAGGTCTACCGGATGGACTTCGGCGACATGCTGGCGACGCACCGCGGCTCGAAGGCCGACGTGACGATCGCCACCACGCCGGTTGCATCGGCGCAGGCCAGCGCCTTCGGAATCATGCGGTTTGACGACAGCGGCCGCGTTCACGGATTCGTCGAGAAGCCGAAGACGGCGGACGCCCTCGAGCCGGTCCTGACCGATCCGGCCTGGCTCAAGGCTCGCGGCATCGAGGCCGGCGACCGCGACTGCCTGGCGAACATGGGCATCTATCTTTTCAACCGCGACGTGCTTGTCGAATTGCTGAGAAGCACGACGCACGAAGACTTCGGGAAAGAGGTCTTCCCGATGGCGATTCAGACGAAACGGGTGTTTGTCCACCTGTTCGACGGCTACTGGGAGGACATCGGCACGATCAAGAACTACTTTCAGGCCAACATCGACCTTGCCAGCCGGATGCCGCCGTTTCAGTTCGTCGTCGAAGAAGCGCCGATCTACACGCAGAGTCGGCATCTTCCGCCGACTCGCGTCGAGGGGGCCGAAATTCGCGACAGCCTCATCGCTGACGGTTGCGTCATCGGCGAAGGGGCGACAATCGTCAACAGCGTCATCGGCTTGCGAATGCGGATCGGGCGCAACGTTTCCATTCGCAACACCGTCGTGCTCGGGGCCGATTACTACCAGACCGACGAACATCGTCGCTACGATCTCGAAACCAACCGACCACCCATGGGCATCGCCGACGGCAGCACGATCGAAGGCGCGATCGTCGACAAGAACTGCCGGATCGGCCGTAACGTGAAACTCGTTCCGTCGTCAATCACCGACACCGATCGCGACTTCGAACCGCTGCTGGTGCGTGATGGCATCCTTGTGCTTCCCAAAGGCGCGGAGTTGCCCGATGGCTGGGTACCGAAAGAGAGCCGGCGGACGGGGTGAGGAATGGATGACGGATGACGAACGGCGGAAACCGGAGACGAAACCGGAGACGAAACCGCCGACATCCGCCAGTATCGTCCGCGGCGGAAACCCCTTGGAGAAGCGGGTTTCTGCCGCTAAGATATACGGAAGCCCGCCGGACTTGCTCCGGCATTCCGTCCCGTGCCCGCATCCCGTCCCCCGCTTTCTCGATGGTTCCAGTCGGTGTCATCGGTCTCAGCCCGGCGTGGGAAACGCGGTACCGGCCGGCTCTGAAGTCGTTGCGGAACCGAATCGTCGTCCGCGCCGTCTATGATTCGGTCTTGAGCCGCGCAGAACAGGCGGCCGCTGAATTGGGGGCGATCCCCGTCGCCGGCATGCAGGCTTTGGCGCGTCGGGACGATCTGAAGGCGCTGCTCGTTTTCGACACGGGTTGGTGCGGCCCCGGGGCAATCCGGCTGTTGTGCCGCGCCGGTCGACCGATTTTCATCGGTGGGTCGTTCGCTGCCGACGAGGCGACTCTCGATCGGCTGGCCGACGCCGCCGTCGGATGCGGGACGATGGTCATGCCGGCACTCGACTCGCGCTATACGCCGTCCACATTCCGCCTGCGCGAATTGATGGCGACACGGCTGGGACGGCCGCTTCAGATCGAGATCGACGCCGAGTGTCCCGCCCGCTCGACAAACGGACATTCGACGGCCGAAGGTCCGTGGGAAGATTTCGTAGCGCGGCTTGCGGATTGGTGTTGCTACGTCGTGCCGACGCCGCCCGCCGGCGTTCAAGCGGCAGCGACGGATTCCGGCGCTCCGGAGACGATTCAGTTGACCTTCGCCCGGCCGCGGATCGGCGGCGAGTTTCCGTTGGCCGACATTCGATTACGATCGACTTCATCCTTCGCCGCTGCCGACGTCGTGGTGCCGAGATACCGCGTGCGATGCGAACGCGGCGAAGCGACGCTCGATGCCGTCGATCGAATCACGTGGCGGACTGACAGCGAGCAGGGGGACGAGAGTCTGGCCGCCGATCGGTCGGCCGTGCAGGTGATGCTCGACCATTTCTGCCGTCGCGTCGTCGGCGGTTTGATACCGGTCGCCGATCTCGACGATGTTCGCCGCAGTCACGCACTCGTGCGAGCCGTCGCGCAGAGCCATCGAATCGGTTCGCCGGTGCGTCTCAACGGTCAGGCGTAAGCAGTTCAGAAGCGGCACTGAACGCGGTCACGGGTTCTGGTGCGGCGGGCCGGGCGTCGAATGCGGCGTGCCTTCGAGAGGCGTCGCCCAATCGGCGGGCACGACCGATGGCCCCGGTCCGGCCATCGATGCGGCAGGGCTCAGGTAATCGGCTGGCAACCCGAGGCAAGAAAGCAGTTCCGCCATGTCGGCGTTTGAGAGCCGCGTTTCCTGAACTTCTTTCCCTTCCGCGAGTGCCAGATAGCCCGGGTCGATCCAGACCGTATAGATGGGTTCGCCTTCGCCGAGCAGTTCGAGCTGAAATCGGGCCGGGCGCGGTCGACCAGACACTTTCTTCCACGCGCCTCGCCGCTTTATAAGAAACGTCTCCAGGGCCGCCAGTCGATCGGGGTCGGTAACGTGGACGGCGGGTTGCGCCGTTGAACTCGTATCGGGAGCGAGCGTGTTCGCATCCGTCAGGACGGCGGACTCGACCCGGCTCATGCGGTCGAGCCGTGCGATACGGCCGCCGCAACCGATCACGGCGAGCGCCGCGATCGCGATCAACAGGAGCGGCTTCATCACGACGTCCTTGCCGTGTCCGGGACGGAAAATTTCGAGCCTCACGCCATCAGAGCCGCGACCGTCAGGGAGCGTTTGACGACGTGGGGTGCCGCAACAGGCTCCCCAACGGTCGCGGCTCTGAAAGCATCGCCGATTACCGCAACGGTTCTTTCGGACCTGCGGCACCGGCCTCGCGTTTGAGCAGATCGGGCAGCGAGGCCTTGAGGTCGGGGATCGAGACGCCGCGGCTGAGCACCTTGCCGTCCCGGCCGACGAGAAACATCGTCGGCTGCGAGATGATGCCGAACTGTCGGGCCGGCTTGCTTTCCTGCCCGCCCGGCTCATGAACTTGCGGCCAGGTCATCTGGTGCTTGGCGATGTACGACGGCACGTCCTCGGTGTTCAGGTCGAGATTCACGCCGAGTATCTCGAACCCGTTCTCCTTGTACTCTTCGTACAGGGCGCGGACGAGCGGCAGTTCCTCCTCGCAGGGTCGGCACGCGGTCGACCAGAACAACACCAGCAACACCTTACCCCGGAACGACTCGGTCGAGATCGTCTCGCCTTTGAGTCCCGAGGCGGTGAACTCGAACGGCTTGCCTTTCAGGCCGAGGCGATGCAACGCCCCGGCCGCGTGCAGACCGGGACCGCTCTCCGGATGGTTCTTGACCAGCGTCTCATACCAGTCAGCCGCCGTCTCAAGGTCGCGATCGAACTCTTTTGAGATCGCGAGTTGCAACAGCGCTTCCGCGGCATCGGGCGCCTTCGGAAACTGCTTGACGAAATCTTCGAGCTGAACGTACCACCATTTCTGCACTTCGACGCGCTCTTCCGCGTCGGCGTCGCGGTGACGCAGGTTGTACTCGGCGAACAGTCGGCGATACCGGACGTAGGAAAGCAACGACGGGTCGGTTTTCGCCTGGGCAAGTTGCCGCTCGACGTTCTCCAGTGCCTTCAAACCTTCCGGATAGACGCCGGTCGTCACGGCGGCCGAGACGCTGTCGGCGAACTGGCGCGTCCACATCTCCTTGTCTTCGGCCGTCTCCGACGCCTCTGCCAGCCCCGCGAGGATTCGTGCCCGTTCGGCGTTGTACTTCGCGAAGGCTTCGACGCCGTCCGCCGGGTCGGGCGCCGCACCGTCGAGCTTCTGAAGCGCTTCGAGCAACTCCCGCATCTTCGGAGAGATGCCGCCCGGCACGCTGCCGGGCACGATCGCCGGCGGCTGCATCAAAAGACCGCCTTGGGTGATCTGAACACTGTCGCCTTCGATCGGTTTCGGCACCTGCGTCAGCTTCCACGTTTCGCCGACGCGGATCATTTCGCCGATCTGAACGAGACCGGCTTCGCCGCCGACGTCGACGATCGCCATGGCGTTCTCGTAGACGTAGAGATCCTCTTTCGCCTTACCGTCGTCGGCAGGGATCACGCCCGGATTCGAACTATCGAACCGCAGCCAGGTCGTTCCGGGGCCAAGGATTTTCGAGTCCTTCGCCGCGACCGCCAGTTGCTCCACCGGGTCGGCGACCGAGGCCGTCAGTTTCGCAGACAGTTCCTCGTCGACGCCAAGAGCCTTCAGATCGTCGTCGTCGATCAGGACGGACTGCAGCAGCTTGACGTCGCCCCGCAGCATCGCTTCGACGGCGACCTCGCTGGCCTCCTCCGCGGAAAGAACCTTCCACGAGTCGATCTTGCCGTCCTCGTTCGCGTCGACGCCCCACCGGGTTCCGGCCGTGTTGAGCCAGCGCGATTCGTTGGCCTTGTTGTTCGCGTTCGTGTCGATGTCGCGGTAAACCTCAAGCCCGTTGTGGAAATACCTCCACTGGTCGACGACGTTATCGGCGTTCGTGTCGAGGAACCGGCGCAGCATCTGGCCCTGCGGACCGAGCACGAGCCACCCCGAGATTTTGCCGCTCTTCTCGACCTTCACTTCGCACTTTTCGAAGTCGGCCTTGTCGGGCGTGTCGATTTCGATGTTCTTCTGGGCCGGGCGGAACGAAAGCGCCAGCTCCGGCGTGGGCGGATCGGCCGTGTGCGCCACGGATACGCCGCAGACACAGGCGGTCATCGCAATGCCAAGACGAACGGCCCAGCGGCCTTCTCGCGCGGGCGGGAAGAGTGTCATCGATCGGACTCCGGTTTTCCGGCTCTGAATCCTGTTAGCAACACCACGACCCGGCACTGTCGCCGGGACGGCGATTCTAGCTTGATGGAAAGAACGCGTCACCGCCAGTTCGGAGAGGCACCGCATCATTCAGAGCCGCGACCGTCAGGGATACGGCTTCGCGGCTTCCGTCGTGAGAATCCGTTCTGTCGCACGCAGAACGTCTTCAGTTGCCGGGTAGAACACCGCGGTGCGGCCTTCGCCATCGTCGAAAGGTACCAGCACCAGTCCGCGCGGCGTGGCTTCCAACTTCAGCTTCGGCACCGGCGTCACAGCGTATCCGTCGGCGGATTTCTGCAGCGGGATCAGATACCGCGACCCCTTCTGAAATCGACCGGTCTCCGCATCGATGATGCGAAGCGACGGCGGCAAGTCGCGGCCCGCGAGAATTTGCCCGACGTCGATCGAAACGGTGTCGTCTCGCACCGTCGCAAGGTCGGCCCGAGCGACGACGACGGCATCGGCGGCAAGCAGTTGGCTGCGGTTGACCGTGACGGGATTCGCCGTCGTCGCCGCAAGCGCGAGCAGCGCTCCGAGCCAGCACGTCGTGACAAAAACGGCCAAGACGAGGAGCTTGCTGCTCCGCCGGGTCGCGGCTCCACCATCAATTGTCGCGGAATGCTTTGGAGACATCGACGCGGTAGCCGTGATCGAAGGCTTCGTTGAAGTCATAGAGGTCGAGAAAATGATCGAGGGCGTCGCGATCGGTCTTGCGCATTTCGCCTCGTTCGATCAGCTCGAACACGATCCGGCCGACGTCGTCGGTCGAATTGACGCCCCAATGGCGAAGCACGGTTCTCGTCAGAAGTCCGAACTTCTGCAACGCCAG
This sequence comes from Planctomycetaceae bacterium, assembly GCA_049790855.1. Classification (GTDB taxonomy): domain Bacteria; phylum Planctomycetota; class Planctomycetia; order Planctomycetales; family Planctomycetaceae; genus JACCRE01. The sequence goes on along the minus strand of JBAQZJ010000478.1, from coordinate 1,387 downwards.
TTCCCGCAGCCCGTCGCAAAGCTCCTGGCCGCTGATGTGGGCCTCTTCTTCGTGGAGCACGTGTGCGGCGGTGCGATTCAGTTTCTCCTGCGTGAACTGCAGGGCGCTGAAAACGAAGTGATATGCGTTGCGGTGGTACCGCGGCCTGGACTTGACGGGCGAACTGGTCAGTGAGTTCATCGTCCGACTCGTATCTGTTCCTGGGCACGGGACGAGGCGCCGTCCGCGTCGCTGCCGTAGGGCATGATGAGCATCGTCAGGCCGCCCGGTCAACGGCTCGTGGGGGAAATCCTGAAAAGTAGCAGATCGAAGAGCGACTTTTGTGTTCGCGTCCGCCGAAATACACAACTCATGGCGTTCTCGTCGAGACGAATTCCGCCGTCACGTCGGGTCGCCCGATCCATCCGTCTCGTGCGTCGCCGCCGTGTCGCCGCGAACGACGGTCAACACGTCGTTTTCGTCCGTCAGATGCCGGCGATGATCTTCGTACTGAACGAGCAGCTTGCGAGCGAGCAGTTCGACCGCCACGACGCGGCCCTGGCCCTGTTTCGTAATGACGCTGGCGCCGACCTTGGGCAGCTCGCGCCGGTGAGCCTCGTAGGTGTCGTATTCGTAACGAAGGCAGCATTTCAGCCGTCCGCACCTGCCGGAAATCTTGTGCGGGTCGAGCGTGGCCTTCTGCAGCTTGGCCATCTTCATCGAGACCGGCGGCATTTCGCGCAAGTGCGTATTGCAGCAGACCGGTTTGCCGCAGTCGCCGTAATCGGCCAGCAGTTTCGCTTCATCGCGGACCCCGATTTGCCGCATCTCGATGCGCGTGCGGAACCGTTTGGCAAGCAGTTTGACCAGTTCTCGAAAGTCGATTCGCTGCTCTGCGAGATAATAGAAGATCAACCGCTCGCCGCCGAACAGCCATTCGACGTCGACCAGTTGCATGACGAGCCGGGACTCGCGGATCAACTCCAGGCCGCCGCGGAAAGCGTCGCGTTCCGATTCCCGCAACCGCTCCAATCCTTCGTCGTCGCTGCGGCCGGCAATTCGCAGGAGGCGTCCCGCCGGTTCGGGCGTCGCAAGGAACTCCCGCGTGCGGGAGGTCGCAGCGCAAAGCACTTCGCCCCATTCGGTGCCGCGATCCGTGCGAACGACGACCGCGGCACCTCGCGGATAGGACTCCGAACCTCGCGTCGCGAACTCGGCGACGAAACGCGTTAGACCGTAACGAACGACGTAACCCGGCGGCGGAGGAGGCGCCGGGCTCGAGGCTTCGGAGGGTTCGACCGGTTCAGCCGGCGGGAGGGGGCCGTCGAGCATGGGAATCGATCAGCGATCCGACAGTGTGAACCGCGGGGTGACGGGAACCGAACGTCGCCGCCGGGCGGACTTTGTC
>JBAQZJ010000477.1:0-6027 GCA_049790855.1 Planctomycetaceae bacterium | reverse complement strand
GAGCGTTCCTTTCGCGGAGCGAAAGGCGACAATCGATCGGCGGCTACCGGTCAGGCAGCATCGGCTTCGCCCGCTTGACGAGCTGCACGCACACGCCCCATGGGTCGCGCAGCATTGCGATTTCGTCGCGACTTGGGGTCGTGTCGGGACCGGAGACGTGTGAAGCACCGGCGGCGACCAGCCGCTTGACGTCGCCGGCGACGTCCATCGAGGTGAAGGCCAGGTGAAGCTCTCGCGGCTCACGCGCGGGGTAGTCGGGAGTCGGAACTTCGGGAAAGGCATAGATCTCGAGCATGACCGTATCGCCGTCTTCGGCGAGAAAGTGACCGTAGGGCGGCTCGACGCCGCGCTGCTTGACCGTCAGGCCGAGGTTTTCGACATACCAGCGGGCCATCGAAAGGGGATCGGGAACCTGCAGCGCTACATGTTCGATTTTCACGTCAGAACCTTCGGGAACGGAGGCGGATGAAACGCCCGCGACATTCGCCGGGCGGCAACGATCAGGTGAGCGTAATCTTCTCTCGCCGAATGGTCACCCGTTCGACTGCGGTCTCGTCGATGGTGATGCCCAGCCCCGAACCGTCGAGGGCCGAGGCCAGTCCGCCGCGTCCGAACGTGAGGTCTTCTCGAGTCAGCGTTTCCGCAACGAGATGCCGGTCGAAACTGCCTTCCAGATAGCGGATGCCTGCGACCGAGCAGGCGAAGTGCCGCCCAGCGGCTGAGAGAATGCCTGTCTCGCCGACCATGCAGCCGAGCTGGTAGCCTAATCCGGCCGCCTTCGCCTTCGCGGCGAGAAGCAGGCTGTTAACGAGACCGCCGCACTTCGACAGCCGGATGTTGAACAGATCGCACAGCCCTTCGCCGATAGCCCGGTCGGCATCGGTCTGGCTGCATAATGATTCGTCGAGCACGATCTCTTCGATCAGTCGCGGCCGGAGCGACGCCAGTTCGCCGACGTGCTCGTGGGCCACCGGCTGTTCGACGGCCGTGATCCCGAACGAACTCAGCGCCGCGACCCGCCGTTCGACCTCGTCGGGCGACCAGCCTTCGTTGGCATCGACGCGCAGATCCATCGCCAGGCCCGCCCAGAGTCGGATACGACGGAGCGACGCCGGCTCGTCCTGACCGGCGACGCCGACCTTCACTTTGCATTGCCGGAACCCGTAGAGTCGAAACGCGAGCGCAGCGGCCGCTTCCTTCCACGGTTTGACCGATGTGATCGCCGTGCCGTAGCGGATCTGTCGCGTCCCTTGCCGGATCGACGCGGCTTCATCGAGGAAGTCGGCGACGCCCGACAGCGGCAGACCGGCTTGCCTCGTCGCCGCATCGAGAACCGCAAGTTCCACGGCACACCGCAGCGTGTTTCCGAAGCAGTCCCGCATTCCGGACGGCGGATCGGGCAAGCGAAGCGACCGGCAACGCTCCACGACCTCGGGCAGCCCGGCGAGCGTGCCTCCGAATTGTGAGAGATCGCAACTTGCCAGCGTCGCGAAGCAACTGTCGATCGTCTCGCCGGTCACATAGGTCCGCGGCAGTCCTTCGCCCCAGCCGACGGTGCCGTCGTCAAGTTCGGCACGAACGACCAGCGTGTCGTTCTCACATCGAGCCTGCGAGGCGTGTTTCACGCTTCGTTTGAGAGGAATACGCACATGGCGGGCGGTCAACGACGTGAGTCTCATGTCACCCGCAGAACGGTCCCTATGCCAAACCTTGCGACTTCAGCCAGTCGAACGTCCGATCCATTCCCTCGTCGAAGGAGGTCGGCGGGTCGTAGCCAAGGCGGTCGCGGGCCTTATCGATCGAATAGTCCAGATTCAACCCAAGGAACTTGACCGTCGCCATCGAGGGCAGGGGGGCTTCCCGCTTGCCGAGCACCCGATAAACGGCCTCGAGGACTTTCGCCGCGGTCTTCGCAACTGGCAATGGCACCTTTTTTGTCGGCTCGGGCAGACCGGCCCGCCGAGCGATCGCGCCGGCGAACTGCCGCTTCGTGACGAGCTTGCCGTCGGTGATGTTGAACACCTCGCCGACGACGTCGTCGCGCCGAATCGCCAGCAGGACCGCTTCGACGACGTTGCCGACATAGGTGTTGTTCAGCAGTTGCTCGCCCGAGCCGAGAAACTTGAACGAGCCGTCCTTGAGCCGCCCGAGGATGCGCGGCAACACGGTGCGATCGCGGGGACCGTAGATGAAGCCGGGTCGCAGCACGACGGCCGGCAAATTGGACTCCCGGATTCGATCACACACGAGCTTTTCGGATTCAGCCTTCGTCCGCGTATACCCGTCGATGCCGCTCAGGCTGGCCGGCGTCGTTTCGTCAGTCCCGTAGTGGTCACGGGCTTCGTAGACTCCGAGACTGCTGATATGCACGAACCGTTTGAGTGAGCCGGTGGACTGGACGGCGTCCAACAGTTTATGAAGGCCATCGACATTCACCCGGCGGTAATCGTCGATCGGTCCCCAGTCGCCGACCTTGGCCGCACAATGCACGACGACAGTCGCGCGGTTCGTCGCCGCCCGGAGCGATGCGGCGTCCGTCAGGTCGCCGGCGACGATCTCGACGCCCCACGATTGCAACAGCGAGGTATCGGCGGTCGCGCGGGCGAGCGCTCGTGTCGATATGCCAAGATGCCGCATGCGTTCAGCGACATGGCTGCCGACGAGTCCGGTGGCGCCGGTGACGAGGACGAGATCATCGGACGTCAGTTCCATGCGGCGCTCCTTCGGGAGCACCGTTATACGCACGGAACGGCCCGGCGGCGACCGTTAGCCCGCAACGCAGGCGCGGCGTCGCCTGCGAACTTTTCTGCGTCAGCGATCACAGGGCCGCATCGCTGACTGTGCGGCGGTCGTCTACAGCACGTTTCCGACAATCACGGTGCGATCGTCAGTCGCGGTGGCACCCTCCGAAAACGCTTCGACGCTCGACATGATGTTCGAGACGATCGTCGGCGGATCTTCGCCGCACCCGTATTCGAGCAGATGATCGAGGCGATGATTGCCGAACAGTTCGCCGGCCCGGTTCTGGGCTTCGGTGATGCCGTCGGTGTAGAAGATGATACGATCGCCGGGGCGCAGCCGCTCGGTGACGTTGGGGTAATCGACTTCAGTCAGGAGTCCCAAAGGAATATTCCTGGCGCCGTCCAGCGCCAGCACTTCCTGATGCCCGCAACGACGCAGTCGGGGCGGATTATGGCCGGCGGACGAATAGTTCAGAGTTCGCGCCGTCGGATCGTAGACCCCGTAAAAAGCGGTGACGAACGCGCCGAACTCGCTCGTGTACCGTTCGGCGAGATGGCGGTTGACGAACTCCAGCATCCGGCCGGGATCGACGCTCTTTTCGGGATAGAGATGGGCGATGCTGTGCGTGATCGCCATCACGACCGCCGCGGGCGTGCCGTGTCCCGAGACGTCGGCGATCAAAATGCCCCAACTGCCGTTCCACAGCGGGAAGAAGTCGTAGTAGTCTCCGCCCGCACGATGTGACGTGCGATATGCGGCAGCGAGATCGAGCGTCTCGATCTTCGGCATCTCCTTGGGCAGCAGCGACTGCTGAATGTCGGCGACGACTTTCAATTCGCGGTCGACCATTTCGTAGGCGTCGCGAAGCTGCTCCGTCAGGACCAGGTTGTGCGTCGCCCGTCCGAACAGATTCGCGAGCCAGACCGTTTCGGGAAACTGTTCGCGGTCGAACGCGTGCGTCTCTGCGCGGGTCGCCACGACCATGTTCAGCGCGACGCCGCCGTCGAGCATCGGAATGGCCATCAGCGACCGTTGCCCCGCGAGATAGCGCGCGGCGGGATCATCGGGGTCGACGTGCAGGTCGTCGATGATCACCGGCGCGTCGCCGTAGATCAGGTCGGCGAACAGGCCGCCTTCGTGAAGCGGCAAGCGGTGCTTCTCCCGCCAGGGATTGATGTCGTCCTTCCACTCCGAAAACCGCGAAACCCGGTAATAGGGGGCCGTCAGAGTGCGGCGGGACAGCGAAACCCGACGGTCGACGGGAAACAGCGTGTCCATTCGCCGACCGTAGGCGCGGACCATTTCCTGCGGATCGGTCTGGATGCTCATTTCCCGCATCGTTTCGACGACTTGGGAGAGGCGTTCTTCCAGAGTCAATGGCGCCCGATGCGGCGAAGTGGGAGCCGTTCGTGCTTCGGGCGGGTAAACGTCGGCGGTCGGGGGGGCGTTCGCCGGAGCCATTACGGAATCCTGTCGTGGAAGTTCTCTCCACGATAGGCGTCACCGTGACCGTCGTAAACGATGAAAAGGTGATCCCGGGTCAGCCCGGCGATGCAACAGGCCCGTTTTCAACGGCTTGGAGAGCTTCAACGGTTTGGAGAGCGACGCGGAATCGCTTCAAGTCGATGCCTGTCATGAGCGTTCTGCGTCGCCGACACGCCAGAACCGACAACGTTTGGAGGAAGTCGCTCGAGATGCGGTGATGGTTTCACCATCCGGAGACGGTTGAACCTTCCCGTTCTGCGACACATTCTGTTCACAAATCGACGAGTGTCGATGGACAGGAAAGCTCAAGATGATTTCACGAGTTTTGACGTCAGGCATCGTCTTTCTGACCGCCGTCGCTGCCGGGGGGGCGCGTTCCGCGGATCGTCCGCCGAACGTCGTGCTGATCGTCGTGGACGATCTCGGCTGGAAGGATCTCGGCTGCCAGGGCAGCGATTTTTACGAGACGCCGCACGTCGATGCGCTGGCGGAGCAGGGGATGCGTTTCACGCAGGCTTACGCCGCGTGTGCGGTCTGCTCGCCGACGCGGGCCGCCGTCCTGACCGGCAAGTACCCCGCGCGGCTCGGCATCACCGACTGGATTCGCCCTCGCCGCGGTCGCGACGCGAACGAGTACGAGTTGTCGAAGACCGGTGGATACGTCGAGAACGATCAGCAACCGCTGATCACGCCCGCCAACCGCTTCGAGTTGGACCTCGAGCACGTCACCATCGCCGAACGGCTGAAGCGGAAGGACTACGCAACGTGCCACGTCGGCAAATGGCATCTCGGCGATCCCGGGCACTTTCCGACCGATCAGGGGTTCGATCGGAATGCCGGCGGATGCGATTACGGTCATCCGCCGAGCTATTTCGACCCGTACGCCAGCAAGCGCCTGCCCGACGGGATTCCGACGCTGCCGCCGCGAAAGGAAGGCGAGTATCTCGCCGACCGCGAGGCGGACGAATGCGTCGATTTCATTCGCGAGCACCGCGACGGGCCGTTCCTGCTGTCGTACTGGCCCTACGAGGTCCACACGCCGCTCCAGGCGAAGCCGGAACTGATCGAGCAGTATCGAGACAAGAAGCCCGGCGGCGACCAGACGAACCCGACGTATGCCGCGATGGTCCACAGCATGGATGAGGCGGTCGGCAGGATCACCGCCGCCCTGCATGAACTGGAACTGACGGAGAACACGCTGATCGTCTTCACTTCGGACAACGGCGGGCTGATCGGCCCGACAAACAACGCTCCGCTTCGTTCGGGAAAAGGCTATGCCTATGAGGGCGGACTGCGGGTGCCGTTGATCGTCTGCTGGCCCGGCGTCGTGCCGTCGGGAACGACGTCCGACTTCCCGGCATGCAGCATCGACCTGGCCCCGACGATCTGCGACGCCGTAAAGGTCGATTTTCCGGCGAAGGAGCGCGATGGAATTTCAATGTGGAAGCACATCATCTCGTCCGGCAAGGAATCGCCGGACCGCGACACGCTCCTCTGGCATTTCCCGCATTACCGTCAGAGCCACGTGGTCGAGCCGTACAGCGTGATTCGCTCGGGCGACTGGAAGCTCATCAAGTACTACGAGGGACCGGTGTTCGAGCTGTATGATCTCGCCGCCGACCCGTCCGAACAACGCAACCTCGCCGCCGACAAGCCGGACCTCGTCGAGAAGTTCGACGACGACCTTTCAGACCGGCTTGCCGCGATGAATGCGAAACTGCCGAAACTGCCTAAACTGCCGAAACTGCCGAAGCCGTCGAACGCCGATCAGAGCCGCGACCGTCAGGGAGCGTCTGAGGG
>JBAQZJ010000476.1:0-8938 GCA_049790855.1 Planctomycetaceae bacterium | reverse complement strand
AAACCAGCCCGGCCGCTTGCGCGGCCGGGCTGGTGATTCGTCGTGGCGTCGATCCCCCGTCACCCGAACTCGGGCCGTCTTCGCCGCAACTGGTCCTTGAGCCGGGCGACGATGCTGGAGTGCATCTGGCTGACGCGGCTTTCCGACAGGCCGAGCGTCTGGCCGATCTCCTTCATCGTCAGCTCCTCGTAATAGTAGAGGATGATGATCAGCCGCTCGTTGCGGTTGAGACCCTTGGTGACGAGCCGCATCAGGTCGCGTTTCTGCAGGCCCTTGGTGGGGTCCTCGCCCTTCGAGTCCTCGAGGATGTCGATCTCGCGGACGTCTTTGTACGAGTCGGTCTCGTACCACTTCTTATTGAGGCTCACGAGGCCGACGGCGCTGGCCTCGCTCTTCATCTTCTCGAACTCTTCGAGCGGCAGGTTCATCCGCTCGGCCAGCTCGACGTCGGCGGGCGGGCGGCCGAACTCGGCCTCGGCGGCCTTGCGGGCCGCCTCGAGCTTGCTCGCCTTGCTGCGGACCAGTCGCGGCACCCAGTCCATCGTCCGCAACTCGTCGAGCATCGCACCGCGGATGCGGGGCACGCAGTAGGTCTCGAACTTCACGCCGCGCTCGAGGTCGAAGGCGTCGATCGCGTCCATCAGCCCGAACACGCCGGCGCTCATCAGGTCGTTGAGATCGACCCCTTCGGGCAGCTTCTGCCAGACGCGCTCGGCGTTGTAACGCACGAGCGGCAGGTACTTCTCGATCAGCCGGTTGCGCAGCGACACGCTTTCAGGCTCGGCGCGATACGCCCGCCAGAGCACGATCATCTCTTCGCTGATCGCCGGGCCGCTCGGTGACGGCGTCGATTCCGCCGCGGCGGCGGCGACTTCGGCGATTCGATTCGGCGCCGTCTCGGGCGGCCGGTCGGTCGTCAGGGTCGCCGTGGCCAGGGCCGCATCATGTGCCACCGGTCCTCGCATCGATTCGAGCATGGCCGTGCCTTGCACGGCCGTACCGTGCGGTTCGGCGACGCCGTGCGGTGCGGCCGTACCGTGCGGTGCGGGTTGATGCGTCGCGGTCTCGTGTCGTGTCGTGACATTGAATCGGCCGGTTATGCCGGTATGGCCGGTCGCAGGGTCGCCCGTCCGGATCGCCATCCAACCCTCCGTGGTCCAACCAGCCGCCGGCGTCTCGCCGACGGCGTTCGATCGTGGCATCGTTTCACGTCGTCATCGGCGACAAGAGGAAAGCCCGAGAGCGGGCCGTCCCTCTGCCGTCGCCGAAGCGTCGTCGCGCGTTCGCGTGCATCGACGAGATTCCGGACGATGCTTTCGTCCGACGTCTCATCCACGACGAGCGCGCGGCAGATGTCGTTTCCCTCTCGACGTCGCCGTCGTCACCCGACACTCTCCCCGACCGAGGTCGGCCGCAACGGCGACGAACGCCGATTGCCAGGCGAGTGAAAGGCCCGAGGCGCCGCGAGAACGCAGTTCACGTGCGGCGGCCTCGTCTCGAATTACGAAGACGATGCCGCGTCGTCTTTATCGGCAGGATCGGCCGTGCGGGTGAGGTAAACCTTGCCGGTTGCGACGGCAGGTGAAAGGTCGTCAACGCAGACGTGTGTCATGGCGGAGGCCCGGAGAGCGGCGCACCGACGGCGATGCGTGCGCGATTCCCGTGCGGGGAACCATGCAGCGCAGGCGACGGAGCGCCCCTCGGTGAGGAGAAGAAATGGAGAGAGTGGAGAGTCGAACGTGGGAGAGTGAGAGACCGCAAACGACGTCAGACCGACGTCCGGTCAAAGTGGCCGTACAACGTTCACGCGATGTCGCCCGACCGCCGCGGCCGCTGGAGAGTCGGCCGCGGACGGTCTGCCGGCATCGGAGAGGAGAGCAGCGAGAGTCGATTCGAGAGGTGTCGTTTCGTGATGAAGAGGGCAGGGCGCACCGCCAGCGAGGTTCACGCGGAAACCGTTTCCGGCGGCGCGATTCGACAGAGGGGATGCGACCTCAACGGTCGCGGCGCGGCCTCAGGCGTTCGCCTGCGGGTCCGACACGCGACTTGAGCAACTCGAAGTGAGCTTTGAAGTGGGAGAGAAGTGACGTGGGAGAGAGGAGGAGAGAGATGTAGCTGAAGACCGGGAGGCGCGTCCAGTTCTTTCAATCGGCGACGCAAAAATTGTAACTCCTTCCGCACGCAACTCTCGTGCGCGTGCGCCCCGAGAGAACGGCGACGGCGCCGCCGGGGAGTGCAAACCGTTCCGCCCGATGCGGATACAATTCCGATGAACCGCCGCGGACGGGGCAGCGGATGACGCCCCCCTCGCGAAACGCCCTGTCGGGTCATTCTTTCAATTCCACGCGATGAACGTCCTGACGCGACTGACCGCCCGCCGCAGCCGGCTCGCCGTGGGTTGGTTTCTGTCGACGGCGGCGACGATCGGGCTGGCGGGGCTGTGCAGCCTGCTGCTCGTGCGGATCGTCGGCGAAACCGGCCCCCGCGTGCTCTCGGCCGCGTTCCTGACGAGCACGGCCCTGCTCGCGGTCGTGAGCTGGCAACTCGTCAGGGCCGAGCGTTCCGCCCTTCGGGAAAGACAATCCGCGCTGCGTCTTGCGCTCGGACTGAGTCTGGCCGCGGCGATCCTGTTTCTCGCCGTGCAGGGCGTCGCACTTTCGTTGCTGCTGGCCCAGAGGGTGCCCATCGACGATGCGATCGGTCCGCGAGCGTTCGTGTTCGTCGTCGTGGCATTGCATGCTTTGCACGCGACGGGGGCCGTCTTCTGGCTGGTCTACGTGACGCTCCGCGGTCTCGCGGGCGGATACGATCACGAATACCGCTTCGGCCTCACCGCCTGCGGCTGGTGCTGGCACGCCCTGGGCGTCGCCTGGCTCGCCGTCCTGTTCGCCTTCGCGATCGCGATGTGAAGGCCCGGCACATCCTTTAGAACGTCCGGACACAACTCCCCTCTCCTCGGGGGAGAGGGGCTGGGGGTGAGGGGAGCCGTTTGGCTTGCGTCGCGAAAACGCAATGAAGCTTTACGGCTTCGGACGGTTGCAAAACAAAGGTGATTGCACAGGGCATCCCCTCACCCCTGACCCCTCTCCCCAGAGGAGAGGGGGATCGAGGACGCCGCTGGTTTTGACACGCTTCGAGGTCCGAACGCTCTCACTCGCCGGCCGCTTCCTGCGGTGCCAGATACGTCTTCACCGTGGTCGTCAGCGCAAACTGGACGGGGGGTTCGACGGTGCGATCGACGAATCGCAGTTCTCCGAAGGCGGCGAGGCTCTGGTTCTCGGCGGAGTCGGGCAGCGCGACGCTGTAGCGGTCGTCGCGGTGCGTCATCGAACGGTCGGACCAGGCCGCTTCGCGGAAGTCGTTCGTGTCGGAAGCCGCCGTCCACAATCGCGCCGACTGGGCCGCCGAGTCGGACGACAACACGAGCCGTCGCTGGCCGGCGTCGGTCGCGTCGAACTTCCATTCGAGCGTCGGCATCGCCTTCCGCGCCGCCGTTCGCCGGTAGAAGACGGCGATCGTCGCCGTCACCGTTCCGAGACCGCCGTCGAGGCTGTGCCCGGCATTGGGAATCTCCAGCACGTGCTTCGGACCGACGAGACCGGGGTAGTAGTTCTTCGCCGCGTCGACGACCCAGTAGCGGTCGTTGGTGCCGTTGATGATCAGCTTGGGAATCGTGATCTGCTCGCGGTAGGTCCATGGGTCCATCATCGTCCGCAGGGCGGCTTCGCGGGGCGACTCCTTCTCGCCGTTCGCGCGAATCAGCCCTTTGCTCGAATAGTCGGCGATCTGTTCGCTGAACGTTCCCCAGGTCTCGACCTGATCCTTCATCTGGGCGCGAAAGTTGAGCGTGTCGATCACGCAGGGAGCCGTCGCGACGACGCGCGAGTCGGCGACCGGCGTGAGCCAGCTCGTCCAGCCGCGCTTGCTCGCCCCGGTGACGACGAATTTCTCGACCGGCTGCGGCCAGCCTTCCTGCTTCGACAGCTCCGTGACGGCGTCCATCGCCTTGACGGCGCTCTTCACCATCGGAAACAGCAACGGCCAGCTCTGGTCGCCGGTCTTCAGATATTGCAGCCACGTCTCGGTGATTAAGTCGTCTTCGACGCGATCGTCGAACAGCGGCTGGTTCGGCACCTGTTTGAGCAGCGCCACGCGACCGCCGCTCATGTTCGCCAGGCCCACGGCGAGCAGTTGTTCGTCCAGCCCCGGTGGACGCAGTCCGCTGCCGCCCGAAACGAACAGCAGGACGTGATCGTGAAACTGGACGTTCTTCGGTTCATAGACGTGCAGGACGTGCTTCCATTCGATGCCCTGCCAGGTCTGGCTCGTCAGTTCGAGCTTGTAGACGAGAATCCCGCCGGCCTCGGCCTTCTCCTTCAGCGTCCAGCCGTAGACCGATTCCGGCTTCGCGATGTAGCGGGCGAGCGCCTCTTCCGGACGACCGCCGACGGCCGCGGCGTCTTCCGCAATGGCGGTCGCCGCGACGGTCAGCAGAAGGACCAGCGAAGCGGTGAGGCGGCGAAGCGGCATCGGCATGGATCGGTCCGCACGAGAGAGGACGAGACGCGAAGGGGACCGTCGCATTCTCCCGGCCGGAACTGGGCGGATGCAAGCCTTGTCCGTCGGTCGTCGCTGAACCGCCGTCCGAGCCGCGACCGTCAGGGAGCGCTTCCGGGCGTGGGAGCGCCGAGACACGCTCCTGACGGCGCGGCTCCGATCATCACCTGGGCATTCGGACGCGGGAGCAGCACGTCACCCACCGGCAGGCTGACGCCCGCCGCTCGCCGGGGTCATTGCGGCACGGGGCGTCGCGGCTCCCCTCGCGGCACCGGTCGACCGCGTTCGACAGGGCCGATCGACTGTACGTCGATGATCCATCGCGGGCCGCGTTCGACGCCGGGCTGCCTGCGCAGTTCGCCGACGACGGTCGCCGGCTTGCCGTTGAGCTTGTCGGCCTGCATGCGTTGTTTCGCATCGTCGATCTCCACCTCGAACGCCATGCCGTTCGAGCGAATCACCATGCCGGTCGTCTCGCCGCCGATCGCGGCAAGTCCGGTTTCCAGCGTGCCACGAACGGTCACGAGGACGTAGTCGCGATCGGGTCGCTCGTCAGGAGTCGGCGGTTTCGGCGATTCGTCGCCGGCGTCGGGATCGAGCGGCTGATTGTTGATCGATTTGATTCCCTCGCGCGGCAGGACGGCGAACAGGTAGCCGAAGCCGGGGCCACCGATCTTCGTGCTGCCGAAGACGGCGTTCACGTTGCCGTCGGTCTTCCGGAGGTACGCGAACATTTGGTTCGGCCCGTCGGCCGTGGCGACGAGCACGACGGCCTCGTCGAAGTCGATCGACGGCAGCTTCTCGTCGGGCCGCCAGGCCTTCCAGATCTTCGCGAACGACTGTTCGTCGGTGAAGAAGCCCGATTTCGGCGACAGCTTGCGCAGCGATTCGTCTTGCAGGACGTCGCCCCACATTTGCGTCGGTTTGATCTCTTCGCCGGGCGGCAGCACAGCGAGCAGCAGGCAGAGCGTCGTAAGCGTCATGGGCTTGTCTCCTTCGACATGGAACGGCGTCGACCGGTTCGAGACTTCGCCACCGAAGACTCGAATCGTTCGACGCAGTTCGGTCGCGGCAGTTCCTGTCGCGGCCCGGCATTGAGGCTTTTCTCATCGTACCGGCGGAACTTCGCCGAGGGCCGCAGGTTTTACCGGCGCGACAAACTCGCCCAAGATTGACCGCACGAAAATGGCGATAAGAGGCAAGGCGGGGAACCTGTGCGGCCGCCGTGCCCGCCCGCCCTTGCCGACCTATTTGACTCGCAACTCGAACACCGGCCCGGCCGGTGTGGAGGGATGAACCTTGCAGATCGACGGCGCTGTTCGACGGGCTACGGAAGCGCAAACGAATCGGCCAGGGCGGGCTTGGGGAATGCTGGCGACGGGAATCGTCGTGGGACTGATCGGCATCCACCTGACGGTCGTTCGACCGATGCGGGCGGAAACGAATGACATGCGACGCGAACTGGCCGCGGTTCGCACCGATCTCGACAGCCTCGTCGGCCGTCGCGGCCAGATCGGGCAGGCGAACACGCTGCTGTCGGCCCTCAAATCGCAATCGGAGCAGCTTGCCGAATCGCAGACGGCGCTCGACGCGATCGGCCAGTTTCGAGTCGACGTCGTCCAGGAAGGCGAGAAGTCGCTCGACGCACTCGCCGCGATCGACATGCTGTCGGCCCTGCAGCAGACGCTCGTCGAGAACAAGGCCGTCACCGAAGCGGCGTCGGCCGAGCTGGCGCGGGTCGCGGCGGTGCAGCAGCAACTTGTCGCCCTGGGTGACGCGACGACCACGGCGAACAACACGGCCGAACGACTCGCCCGACTGCAACAGACGCTGCTCGGCCAATCCGAGCGCACCGCCACCGCCGAATATACGCTGCGACAAATGATCGCCACCCAGCAGCGACTCGTCGAAGAACGAGAGACTGCGGCGGTCGCGGCGAAATCGCTCGACGAGATCGCCGACGTGCAGGCGGCGGTGATCGTCGAATCGGCAGGCGCAGAACAGGCGATCGAAACGGCTCGGGCGCTCGCCGCCCTCAAAGAGACCGTCGCCGCCGAGGCCGACGACGTCTACGTCGCCCACGACGTCGCGGCCCGGCTCGCGTCGCTTCGCGATTCGCTCGCCTGGCGTGCTCACCCGGCCGACACCGTCGCGGCGTACCAGGCGGTCGACGCCTTGTTGAGCCTGCGGGACATGCTCGGCGACGACCCGAACAAGGCGGCGACGGCCCGCAAGAATCTCGACGTCCTGCTGTCGATGCAGTCGGATCTCGAACAGCAGACCGCCGCCGTCATCGACGCCGTCCAGTCGCTCGAACTGCTCGCCGACCTGCGGGGCGAAATCACCTCGCACATTCAGTCGATGGAAAGCATCCGCCGCGACCTGATCGAACTCGCCCTGATGGAATCGACCGTAACCCGCGCGGTGCGGGTGATTGAGCCGCTGGCTCGACTGAGCGACCTGCGACGCCTGAGCGACGACGAAGTTCGCACGGCGGCTCGGGCGATTCTCGACGGACGTGCGACGCAGACGGCCGGCGTTCCGGAAGCGCTCCAGACCGCCCGCGAGCCGGTTCCCGCCCCGCGATGACGAACGTGCGTCCGACTCACCGGCCAAAACGCAAAGCCCGCCTCGGAAACGAGGCGGGCTTTCGTCGTCAGCGCTGCTTCAAGTCATGCCCGTGATCAGCCGTCAGGGTGTCAGCCAGCCGACGACCCACGGGAGAGCCTCACCGAGGGCGACGTACCCGAACAGCCCGAACAGCCCTGAGGCGAACGCAACGGCGATCCGCTTACGCGTGGTGCCGGCGATCATCAGTCCGCCGAGCGCCGAGCCGGCCGTCGCGACGACGGCGTTCGTCAGGATCACGGCGACCACGAGCCAGTCCGAGATGGGGCCGGTTGATCCGCCGAGGAGGCGGTATTGCGCCTCACTGACCGAAAGGGACACTGCGGCGGAGAGCACCGGCGCGGCGACGACGATCTTCGCCCAGTGATCCCGCCAGGCGAACATCCGAGCGTCATATGTTCCGCTCATGCTGCTCCACCTTTTTCTCACCTCTGGCCTCTCACCTCGTCACCGTCCTCACGCGACGCGATGCAGTTCGCCTGTCGGCTCGGCGACGCGATTCTGAAAGCCGTTGATGCTTTGGGCGTGCAGTCGTGCAAGCCCTTCGGCGAGCATCGGCATCGCCGTATTGAGCACGTTCTTCGCCCGTTTCGTCCGCAGCGACGTTTCACCGCGTCCGAAGCCCGTCGCCGCGGCCGCCAGCGCTCCGGCCGGCTCCGCGGCCGGTGCGTCCAGCTCGAACTGTGCCGCGAGCCGTCGCGCGAAAGACGCATGGCTGACGCGCTCGGCCCCGGCGATGTGCAGCGGGCCGGTCAGCTCTTCTTCATGGGCACGGGCGAGAATCGACGCGAGGTCGGTCGCGAGAATCGGAGTCGCGTGCCGCACCGGGTCGGCGGTCAACGCCCCGTCGTCCAGGTCGGCCAGCAGCGTTTCGACCCAGCCCTCGCCGTCGGGCGACCAGCCGAAGGCGTTCGTGCGGACGATCAGGGCGGTCGGCACGACGCGCTCGACCAGTTCCTCCATCGTTCGCAACCGCGAGCCTTCGAGACTGGGGCACTGGTGCGGGCTGTCTTCGGCGTGAAACAGCCACGGGCCGGTGAAGACGGCGTCCGACGAAAGGTAGGTGAACCGGCAACCGGCATCGCGGGCCGCCCGTGCCCAGATTCGCAGATGGGCCTCTGCCGCGGCATCGATGGTCGGGTACGACCACGCCGACTCGCTCGCGGCGCCGCAGTAGACGAGAATCGACGGACGCGCCGAGGCCATGTGCCGTCGCGCCTCGTCGAGGGCGGTCGGCGCGAAGTCGACGTCGATCGCCGCGCGGCTCAAACCCGAGACGTTCCACCCGTTTTCGGCCCAGTGTGCCGCCAGATTCGACCCGACGACGGTGTCGGTCCCCACGACAAGTATCGAGTCCACACTGGCCTCCGTGCGTTTCGGGTATCGGCGATCCCGCAACCGCGGCGGCGATCCTTCGCGCGCCACCGATTCCGGGCCGGGGAATCTAGTTCCGCCACGACCGCTCGCCAAGACCAAAATCGCAAGGAGAGCAGTCGGCGCGCCGTTCCGGCCGATGGAGCGGGCACGCTACTCCTCTTCCTCGGCATGCTCCTCCGCCAGCGGGTCGGTCTCGGTGAAGCGGTACAGCAAGTCGGGAACCTTGCGGCGGCTGATCGCCGCCGCCACCGACGACCGCAAGGCACCGGCGTGCGCGTGCAGGCGGGTCATGACCTCGGCCGGGTCGGGGCGTTCGTCTTTCGTCAGCGGCACGACCGTCACCATCAGCCGGTCGGCGTCGGGGGCCGGTTCGACG
>JBAQZJ010000475.1:0-3556 GCA_049790855.1 Planctomycetaceae bacterium | reverse complement strand
CGACCGTCAGGGAGCGCACATCGACGTGGGACATCGAGAAACGCTCCCTGACGGTCGCGGCTCTGATTGGCGATCCCAAACGTGTTGTCGCACGTTTCGGCGCTCGTTAGCGTGAACGATCATGCCTGCCATCCCCCGCTGTCGCGTCGTTCCGTTGCCCGACGACCGTGTTTCGTTCGTCGTCGACAGCGTCGAGCGAACCTGCTGGCATTTCGCCGAGCGATACCCCGGCCCCTACTTCTATCCGTTCGTCGGTCCGATAGGCGAGACGCTGACGCGGATGGGCCATCCCGGCGCTCCGAATCACGATCACCACCGCTCGATCTGGTTCGCGCACAACACCGTTGCCGGCGTCGACTTCTGGAGCATGAATCAGCCGGCCCGCATGCGTCAGCAGCAATGGCTCGCCTATCAGAGCGGCGACGACGAAGCCGTGATGGCCGTCCGCATCGGCTGGTTCGACGGCCACGATCCGAAAGAACTGCTCACCCAGGATCTCGTCGCCGCAGTCATTCCCGGCGAGAACGGCGAGACGCTGCTGGAACTGCAGTCGACGTTCCTGCCGACGAGCGACACGCTCGAATTCGGACAGACGAACTTCGGCGTGCTCGGATTACGGGTCGCCGAGTCGATCAGCGCCGTCTTCGGCGCCGGAGTCCTCACCGGGGCCGACGGTGCGGCCACCGAACGCAACCTGTTCGGCAAACCGAACGCCTGGATGGACTACGGCGGACCGGTCGCGGGCGCCTCCAACGATGGATGGACCGCAGGCATCACGTTGTTCGACCATCCGTCGAATCCGGGCCACCCCGTCAAATGGCATGTTCGCGACGACGGCTGGATGGGGCCGAGCCTCTGCCGCGACGCCGGCGTCACGACGACCCGCGACGAACCGCTCGTGTTGCGCTACCTGTTTCACGCCCACGCCGGTCCGGTCGATCCCGACGGGGCCACGGGAATCTTCCGGGACTTTTCGGCACGTCCGTCGTTTATCATCGAACGTTCGAACCGCCCGAACCGAACGTTCGACGTCCGGCGGGCCTGAGGATGGCGCGATCCTTCGCCTTCCTCGCCCGGCCGCTCGTCCAGGAGTCGATGCCATGACGCCCGCGAAACGATTCCCGCCGCTGTCGAAGTCCCTCCTCGTTCTGCGAATGGCGCTGGCCTTAATCGCGACGACCACTGCGGCGACCGCCGGCGCGGGGCCTGCCGCGACTGAAGGGCAACCGCTCGAAGCCCCGCAGCCCGTCGATGCGCCGCAGGACGAATCGGCCGTCCCGCCGCCGGGCGCCGCCCGTTTGATTCTGAAAACGGCCTTCGGCGAGGACGCTGCCAAGGACGGCCCGAAAAACGCCGAAGCGGCTTCCCGGAAGGCCTCCGCCGCGGCGCTTCGCGAGTCGGCCAAAAAGAAGGCGGCGAGGTTCCTGACGTCCCAGACGGATCGGCACGACGATCGCGACGACGCGGCGAAGAAGCCCGAGCACGACCATCACGGCTCCAACCGCAAAGGCTTGTTGACGGTCAACGTGATCGTGACCGTGAACGTCAATTCCGGCAATGTGTTCGGCCCCGCCGGACCGCCGCCGAAGCACGACCGCGACGAGCCGCGAAGCGAACGCAGGGCCGGTGACGAAGAGTTCGAGCGAGCGATGCGCGAACGTGACGCGACGATCGACCGCCTTCGCCGCGAGTTGGAATCCCTGCGGGACCGCGGCGACTCTCCCGAAGCCCGCGAGCAGGCGGAACAGCGCAGTCGCGAAGCCCGCGAACGTTTCGAGCAGATGCAGCAGGAGGCGATCCGGCGCTTTGAGGAAATGCGCAGCCGTCGCGACGCCGAACGCGAGCGAGAGCGACAGGATGCTATTGAACCGGACGACGACGCCGAGGAACGCCCCGACGACGCCGGGAACGACGTCCCACACACATCGCGTGCCCCGACGCCCGCCGACAACCTCGTCGAGTTCGTCACGAGCCTGTTCGAGTAATCGCAGCATGTCACGCATGCAAGAAGCCCGGATTCGCCGGGCTTCTTGCATGCGCCGAACGCGCTTCCTTCGGTCGCGGCTAAACGGATGCGCCTCACCCTTCCCACCTCCCACATCCCATTTCCCATCTACGGTTTTCGCCGTTGACATCTACGGCACAACCAGTACTATCGAGGCCGTACACAGGGACGACTCGCGAGGAACGCCATGCCCCGGCCGAAGCTTCCGCACCCCACGCCCGGCGAGCTGGAGGTGCTGCAGATTTTGTGGGAGACCGGCCCGGCGACGGTCCGCGACGTGCTCGACACCCTCGAACGCACCGGCCGCGGCCGGGCTTACACGAGCGTGATGAGCCTGATGAACGTCATGGCCGAGAAGGGTCTCGCCAAACGCGCGCCGCAGGGACGGGCCTTCCTCTACACACCCGTTATGAAGAAAGACGCGGCGCTGGGAACGATGGTCCGCGACCTCTGCCGGCGGGCGTTTGAAGGCTCCGCCAGCACGCTCGTCACCCGGCTGCTCGACGAGACGAACCCGACCGGCGACGAGCTGAAAGCGATCCGCGACGCGATCCGCGAGTACGAAAAACGGCAACTGTGAATCGATGCGCGGCGAAAACGCAAGCGATGAATGACGCTTGCGTTTTTGCGGAACGCCAAGCGTGCCTGTACCCTGCAACAAGGTTCGACCCAAATGAACCCGCTTCTCGATTACCATGCCCTGCTTGATGAATTTGCCGGCCCCGTCGGTCTGAAACTCTCACTCGCCCTGCTGCACTTCCTGTGGCAGGGCGTGCTCATCGCCGCGGTCGCCGCCGTGTTGATGCGCCTGTTCGGACGGCGTTCCCCCCAGCGTCGCTATGCGATCGGCGTCGCGTCGCTGGCCCTGATGGCCGTCGCGCCGGTCGTCACGTTCTGCCTCGTGACACCGCCCACGCTGCCGGCAGTCGAACCAGCGCCGCTCGCCGACGTCGGCGACCTGCTCGTCGATCTGGAACAGTTCGACGCATTCCTGACGACGCTCGACGTGCCTCCGGGCGAAGCGCCGGTGATCGCACCGCAAGCGGTGCGGCTAACTTGGGGCGAACGATTGCGATTGGTGCAGCCGTATGCCGTGCTGCTGTGGCTGGCCGGGTCGCTGCTGTGCGGGCTACGGCTGGTCATCGGGGCGCATTCCAGCCTGAAATGCCGGCGCGGTCGGCGAGCATTGCCGGAACCCTGGCTCGACGTCGTCGTGAAGGCCGCCGGACGCATCGGCATCAAGTCTCCGAACGTGTTCGTTTCCGACCGCGTCGCCGAGGCGATCGCCGTCGGGCTGCTGCGACCGATGGTGCTGCTGCCGGCGGCGTGGATCGGCCGCGTTCCGCCCGACGTGCTCGAAGCGGTTCTCGCCCACGAACTCGCCCATCTGCGGCGGTACGACCTGTGGGTGAACTTGTTCCAGCGGATCGTCGAATCGGTCCTGTTCTATCACCCGGCGGTCTGGTGGCTCAGCCGGCGAGTACGGCTGGAACGCGAATACTGCTGCGATGAGACGGCCGCCGCGGCCGTGACAGGCCGGGCGGCGTATGC
>JBAQZJ010000474.1:0-3442 GCA_049790855.1 Planctomycetaceae bacterium | reverse complement strand
ATTCTCAGACCGTGCCGTCCCTGCCGGGACGGTGTGCATGCGAGACGCATGCACCACAACTCCGTTGTGACGGGGGTCTCTCGACCACAGCAGACGATCCGAACTTACGCGGAGACCGTGCGGTGGGCCTCGCCGGCGGCTCGACCCACCCTACACAATTCATTCATCAGACTCATTCGATCATCATGCACTCTCGACCTCCTTCCCGTGCAGTTCGTCGCGGCTTCACGCTGATCGAGCTGCTCGTCGTTATTGCGATCATCGCCGTGTTGATCGCGCTGCTGCTGCCGGCGGTCCAGCAGGCCCGCGAGGCGGCCCGCCGCAGTCAGTGCCTGAACAATCTCAAGCAGATCGGCCTCGCGCTGCACAACTATCACGACACCCATCGCACGTTTCCGCCGGGCTGGGTCGGCGCCGATCCCGCCACCGGCGCTCCTGTCGTCGAAGGTCAGAACGGATTCGGTTGGGCGGCCATGATGCTGCCATTCGTCGAGCAGACCAATTTGTACGACCAGTTCCACTTCGAGCGGTCGATCGTCGACGACGTCGTCGGACCGCCCACGAACAAAAGCCTGCTCGCGACGAAACTGACAGTCTTCGAGTGCCCGTCGGATTCGCATCCCGACACGTTCGACATCGAACCCGAAGGCGGCGGAGCGCCGATCGCGACGCTCGCGGTCTCCAACTACGTCGGGCTGTTCGGCTTTGAATACGTCGGCGCGCTGCCCGATCCCAGTCACGATCGCGATCTGCATGTCTGCGAGGAACTCGCGCCCGGACAACAGTGCTCGGGCGACGGCGTGCTGTTCCACAACAGCAAGGTGACGCTGGGACACATCACCGACGGGACCAGCAACACGATCATGGTCGGCGAGCGCGCCAGTCAGGTGCTGCCGAACGTCGAACCGTTTTATTCGACCTGGGTCGGCGTCGTCCCGGAAGGCGATGAAGCTCTCGAGCGCATCCTCGGCTCGACCGACCACGCTCCGAACGGCGGACACCACGCCGAGGACTTCAGCAGCGAGCACACCGGCGGCGCTCACTTCATCCTCGGCGACGGCCATGCGAAGTTCATCAGCGAGAACGTCGACCTGTTCGTGTTCCGCGCGCTCGGAACGCGAAGCGGCGGTGAAGTCGTCAGCGAGTTCTGATCGGAGGGCGCGACGGCCAAGTTCTGTTTGAAGTCATTCGCATTGCGTTCTGCGTCACCCGGGGAATTCCCGGTCATGACGCATCAGCCACTTGCGTTTTGTTGCCTGGTCGGTCTATCCTCACGGCCGGCCCACAGAGTGTCGCAACTGGCTCTCCGCGTGGATTCGTCTCTTCACCGCCTGCGGTTGGTTCGCATCGGAGGACAATCGATGGTTTCGCGTCTCGCTCTCGGATTCCTGGTCGCCGCCTCGGCGGTGCTGGCTTTCACCGCGGCTCGGGCCGCCGAAGAAGGGGAAGAGAAGAAAGTCGAGATCAAATGCCCGGTCTCCGGCAAGGCCGCCGACAAGGCCAATGCGGTCGCTTACAAAGGCGCCGAGGTTTACTTCTGCTGCATGAACTGCCCGAAGGCGTTCGAGAAGGACACGGCGAAGTTCGCCACCAAGGCGAACCACCAACTCGTCGCCACCGAGCAGGCCGAGCAGAAGAAGTGCCCGATCACCGGCCGGCCGCTCAACAAAGAGCAGACCGTCAAGGTCGCCGACGTCGAAGTCACCTTCTGCTGCCCGAACTGCAAGGGCAAGGTCGCCAAGGCCGAAGGCAAAGAACAGCTCGAACTCGTCTTCTCCGACAAAGCCTTCGAGAAGGCCTATGAGGTGAAGAAGGAAGAGAAGAAATGATCCGTTGACGGGACCACTCGCTGATCGCGCCGTAAAGCCCACCGGTTGCAACCGGTGGGCTTTCGCGTTGGCGGCGACCGGATCATTCGCCGTGATCGGCAGCGACCGGCTCGGCGATCGCATTCTCGGCGTCGACGAACACCAGACGCGGGCGATGCCGGGGGAGTTCCGCTTCGTCGTATTCGGCGTAGGTCGCGAGGATCACGAGGTCGCCCGCCTGCACGAGATGCGCCGCGGCCCCGTTGATACAGACGACGCCCGAACCGGACGGTCCGGGAATGGCGTAGGTCGTCAACCGCGAGCCGTTCGTCACGTCGTAGATGTCGACCTGCTCGTGCTCGACGATGTCGGCGGCGTCCATCAGGGCGCGGTCGATCGTCACGCTCCCTTCGTAATCGAGGTTCGCCTCGGTCACGGTCGCCCGGTGGATCTTCGATTTCAACAAAGTCCGTCGCATCTGGCGCCTTTCTCGACCGGTATGGTAGGGCGCGAGGGCGAAGAGGAAAAGGCGAAGGCGATCACATCGCCGGGTGGACGCACTCGGCAGGCTGACGCCTGCCGCTCGCCGGGTCACCAGCGCCGCCGCGGGGCACGGTCTGCCGAGGCCAGCGGCCTTCGGGTGATCTCCTGCCAGGGGCGGATGTCGATCTCGAAGGCCGGGCCGGGTTCGTCGAGGGGGCCGAAATCGGTGACGTAGCGTTTCAGCCGGCCGAGTTTCTGGTCGGCGGTCAACTCGCCTGGATGGCCCGTGCCCGGCGGACGACCCCACACGACTTTCGATCCGTTGCGGACGTGCAGCTCGAACGTCAGATCGTCGAGTTGCGGCGTCGCCGTGATCGGCGCGGGGGCGTGAATCGCCGTCAGGTCGAGTTCTTCCCAATGCGGACCGACGACCGCGGCGATTTTCGCGGCGCCGAGCACGATCGCATCGCCCCACGGCGTGCCGGGCGGACCGGAGGGCAGCGAACGCACGCCGGTGATCAGCGGATAGCGGCGACTTTCGGCCGACGAAAAATCCTCGGGAGGCAGCAGCACGCCTGCGTCGTCGATCGGGTAGACGCCCTGCTTCACGTCGATCATCGCGACGGGCCGGCGGTACTCCAGTTCGACCTCGACATGGGCCGGCAGCCCCTTGCGCAACCGCACGACCTGCTTGACCCAGGGTTCCTTCGCGAAGGCTTCCGCCAGCCGCGGCAGCAGCGTGCGATCGGTGACGACCAGTTCCGTTTCGAGCGCCGCGGTCCCCACGGCCCGTTCGACGAGATTCGACGGCACGGGTCGCGGCGGCGGCGTGATGCGGATGTCGCTCGCCTGGAGCCGGTACACCGGGTTCGCCTCGACCTCCGGCCAGTTCCGTTGGACGACCGGCGCGACGACCACGGCGACGGGAATCAACGCCAGCAACAGCAGCCGCTTCGGACGGAACAACGCCCGCAGCACGACTCGGCCGAAACCGTCGTCGGGCTTCTCGGGCGGCAGTTCGGGTTCGCGCTCGACGCGCGATTTTCGTGACTTCGATCGGGCCATTGCCCTGAATTCATCGCCCGCGAAGCATCTTTGGCGAGAGGAGTTCGACCCGATCGGCACGGAAAGGCGGCGGATCGGGCCGGTTG
>JBAQZJ010000473.1:0-5501 GCA_049790855.1 Planctomycetaceae bacterium | reverse complement strand
CATTTCGGCCGGCACAGCCGGCCCTACTGACGATGCCATGACCGAACCGATTTATTTCGACGCCGAAGATCGTTCCAACGCCATCCGTGCGACTGTGGCGCAGACGGAACCGAAAGCCCTCCGAACCTTCACGCCCAGTCAGGCCGTCCTTGCGAAGTCGGCGGGCTGCTTTCACTGGACGCCCGAAGGCCGACGCCTGTACGACTATTCGTCGGGGGTGCTCGTCGCGAATCTCGGCCACAATCCGCGTCGCTGGTTTCAGCGGTTCTGCGGCTACATGGGCTGGTCGCCGGGTGATCTGACGTCCGGCGGCGACGGCTATTTCGACGCCGTCACGCTGACCGCCTACAACGCCGTCACACCCGTCGAAACGCAGGCGGTCGAACGATTGCTCGCGAGTCTTCAAGCGAGCAATCTGGGCCGCAAGCTCGACAACGTCTGCTGGGCCGCGTCAGGCTCCGAAGCGGTGCAGAAGGCGCTCTGGGCGTGCCTCAATCGCGATCCGCAGCGAGACGTCATCCTGGCGACCCGCTATGGCTTTCACGGCAAGAAGGGGCTCTCGAACGCCGTCACCGGCAGCGAGAAAGACCCCGATCGCGACCCGCGGGTGAAGTTCATCTCGTTTCCGATGGAGGAGATCGACGACGTCGGCCGCTACGGCGAGCCGCTCGACCTCACGACGTATCGAAACGAGCTGGAAGCGCTGAAAAAAGAGTACGGTAACCGGCTCTGCTGTCTGATCACCGAGCCGTATCTCGGCGGCGGCGGCAGCTTTCATCCGCCGCGCGAGTACCATCAGTTGCTCGAACGTTTCTGTCGCGAGAACGACGTCCTGTTCCTCTTCGACGAGGTGCAGGCGAACTTCGGGCGAACGGGAAAGATGTACGCCTTCGAGAAGTACGGCATCGCGCCCGACTTCGTGACGCTTGGCAAGGGACTGGGCAACGGCGTGCCCGTCGCCGCCGTCGCCGGCCGGTCCGACGTGATGTCCCTGCTGAAATATGGCGCCGCCAGCGATACCTGGAGTGCCGCCCCGCTGGCCTGTGCCAGCGTGATCGCGACACTCGACGAGTTCGAGCAGAACGGCGTGCTCGCACATGCCGAGTCGATCGGCGAGCAGATTCTTGCCGGGCTGATCCGGCTGAAGGAAACGGGCCTGGTCGTCAAAGTTCGTGGCGAGGGCATGGTCTTCGGCATCGAATGTGGTCCGGCAGGCGGTCGCACGGCCGAACAGGTCGCCAATGCGTTCGTCGAAGCCTGTTACCGCGGGAAACCCGGCGGCGACGGCATTCACCTGCTCGGCCCGCTTTCCGGCAAGGTCATCCGCATCAGCCCGCCGCTGACGATGACCGAAACCGAGACCCGCGACTCGCTCGAACTGATGTACGAACTTGTTGCATTGCTTGCGGCACGTTTGAGAAGCGAGTGACCATCATCTCCGGTCCGTGTCACGGCGAAAACGCAAGCGATCACCCGCGCTTGCGTTTTCGCATTCCATCCGCACTGCTTTCGCATCCGCAAACACACGATGTCCTCACCGCAGAAGCCCGATCGCCTCGAAAAAGCCCGGATCGACAAGCTCGAAAAGATCGTTGCGCTCGGCCATGACCCGTTCGGACAACGATTCGATGGGCATCGGGCGATCGGCGACGTTCGCACGCTGTGCCCGCCGGCCTCCGGCACGCCTGGTGAAGCCGTCCGGATCGCCGGGCGGATCATGCTGCGTCGCAAGGCCGGCAAGCTGCGGTTCTTCGACGTGGCCGACGCCTCCGGGCAGATTCAGGTTCTCTGTTCCCGCGGCGATCTCGGCGAAGAGCAATGGGAACTGATGTCGCAGTTCGATCTCGGCGATCTCGTCGGCATCGACGGCAAGATGTGGCGGACGGACAGCGGCGAAGTCAGCCTGTTCGCCGACCGGTTGCACATCCTCTGCAAGGCGCTGGCCCAGCCCCCGGAAAAGTTTCACGGCGCCAGCGACGTCGAACTGCTGCTACGGCACCGCTCGCTCGATCTGATCTACACGGAAGGCGTCCGCGACCGCATGTTGCTGCGGACGAAGATCCTCGAATCGGTCCGAAAAACGCTCAACAGCCGCAGCTTCGTCGAAGTCGAAACGCCCGTGCTGCACGCCGTCGCCGGCGGCGCCGCCGCCCGACCGTTCAAGACGCATCACAACGCACTCGACATCGAGCTGTTTCAGCGGATCGCGCTGGAGCTGCACCTCAAGCGGTTGATGGTCGGCGGCATCGAACGCGTCTACGAAATTGGCCGCGTATTCCGCAACGAAGGCATCGACGCGACGCACAATCCCGAATTCACGATGATGGAGGTCTACCAGGCCTACGGCGACTACGAGTCGATGATGGACCTGACCGAGGCGGTCGTCGTCGAGGCGGTGCGGGTGGTAAAGGAGTCAGGAGTCAGGAGTCAGGAGTCAGGAGAGAACGTCTCTCAACCCTCAACCCTCAACCCTCAACTCGTCCTGCCCTGGCAGGACGAGACGATCGACTTCACCCCGCCGTGGCCGCGGCGGACGTATGCCGAACTGTTCCGCGAGCATGCCGGTTGTGACATGCGGGACGACTGCGCGGTGCGTGAGAAGGCGAAGGAACTGGCGGCGGCCGGGCGAATTAAGCACGAATTCATCGCGCGGATGGAGACGTCCGAAGTGCATCCCGACGTCGTCGTCGGCGAAGTCTTCGAGGCCACGGTCGAAGATGCACTGGTCGGTCCGATCTTTGTGAAAGACTACCCGGCGGCGCTGTGCCCGCTCACCAAGCGGAAGCGGGACGACTCGGCCGTCGCCGAGCGGTTCGAGCTGTTCATTCGCGGCATGGAACTGGCGAACGCCTACACGGAACTGAACGACCCCCGATTGCAGGAAGAGCTGTTCCACACGCAGCTCGCCGGCCTCGCCGAAGAAGACTCGATGGCGAAAATGGACCGCGAGTTCCTCCAGGCGCTGAAGATCGGCATGCCGCCCGCGGGTGGACTCGGCATCGGCATCGACCGCCTCGTGATGCTGCTGACGAACAGCCGCAGCATCCGCGACGTGATCTTCTTCCCGCTGCTCAAGCCCGAACGATGACCCCTCGGCGAGCGGCAGGCGTCAGCCTGCCGGTGGGTGAATCGTCCTCCGCCGCGTCGCTTGTCGAAATCCGACGGGTGGCTGGGGATGGGCCGCCTCGGGCGTGAACTTTTGAGAGACATCGCCGGCCCGCCTCCAGTCGATTGGCGATAGACCGGCGGCGACGCGGTCACGCCGTTCTCGCAGTGGGCGTCGGTCGCGCGTCGTCCCCAGCCACCTCGTCGCGATTTGTTTGGAACGTTGAACAGGTGGGGTTGAAAGAACGTTCCACCCACCGGCAGGCTGACGCCTGCCGCTCGCCGCTTCTGCGAATGATGCACGATCAGAGCCGCGACCGTCAGGGAGCGCAGCACGACGATCCACGCCGAGAAACGCTTCCTGACGGTCGCGGTTCTGATTGCCGAAAACCCTTCGCGCACGAACCGTCTAGGCGCGCCTCCGGAACTTGAGTAAAAGTTGCGAAATCCGTGTCGCCCTCTCCCTCCCTCGCGGAGTCGCGGCACTCCCGTCTCCGCACGGACTGCGGCCGGTTTTTCCGGCCCCCGGCTACGGACAGCCGCCCTATGTACAAGTTTCTGCTCTGCCTGCGGTATCTCCGCACCCGCTACATCGCGCTGGCGAGCATCATCAGCGTGACGCTGGGCGTGGCGACGATGATCGTCGTCAACAGCGTCATGGCGGGCTTCAGCACCGAGATGCGCGACCGCATCCACGGTCTGCTGGCCGACGTCATCATCGAGACGCACACCGTCGACGGCGAGCCTGATCCCCAGGCGATGCTCGAGCGGGTTCGGAAGGTCGCGGGCGACGACGTCGCCGGCATGACCACGACCGTCGAAATCTACGGGATGCTGACGTTCAAATACGCCGGCGACCACATCACGCGGCCGGTGACGATCATCGGCATCGACCCGCAGGGCAAGGCGCAGGTCGGGCCGCTGGTCGACTATCTCGACAGTTATGCGACGCACGTCGAAGACGGGCGCGTCGTCCGCAAGCCGCTTCGCAGCCGCGACGTGCCTCCCGGCTGGGAGCTGACCGACGAGGCGAAGCAGAAACGGGCCGAATGGGCCGAACTGCAACGTTCGATGGCGCTGTGGGCAAGTCACGGAACTGCGGCGGACGAGCCGGCTGCATTGCCGATCGTGCAGACGGCCGGCACTGCCGAAAGCGAACCGCCCGTCTTCGACGCCGCGACCGCCGTCGAGCCGCCCGAGTTCGTCGATGCGGCCGACATCGAGAGTCCCGGAACCGGAGGCGTGGCTCCGCCCGAGTTCCTGCCGGCCGGGCAGGTCGCGCCGCCCGTCGATCCGGCCGAGCCGCTGGCGGGGCGGCTGTTCATCGGGTTGGGATTGATCAGCTATCCGCACGAAGATCCGGCGACCGGCAAGGTCAAGACGCACATGATGGTGCGGCCGGGCGACGACGTGAAGCTGTCGACGATCACCGCCGGCAGTCCGCCCGAACCGGTTCATTTCGACGCGACGGTCGTCGACGTCTTCAAGAGCGGCATGAGCGAATACGATTCGAGCCTCGTGTTCTGCGATCTGAATTATCTGCAGAATATGCGGGGCATGATCGCTCCGCAGCCCGGCAAGCCGTTGACCGTCGGACAGCCGGTCCAGTGGTACTCCAACGGGCGCAAGGCGACTGGGAAGATCGTCGCGGTCGATCTTAAGAAGGCCGAAGTCCGCGTGCGGGCCGACTTTGAGAACACCGACGTCGAGCACGTTCTGAACGCTTCGGAAGTCACGCCGATCGCGCGCCGCGTGACGTCGATTCAGATCAAGCTGAAGGAATTCCACAACTCCGACGCCGTCGTCGAGAGGCTCAAGGCCGCCTTTCCGCCCGAACTGTACCGCGTGCAGACCTGGGAGCAGAAACAGGGGCCGCTGCTGGCCGCCGTCGACGTCGAAAGCACCATTCTCAACGTGCTGCTGTTCCTGATCATCGCGGTCGCCGGGTTCGGCATCCTGGCGATCTTCTTCATGATCGTCGTCGAGAAGACCCGCGACATCGGCATTCTCAAGGCGCTCGGCGCGAGCAGCCGGGGCGTGATGGCGATCTTCCTGTCGTACGGCCTCGGTCTTGGGATCGTGGGCAGCGGCGTGGGAACGGCGCTCGGGCTGCTGTTCGTGCATTACATCAACGAGATCGAAAAGCTCGTGACGGCGATCAGCGGCCGGAAGGTCTTCGACGAGCGGATCTACTACTTCCCCGAGATTCCGACCGACGTCAGCCCGGTCATGGTGTTGTGGGTCGCCGTCGGAGCCGTCACGATCGCCGTGCTGGCGAGCATCCTGCCTGCCCGGCGGGCCGCCGGCCTGCATCCGGTCGAGGCGCTGAGATATGAATAGATGAATAGGTGGTCTCGGTCGAATCCACCCCTCTCCCTGGGGAGAGGGGCCGGGGG
>JBAQZJ010000472.1:0-3909 GCA_049790855.1 Planctomycetaceae bacterium | reverse complement strand
AAATGCTCGGCGATCGATCCGTCCATCGCGTCCTCCCTGGTCTCGAAGCTCCTGTTCGATGCCAAGCAAGCCTGAACGAATCAATCCTTCCTCGCCAGCGTCCAAAGTTAGAATGCGATTGCCCTGCGCCTGCGGCTTGGTCGGCTTGCAAGCGGCCAGCGCATCCTGACAATGCGTAGCGTCCGTCACAATGCGCGGCGTTCATCGTCTTTGCCACCTGCCTGCCGACTCGCCATGACCGATCGACCGACTGTCCTTCTCTCCGCCTTCGCCGACGAAGCCACCCGGCCCAACGCCAAGACCGTGGTCGAGCAACTCTCGGCGATGGCGGCGCTCGGGTTGCGGTATTACAGCCCGCGGTTCCTCGATCTGACGGCGGGCGGCCACGTCACCCACGTCGTCGAACTCGACGAGGCCGGTTTGAAGGAGCTTGCCGCGCTCAACGCCGACTACGGCATGAGTGTCGCCAGCATCGGCTCGCGAATCGGCAAGGTGAAGCTCAAAGATCAGCCCGATCAGTCGCACAACAAGTACGTGCCGTTCGAGCAGTATCTCGAAACCGAAGTCCGCAACACGGTGCGAGCCGCACATGCGCTGGGAACGAAGCTCATTCGCGGCTTCTCGTTCTACGGTCCGGCCGGCGAAGACCCGCGGCCGTTTCTGCCGGAAGCCGTCGATCGGCTCGGCACGCTCGCCGACGTCATGGCGAAGGAAAGCCTGATTTACGGCCTCGAGATCGAACCGAATCTCGTCGGTCAGACCGGCCAGTTGCTCGGCGAGATCGCAGAGCAGGTGAACCGCGACAATCTCGTGCTGATCTACGACGGCGGAAACATCGCCGCCCAGAACAAGGACGCCCTCGTCTGCCTCGCCGAATACGAGGCGATGCGACCACATCTCGGCTGGATTCACATCAAGGATTACACGATCGACCGCTCGCTGACCTGGTCGGGATACGTCGACGAAGAGCGACTCAAGAACTTCGTGCCCGCCGACCGGGGCGACAGCGGTCACGAACTCGTGTTCCGCGACCTGCGCGATCATCTTCCGACACTCAGCCGACGGATGCGGTCGCTCGGCGTGCCGGGCTTCTTTTTCGAGGTCGAACCGCATCTCAAGGGGGGAGGGCAGTTCGGCGGCTACAGCGGTCCCGACGGCATGGGCGTCGCCGTCCGCAGTTTGTGCCGACTGCTCGACTACCAGGGAATCGACTACGCACTTCGAACGTTCGACGACATCCGCGCCGATCGCGGGTTTTGACGGGAAGGTGGAAGATCGGAAATCGGCGATCGGGCGGGCGGCACTCGGCGAACACGGGTCGCTTGCGTTTTCGCCGGTCGCCGAGGACCGGCGAAACCGCAAGCGTCGCACCGCGCATACGAAATCGACTACACTAAGCTCCATCATGGCGAGCATGTTCAATTACGAGGCGGTGAAGGATCTGCTCTGCTGCCCGAAGACGCGGGCCGAGCTGGTCTTCACCGGTGATGCGCTCGTCAGTTGCGACGCAGACACGCGTTTGCGCTATCCGATCGTCGACGGATTTCCGGTTCTGCTCGTCGACGAGGCACGCGAGTTGCCGACGTCCGAATGGGCAGCCGTCATGACCCAGGCCGCCCGAGATTCCGTGACTGGACAGGCGACCGGAACCCCGCCGCCGAAAGGTTGATCGCATGTCGTTCCCCCTGTTTCGCGCGGCAATTCTGCTGCTCGTGCCGGCGCTGGCCGTCGCAGAGCCGCCGGTGAAAGAGCAGACCGGCCGTCATTACTCGTTCCGCAAAGAGCATGACCCCGACGGCACCGGCAAGTTCTACATGGGGCGCGAGATCGCCCAGGTCATGAGCTTTCACGGCGCCCCGTGGTTGAATCGCCCCGAACGCGAAGAAGAAGAACGCCTCTCGAAGCTCATCGAGCTGCTGGACCTGCAAGACGGACAGATCGCCGCCGACATCGGCGCCGGCTCCGGCGTGCTGACCGAGCAACTGGCGCGGGCGGTGGGCGAGACGGGCAAGGTCTACGCGGTGGACATTCAGGACGAGATGCTCGCCCTGATCCGCGGTCGGATGAAGGACGCCGGCATCAAGAACGTCGTGCCGATTCTCGGCTCGATCACGTCGCCGAAACTCGAATCGGATTCCGTCGACCTGATGCTGCTCGTCGACGTCTATCACGAGTTCAGTCATCCCTACGAGATGACGAAGACGATGTCGGACGCGCTCAAGCCGGGCGGACGAATCGTGCTGGTCGAATACCGCAAAGAAGACCCGCGGGTGCCGATCAAGGAAGTCCACAAAATGTCGGAGGCGCAGGTCAAGAAGGAGCTCTTACCGCCGGAGTTCGATCTGGAATGGGTCGAGACCCACGACGAATTGCCGCGACAACACGTTGTGGTGTTTCGGAAGAAGGCGCTCGAGCCTGAGTGACCCGGGCTTGTCGTCACCCACCGGCAGGCTGACGCCTGCCGCTCGCCTGGCCTACTCGCAGCCGTGGCCGCGGGGGCGGACCGTGAGCACCGCACACGGCGCTTTGCGAACGACCTTTTCGGCGACGCTGCCCAACAGCACGTGCGCCAGACCCGTGCGTCCATGCGTGCCGAGAACGATCAGGTCGGCCCCGGCTTCCTTCGCGTAATGGACGATCTCTTCGGCGGCCGGGCCGTTCCTCACGGTGCGGTCGACGATCGTCGCCGGTGCGGCCGCCTCGAACTTGCCGAGTCCTTGTTCGGCGGCGTCCATCAATTCCGGCAGGTTGATCGCCGGCGGCGCGACGGCCAAGCTCGACTCGGGCAGAACGGCGATCGGTTCCTGCAGCACGTGCAGCAGCACCAGTTCCGAACCAAAACGATTCGCCAGCAGCTCGGCGTACTTCCAGGCCGCTTCAGATCGTTCGCTGAAATCCGTCGGGTGCAGAATTCGTCGGATGTGCGGCATGGCGGCCTCCCGATTTCGCGGTTCGAGAAGCAGAACGCTTCCGATCGACACCTTCTATCCTATCCGGCTGCCGCTTGCGTCGCCAAGATGTGGCTCGACGGCATAACGGCGGAGTTGCCCTGCTTGTATTGAACCCGCGTCCATAGTGGTCAATCGACTGCTGGACCTTCCAGACGAAAATCGTGGGTGGCGGGGCCTGAGGGCGAATGCCCGTGGCCCCGAAGCGACCGTGACTCCGGGGCCACGCCCTTCGGGACTTAGGCCCCGCCACCCGCCGATGACTTGCTCAAATTTCGATCCTTTGAACTTCGTCCTCGATGCTCGACCATCGCACCTTCATCCGCTTCGCGGCGTTTTTTGAAGTCGCGATGGCGTTTCTAGCCGTGTTTTTCGGCTGGGCGGCCGGTGTTCGACCGACGAATCTCGCGCCCGACGTGCGTTCCTGGCTGGTTGGATTCGCAGCGACGTTGCCGCTGATCGGCTTTTACTACGTCGCGACCTGGCTGCCGTTTTCGCCGATGCAACGCATTCATACGCTGTTGCTGGCGACGCTGGGCCTGCCGTTGTCGCGGTGTCGCTGGCACGAACTCGCGTTGCTCGCCTGCCTGGCCGGCATCTGCGAAGAATTGTTGTTTCGGGGCGTGTTGCAGCCTTGGCTGGGGCGTCTCGGGGAGCCGGCGGGATGGATCGGGACCAACCTGCTGTTCGGCTTCGCCCATGCGGTCACTCCGACGTACTTCCTCCTCGCGACGGGAATCGGCTTCTATTTCAGTGCCGTCCAGTCGCTCGCAGGCGGGCTGATCGCCCCCATGATCGCGCACAGCCTGTACGACTGGTTCGCGTTTGTGCAGATTTCGCGGGCCTATCGCCGTTCGCTCGAAATCGACGATCCCGCGGACCGATCGTGACGGCCGCCCTCAGAGCCGCGACCGTCAGGGAGCGTCATTGACGCGAACCCACGCCGAGAAACGCTCCCTGA
>JBAQZJ010000471.1:0-19409 GCA_049790855.1 Planctomycetaceae bacterium | reverse complement strand
GGCTGTGCCTGACGTAAACGGTTTCGTCAGACACAGCCTGACCTACGCCCTACTAAATCCCATATCCCCTATCCCCGTCCCGATGTCCCACGGTCTCCTCACACTTTTCAACCGCTCGATCCGACTCGATGCCCGCGGCGTGAAGGGGCATGCGTTCCGGATCGCGTTCGCGCTGTTCATCTATTTCGGGCTGCTCAACGCCTATTTGACGAGCATGGCGTTCGGGGCGCCGGGGCTGCGGTTCTTCTCGGCGATTTGTTACCTGAATCTGTTCTTCATCTTCCTGGCCGGGTGCAGCTTCTTCGCGACGGCGGTGACCGAAGAGAAGGAAGAAGGCACTCTCGGCCTCTTGAAGATGGCCGGCATGAGCCGGGGGGCGATCCTGCTCGGCAAGAGCACGAGCCGGCTGCTGTCTTCGGTGCTGCTGCTCGTCATTCAGTTTCCGTTCCTGCTGCTGGCGATCACGCTGGGCGGGGTGCTGTACGGGCAGGTCGGCGCGGCGGCGATTTCGCTGCTGTCGTTCCTGGCATTCACGGCGAACGCCGCGCTGCTGTTTTCGGTGATCTGTAAACGCAGCGGCAGCGCGGTGGCCTTTACCGTTCTGGCGACGCTCGCCCGCTTTCTCGGCCCGCCGGTCTATCGGTGGGCGGCGACGAATCTCAGCGCCTCCGGCAGCCTGCCGGTTTCGACGACGGAGTCGATGCTCGGCTTCGCCGACTGGTTCGACCGCACGAGCCCGTTCCAACGCCTCTCGGCGATCATGATGACCGGCTTTGCCGAGTCGCCGCTGAGCGCACAGGTCGCTTTCGACTTCGTTGCCTCGGTCGTCTGCTTCTCGCTGGCGTGGCTGCTGTTCGACAAGTTCACCGAAGACGAGAAGGCCGGCGATCCGTCGCGGGGCATGGTCTTCCGCCGGGTGGGACGGCTGCGGTTCCTCTCGGCCGGCCGTGTCTGGCGCAGCCCGCTGCTGTGGAAGGACTTCCACTTCGTCGCTGGCGGCTGGTCGATGGCGATCGTCAAGTTCGTCGGCTATGGAGTCATCTGTGCGGCGATCGCGGCGTTCCTCTGGTACGACAGCGGCGGCAACCGCAGCACAGGCCTCCTCTTGAATGACATCGGCGGGGTGATCTTCTTCGGCATGTTGATCGCTGGAGCGATCGAATTGGCCATCCTGGCCTCGCGCGTCCTGCACGACGAATGGAAGTGGAAAACGCTCGACGCCTTGCTGCTGTTGCCGAAGCCGATCGCCTGGATCGGCTGGTCGAAGCTGGTCGGCGGATTGCTCGGGCTGATCCCGGCGCTCGCCTACGCGCTGGTCGGCGTGATTCTCTCGGAAGACGCCCGCGAAATCGCCGCGCATGTCGTCACGCCGATCGGCTGGGCGACGCTGCTGGGCGTCGGCGTGTTCCTGCATGTGACGGCGCTCATGTCGCTGTTCGTCAAATGGGGGTCGCTGCCGCTGGCGATTCTCGTCTGCATGGTCGCCAGCTACGCGCTGACGCCCGTGCTCGTGCTCGCCGTGGCGTTCTCGGCGGCGTTCGATTCGCCCCAGGCCGCGGCGATCCCCGTCTGCGGCCTGTTCCTCGGCCTGATCGCCGTGCTGGAATTGCTGATCGCGAAACGGCTGGAGATTCTGGGGGGAAGGTGAGGGAGACGAGAGTCGAGTGTCCAGAGTCGAGTGAATGGCTCTCTCGACTCTGGACTCTCGTCTTTCGACTTATTGCAGCAGATCGCTGATCGAGCCGCCTTCTTCGTGGGTCCGGCGGATGGCTTGGGCGAACATCATCGCGGTGGGGATGACGAACAGGCGGCCGTTCCATTTGTCGGTGTCGAGGCGGAACGGGCGGATCGTGTCGGTGACGACGAGCCGCGGCAGGTTGTCGAGATTGCGGTTCGACTTGCCGACGAACAGGCCGTGCGTGGCGCAGGCGGCCCAGACCTCGCCTTTGTGCTTCTCGATCGCTTCGACGCAGACGCGAATCGTGCTGCCGGTCGAGATCATGTCGTCGAGGATGATGACGCGCTTGCCCTTGACGTTGCCGACGATCTTGCTGCCCTGCACGTCGGACCCGTTGAGCCGCTCTTTGTCGAGGTAAGCGACCTCGATCTGGTTGCGAAGCTGGAGTCGCTGCTCAAGGGCATTGCGGAACCGCTTCGCGCGGCCCATGCCGCCGCTGTCGGGGGCGAGCACGACGAGGTTCTCGGGGTTGCCGCTGAGCGGTTCGGTGATGAACGTTTCGACCGGCTGCGGAATGCCGTCGCTGTCGCGTCCGCAATCGACGCCGCAAAGGTAATCGGCGAGCGGATTCTTGGCTTCGAGGTTGTCGGTCGGAATGCGGAACGCGTTCTGGAACGCCGAAAGGTTGTGGACGTCCATCGTCAGCACGCGGTCGGTGCCGACGGCTTCAAGGCATTTCGCGAGATACTTAATGCTGATCGGCGCCCGGCTCTCGGTCTTGCGATCCTGTCGAGCGTAGCAGAGGTAAGGCGTGACGACGGTGATCCGGCGGGCCGAGGCGTCGACGAGCGAGCCGACGAAGAACAGCAGCTTGGCGAGCTTTTCGGGGACCGACTGGTCCTTGTCGGCGAACAGGCTCGTGATGACGTAGACGTCGCAGGCGCGGACGTTGACGTCGCTGCGGACGTACGTTTCGCGGTCTTCAAAGAACCGCTCGACGTGCCGGGCCAGCGGAACATCCAGATACCGGGCGACCCGCTGGGCGAACTTGCGGGAGCCTTCCAGGCCGAACAGGCGAAAGTTGTTCAACGCCAACGCCTTACGATGGGCTTACGCCCGACGGACACGGAACGACGGGGCAAACGAAGCCGCCGGCGAAACGGCCGACCGCCCTCTTTAGAGTAAGTCGCTCGCCCGGAAAAGCAAACCCGCGGCCCGAGTCGCCGACCGATCGCCGACGATCGCCTCAAACCGAGTCGGCTGACAGCAGTTCGACCGGGTTTCCGGCCGGGTCGGCGATGTAGATCGAGCGTGTACCGTCGCGATGAGTCTTCAACTCGCCGTGACCTTCGGCGGTCTCCGTGGGAACGACGAAACCGAGGTGCGGCGGATGCTGGGACGGAACGACAAGGGCCAAGTGGCAGTTCGCGAATCGCAGCATCGCCCAGGTGTCGTCCTGATACGCGATCTCGCACTGGAACGTTTCGCGGTACCAGCGGACAGCGGCGGCAACGTCGCTGACGGCGACGGCGACGTGGTGCAGCGAATCGAGCGTTCCGGCGGCGGTCGTGGTCGTCATGGTCGTCTCCGACGGCATCGTATACCCGACGTGCCGCGACGGAAACGAGGGCGTGGGCGAAAGAACGCCGGCGGTCGGGGGACGCACCGGCAGGCTGACGCCTGCCGCTCGCCAACGACTCGAGCAGCCCGGCTTCGTACCTTCACGTCTGTTGCCGCACCCGTTTGCGGACGTCGGTCTCGAGCGGTCCGAAGGCCTGCTCGTGGCGCTGAACGGCCATGTTCAGTGCGGCGAGCAGTCGCTTGGCGGTGAAGTGGTTCATGATGATCCGCTGCGAGACCGGCACGACGATCTCGCCGGTGCCGAACGGATGCGGGTTGAGGCCCAGATCGAGAATCATCTCTTCGGGCGTGCTGCTCACGCGGCAGAAGTTCGCGTAGCAGGCCTGGACTTTCGATTCGTCGAGCCGCACCGTCTGCGTGGCCTGGCCGCCCGCTGCCGTGCCGTGCGGCGCGTTTCCGTGATCGCCGTTCGTGGGGTTCTCGGTGTCGGCCATGATGCGTCTCTCGTCGGCAGAGGTACGGGGTGAGGCACAGCCGGCTCAGGCCGACCACCATCCGCCCTTATAACAGGTGATCAGTCCGGCCGACAACCGGGGCAGAACCCACGCGGCGACGGGGCGATTCTCCCGCCGAACAGTGCGTGCGGCGATCGGCTCACAACCGGAAGTGGAACGTCTGGCGGAACCAGCGCCAGGCCCACTCGGCAGCACTCCGGGCGGCATCCAGCCGTGCGGTGCCGCGGAGGCCCGATCGCATCAGGTCGCGGTCGGCGTCGAGCAGCACGAGCGCCTGGTAGGCGTTGCTGCTCAGTCGTTCCCGGCCGTCCTGGTCGCTGACCGTCGCCAGCGGCCCGCCGTACTTGTTCGACAAGGGCGGAGGGGCGTGTTCGACAGGCCGCGGCGAGAACTCGGCGACTTTGGATTCATAAAGCGTGTCGGGAATGTGATCGAACCGCAGCTCGACGTTCTGTCCCGGATAAACGTCGTTCCGATCGGACTGGTCGACCAGCAGTGTGGCTTCGACCTGTCCCGCACGATCGAGCGGAGCGAGCGTCAGCAGCACGGTGCCTTCTTCGAGAAACGCGCCGCGGTTTTCGGCGTCGAGCGGCGTTCCGCTCCAGGTTGGCAGCGTCGTGCCGGTCGTCGACTCCTGCGAAGGCTGCTGTTCCGTCGGGGCAATGACGATGCCTGCGATCGGGGCCGTAATCGTCAGTTCGGCGAGGCGCTGCTTCGTTTCAACGATGCGTTTGTCGAGGCCGATGACCCGCTGTTCGGCCTGCTGTTGGCGCGCTTCGTCTCGCGCCTGTGCGAATGCTTCGCCGCGTTCGGCTTCGGTCATCCGTTCGGCTTCGAGTTGTCGAAGCTCGTCTTCCATCTCGGGATTCGACAGGACCGCGAGCACTGTTCCGAGTTCGACGCGATCGCCGGGCGCGACGTCGATCTTCATGATCTCGCCGGGCGTCGTCACGTACACCGGGCGTCCGCCCGCCGGCTCGACGAGGAACGGGGCCGTCACGTGCAGCGGCAGCGGAACCATCGCGAGTGCGACGAGCGCTGCGGCGAGCAAGACGAGCGTGGCGGCGATCTTCGGCTTGCTCAACGGGTCGGTCCTCGGCGCACTCAGTATCTTATACAGTGCGTAGCCGGGGGCGACGACCGCGCCGACGATCGACGCGACCGCGATCGTCGCCCCGATGCTCTGTAAACCGTACGGCTTCAGCCACGTATAGAGGAAGATCGCGATCCCGAACATGATGAACCAGCGGTACGCCCAGGCAGCGATCGCATAGGTCACGAACCAGAACGTGCCGGTCTCGGGCATGAACGGGTCGTGTCGCGGCTCGATGCCGAGGCAGTACCAGCTGAACTTCTCGCGGAGCAGCTTGTCGGCTTTCTGGCGGAGGTTCGGGATCTCGAGGAAGTCGGACAGCATGTAGTAGCCGTCGAACCGCATCAGCGGGTTTGCGTTGAAGATGACCGTCGTGAGCGTCGTCACGAAGAACACGTTCAGCGCCAGCATCTTGACCATGCCGTCGCCGGCGAACGCCCAGATGTAAATCGCGAACGCCGACAGCACGACCTCGACGTACATTCCCGCGGCGGCGATGGCGATGCGCTTCCACTTGCTGCGGAGCATCCACGAATCGGTCACGTCGCAGTACAGGCAGGGGCTGAACACGAGCAACATCACGCCCATCTCGTGGCATTCGCTGCCGAAATACTTGCACGACAGGCCGTGGCCGAACTCGTGGACCACCTTGCACAAGGCGAGCGTGATCCACATGTAGAACACGTTCGGCCAGCCGAAGAACTGCTCGAACGCCGGCATGTCGCGGCTGAACTCCGCGAAGTTCACGCCCAGGAGAATCCACGCCGAAGCGACGAACGCCCACGTCACGGCGACCGCCCACGGCCTCAGGATCCAGGCGACGAACGGCAGCATCGCCGCGAGGGTGGTTTCGGGATCCCAGCCGGGCAGGCGCAGGTACATGAAGCTCTTGAGCGTCTGCTTGATCTTCTTGCGGCGCTCGACCCGCTTCTTGCCGAGCATCGCGGCCCCCTGGCCGGGACGGTCGGTGTAAAGCAGGCCTCCCTTGTGCAAATCGGAGACGAGCGACTGCACGTCGGTCAGCCGCAAATGCAGCGCGGGGAACTCGATCCGCAACGCATCGCGCAGCTCTTCGAGGCCGCGGCGATTGTCGAGCAGTCGCAGCGTGCGATACTGCTCGGGTCGCAACCGATGGTACTTCAGCCCGACCGGATCTTTGACGACGAACGACCGCTGCCCCTGATAGTCGATGCGTTCGACGACGAGATCGGGTCGGGCCCGCATCGGAATCGGACGGAGCGCCGACGGCAGCATCGGCTGCTCGGGAACCGCCGCCTGGATCACGGCTGCGCCTCCGCGTCGAATGCGTCCGGCATGTCTCCGGTCGGAGCGATCTCCATCGTCGCCGGCAGGCCGGCCCGCAGCAGATTGTCTTCGTTCGGGACCGTCGCCCAGGCGCGGACCCCATTCGCCACGAGCTGCGCCGTCGGGTCGACGAACACGATCCGGCCTTCGAAGGCGCGCGTGGCAAGTTGCGACGGCAAGCCGTCGATCTTCGTCGCATCGAGTCGCACCGTGACGGCGTCGCCCGGTCGGACACGGAACGCTTCGGCGACCGAGATGAACCCTTCGACGCGGACGACGTCGGTGCGCACGACCCTCAAGATCGGGTCTCCCTGCTGAACCGCTTCGCCAGGATGCTTGAGCACTTCCGTCACGACCCCGTCGATCGGGGTGACGATCTGGTACGTCTCCAGTTCGGCCGCTTTCTCTTCGGCCGTCAGTTCGGCAACGTCCTTCTCGAGCTGGGCATTCTGAATTTGAAGCCGCGCCCGTTCGACGGCGAGCCGCAGCCGTTCCAGCTCGACCGCGACGATCAGATCGGCCGAAAGCTGAATCTGACGACCGCGCTCGTTGCCTTCGAGACTTCGTTGGTATTCGGCCTCGGCGACGGCCGCCGCGGCCTGCGAATAGCGGATTTCGACGTCGTTTTCGGCGGTCTTCTCGGCGACGGCGAGTGCCGCGACGGCCACCTCGTCTTTCAATCCGGCGACCTGCGATCCCGCGGTGACGCGATCGCCCTCCTCAGGTTCGACGAACTTGAGAATGCCGGGACGATCCGACGCGAGCGTTGCCTCTTTGTCGAGTCGAATCTGGGCGTCGACCGCGTGAATCACGACCGCGTTCTGCCTATCGACCGGGGCCGATTCGGTTGGTTCGGGTGCCGCGGCCCTGCCTTCCTGACCGATGATCGGAACGTGGAACAGCAGGATGAGGCCGGCAAATGCGATCACGGCAGGGAAGATACGGGGCATCGAAGCACTCTGAAATCGCGGGTCGGACGAACGGCAACGACAGGCGAAGCTGTCGGAAATCCGATCAATGCCGTGGACGCCGTGGCGCACACGGGGGAGAATGAATTCACAATATTCCCGGTGATCGGTCCGATCAATTGGTTGTCCACTGCCGCGATCGCGGATTCTCCCGCTTTTTCTGCAAACTCGAATGTCACAGGCCACCGAGCGGGCACAGTTGCGAGAGACGGTCCTGCAACTGGCGCGCGAGATCGAAACGCTGTCGGGAAGCGACCTGCCTCCCGACGCCTTCTTTCCGACGTTCCTCGACCGCCTGACGAAGGCGGTCGGAGCGCGGGCGGCGGCGGTCTGGCTGGGCGGCGATGGGCCGCTTCGCCTGGCTCATCAATCGGGCCTCGAACAGTGCGGCTTCTACGCTGATCCTCAGGCGGCTCCTCGCAACGAGCCGTTGCTGCGCGACGCCCTGGCGACCGGCGAATCGCGGGTCTATCATCCGGATGATGCGACGCTCGCAACCCGCCATCTTTACGTCGTCGCCCCTCTCTCGGTTGCCGCCGAAGCGGTCGGCGTCCTCCAGGTGCTGCTGCGTCCCGAAACGGCGCCGAACGCCAAGGCGGGGCTGCTGCAGTTCGTCGAGCAGATGGCGGGTTATGCGTCGCGGTATCTGACCCGGCAGGGCGACGGTGACAAGGGATCGGGCGAGACGGGGGATCGAGGGAGCCGAGTAAACGAGCCGCTCTCCGCCGCACCCGCGCCTCGGACCGCTCCCTCGCCGACGGCCGGATTGCCGCCCGCGTTCTGGACGGCGCTCGAAAAGTTTCTGCTGCAGCTCGAACGCAGCCGCACCGTGGAAGAAGTCGCCTCGACGGCGGCGAGCGACGGCCGGTTGCTGCTGGGTGTCGATCGAGTGAGTCTCGTTCGCAAGCGGGGTCGCAAGACGCCGGTC
Source organism: Planctomycetaceae bacterium (assembly GCA_049790855.1). GTDB lineage: Bacteria > Planctomycetota > Planctomycetia > Planctomycetales > Planctomycetaceae > JACCRE01. The sequence continues at coordinate 11,341 of JBAQZJ010000471.1, read as the reverse complement.
GAGGCGATCAGCGGCCAGGACAAGGTCAATCCGCGTGCGAACCTCGTCCGGCGGATGTCGGCCTTGTGCAAGACCGTCATGGCCGGCCGCGAGCCGCTCGTCTATGCCGGCAACGTCGACGATCTGCCCCCTCAGCTCGAACAGCCGCTGGCCGATTACGTCGCCGAAAGCAACAGCCGGCTGGTGCTGATCGTGCCGCTGTTCGAGTCGAAGATGATTGTGCGGCCCGAATTTGAAGAAAAGGAGCAGGAGCGGCATGTCACCGCCAAAGAGCCGCGCGTTCTCGGCTGCCTCGTCGCCGAGCAGATCAACGACAGCCGTATGCCGCCGGCGCTGCGCGAGAAGCTCGACGTCGCCGCCGACCACGTGGCGGCGTCGTTGCAACAGGCGATCACGTTCGAGCGGATCTTTCTGCGTCGCACGCTGCTGGCGATCGGACGGACCGGCGAGTGGTTCCACGGTCGCAAGCTCGCCAAGACGCTGGCGATCACCGGAGTGATCGCGGCGGTCGGACTAGGCCTTTGGCTGATTCCGTATCCCTACCGGATCACGTCGGAAGGCCGACTGATGCCCGTGACGCAGCGAGACGTCTTCGCTCCCTGGGACGGTGACGTGACTCAACTCGCCGTCCGCGGCGGCGAAACGGTCGCGGAAGGCGACTTGCTCGCGGTCCTCCGCAACGACGACCTGCGTGCCGAGGTCGCCAAGCTGCTCGCCGATCTCGACGAGCGCGAGAAACGGGTCTCCGCCCTCGTCGGTCAGATTACCGAAGCCGGCCGGCGCGGGGCGGTCGGAGGGCAAGACCAGGCCCAGCTTCGCACGGAACGCCGGGCCTTGGACGCCGAGATCAACGGCCTGAAGACTCAACTCGCCATCTACGAAGAGCGCCAAGAGCGACTGCGGATCTCGGCACCCATTTCAGGCGTCGTCGCGACCTTTCAGCTCGATCAGCTGCTGCGAAATCGGCCGGTGCGCCGCGGTGAAGTCTTGATGGAGGTGATGGACGACCGTGGAACATGGCATCTGGAACTCGACGTCGAAGATGCGCGAATGGGTCACATTCTGCGGGCGATCCGCCGCGAGAACGAAATCGGCCTGCCCGTCGAGTTCGTGCTGGCGACCGATCCCGAATCGACCTACGACGGCACCCTCAAGTCGGTCGAAACCCGCGCCCAGACCGACGCGGAACTCGGGAACGTCGTTCGCGTCGAGGTCGCGCTGGCCGACCAGAACGCGATTCCCGATCGCCGCATCGGCGCCGAGGTCCGTGCCAAGATCGACACCGGACCACAGCCGCTCGGTTACGTTCTCTTCGGCGACGTCGTCGACTTCGTGCGGAAGTATCTGTGGCTGTGATGCGACCTTTACGCGGCGGCGAGCGGCAGGCGTCAGCCTGCCGGTGGCGTCGAATCGATCGAACCGGCCGCGGCGGGTTGACGTTCCAAGCCGGCCGTCGAGGGAGCCGTTCGCTTCGCACGCAGCCAGCCGCGGGCGATTTCGATCGCCATCGGCAATACCGAGACGAACACGATGCCGAGCGCGACGAGCGAAAAGTTCTCGCGGACGATGGGCATCTGACCGAACAAGTAGCCGGCGGTTGTGCAGATGACGACCCACGCAATGCCGCCGGCGACGTTGTAGGCCGCGAAGCGGGGGTAGCTCATCCGTCCTGCGCCGGCGACGAACGGCGCGAACGTGCGGACGATCGGAGCGAAGCGTGCCAGCACGACGGCTTTTCCGCCGTGCTTGGCGAAGAATTCCTCCGTCCGACGCAGGTGATCGCGCCGGATCAGCCAGAGCTTTTCACGAGCCAGCACGGCCTCGCCGAACCGTCGTCCCAGCGCGTAGTTGACGGCATCACCCGCGATCGCCGCGATCGTCAGAGTGACGAGCAGGACCGGCAGCGACAGGTGCCCAGTGCCGGCGAACGTGCCCGCCGCGAACAACAGGCTGTCGCCGGGCAGAAACGGCGTGACGACCAGCCCCGTCTCGCAAAAGACGATCACACACAACACCGCGTAAGTCCAGAGGCCGCAGGCCTCGAGCAGCGCCTTCAGGTGCGTGTCGACGTGCAGCACGAAATCGAACAGCCATGTCACGTATTCCATGGCGTTACGGTATCAGGTGCCCCGGCACTCGGTCGAGCCTTCGACCGCCGAAGGCGAAGCATCCCGGCCGCTTGAACGGCCGGGATGCGCAATTGCCACTGAACGGCCGGCCAGTTACTGCGGCAGTCGCAACCCGACGCCAGATGTCACCGGCATGCGAGAATCAGAACCAAACGGCAGAGGGCAGTCGTGGCGTGCTCACCCCGAGACGCCGAGCAAGATGGTGGCCAGCACGGCCAGCAGGATCGCCCACGAGGCGCCGGCATCGGCCGAATGTCGCAGCGGGATCGGATGAGTCGTCATGATCAAAACTCCTCGGCCGATCTCACGGCCGTTGCGGGTCACGAAACCGGAATGCCGCCGGCGTCATCGACCGGTGTCCGGCTCAATCCTCAAGCGGTAGTCCGGCCGCCTCGGTGAGGCGATTGAAGAACGCCCGGTTATCGGTGTAGTTGATCGCCTGCACGACGTCGCGCGGGCCGGCCAGTTCGACCGCCTTGGCTACGTCGCTTTCGGTCAAAATGACGGGCGACGCAGCAAGTTTTTTCGCGACGGTGAACAGAGCCTGTTCACGCGGGCTGAAGGATTCCCAGTTGCCGTCGAGCGCGTCGATCTGATCCTGTGTTTGTCCCAGTCCGCGCAGCCGACCGAGCGACTCACCGGCCGCGTACCAGGCACGGTCCTGCCGGGCGATGATCCAGGCCAACTGGGCCTTGAGCAGCGGCGAGAGATCGCCCTGTTCTTCGGCCGAACGGATGCTGTCGACGTACTCGACCCCGTCGTGCGGGAAGTTCGCAAGCAACCGCATCCAACTCGGCAGCGGTCCTTCGGGCGCCAGTTCGCCCAGCACCTCACGGGCTTTCTCTTCATCGACGAGCGGCAGACGCGCGGTCCGCGACCGGCAGGATTCCAGTGACTTTTCGACGTCGACACGAGATTCGAGCGGCGGTCGTCGACAGGCGGTCATGCGGCTCGGCTTGCCTGACGCCTTGTCGAACACGATCGGCGCCACTTCCGAAATGGCCGTCTGGAACTTCGCCGAAGTCGGCGTGAGATACGACCCGCGTGGCAGCGACGGGTCGTCGCTGCGCGCGTAGCCGCCTTCATCCTTCCGCTGGGGAACCCCGACCGCCTCCTTCCAGCGATTGGACACGTTGTTCCGGCAGACCGAGACGAGCATTTCGAGGATCTGCAGGTCCGTGTAATGCTTGCGAAGGCCTTCGACGTCGGCATCGGTGATCTGGTGCGGCTCGAAGGCGAGTTCGCGGGCGAACGCGAACGCCGCACGTTCGGCGGGCGTGTGTCCAGCCCAATCGCCGTCCAGCAAGGCGATCTGATCTTCGGACAGTCCCGCGCTGAGCAGCTTCGATTCCTGGTGCCCGATGCAATATTGGCAGTTGTTGACGCGTGAGACGATCCAGAACAACTGCGTCTTGAAGCCGTAGTCGAGCGACATGTTCGGGTCGTCGTTCGGACGAGGACCGCGGGGGCGCGGTCCCTGGTTGCGGTCGCGGGCGCGACGCTGCTCGGCGACCCACGGCAGATAGGCGTGACGGATCACCGATTCATATTCATCGGCCCGGTCACCCAGCAGTTCGCGATCTTCCGCCGACAGTTCCGGCATGGGGATTCGCGGCGTGCGAACCTTGACGTCTTCGATGAGCTGCTTCATCTCGGGCCGCGTCAACGGCACCGGCCGCGGCGACTCGTTCGGCGTCTTGGCGGAAGCGAAGCCTGTCATCAGCATCAGCCCGAACACCAGCGGTGCGAAGCGAAGTGTCATGAGAAGTTGTCCTGTTGAAGATTGCAGGCGCGTCGAACGACGCCGCCGGGAAATGAACGATTCGATCAATCGCGGATCACGGTGACGACGGGCGACGTTCCGACGGTGTAGATCGCGTTCGCCGTCGACTTGACTCCGCGGCCGTCCTCGAGCGTCAGCTTCACCGGAATGTGAAGGTTTGTGCCGTCGCTGGTCTCGCCGGGCAGGAACTCGAACGCGAGGAGCTTCTGACCGGAGGCCCAGCCGTAATCCGACGCGATGACATCGGGCTTCAAGTCGGCCGGCTTCTTTCCGGCCTTCCAGGCTTCGAGAGCCGTCGCACAGGCCCCGCGAGCCTTGGAGTCGTCGAGCGCCAGGTCGCGCGACGTTTGCGTGCAGCCAGTCGCCGCCATCGCAAAGACGATCGGCAGAAACAACCGCGGCAGCCGGGTCCAAAGGGAAGCAGTCTTCATGGGTCGATGTCGAAGGAAAGGCGTCGGACGGGAACGAAGGGAAAGTCGCCGGTGCCGAGACGGCACCGGCGACCCGAGCCAGGTCGTCAGAACTCTCCGACGACTTCGCGGCCTTTCGCCGTTCCGATTCCACGCCAGATCGCCAAGTCGATCGATTCCGAAATGAAGCGGGCCGAGCCGTCGCTCAGCAGCGAATGCACGCCGCCCGTGTGCCGGCTGCCTGCCGTTCCGGCCATCCGCGAAGGCGGAAAACGGCACGAAAGATCGTTAGGCGGCAGGATGTGGAAGTAGTAGGTGGCGTCGTTATCGGCCTCGAGCCACGGAGCGCCGACATTCGACTTGCCCTGCATCGACAGGTCGGTCACGTCGATCGCCCGACATTGCTGTAGGGCTTCGTCGGGCGTGTTTGGATAGGTGCCCGGCTGGTAATGGTCGGACTCGGGCGTGCTGATGCCGTTGCTGCCGTCGCCGAGCACTTTTTCCGACATCATCACCGTATTGCTCAGCCCGTCGGGAACGTCGCCGAAGTCGTTGTATTTGCCGCCGGCCATCGGGCCGTTCTGCGGCGGGAATCCGTAATTCGGATGACTCGGATCCGTGCTGGGAACCGTGTTGACGAGACTCGTGCCGACGTTCGTCCAGTAGTTGATCCTCCCCCCGAGAATCGCGGGCAGCCCGTCGGTGTCGGAGGAGCACAGGAACCCGGGAACCGTCGTCATCAACACGGTCGCGTTCAGGGGATCGTCCGGCGCCAGATTGAAATCGATCAGATCGTACAGCGGCGTCTGCTCCAGATACGGAAGCACGACCGCCTGGGGTGAATAGTCGCTGGCACTGCTGGCGGACGGCAACTTGCCGTAGGTGTCGTGATAATTGTGAAAGGCGAGACCGAGCTGCTTGAGGTTGTTTTTGCACTGCGTGCGGCGGGCCGCTTCGCGGGCCTGTTGAACCGCAGGCAGCAATAGCGCGATCAGCACCGCGATGATCGCGATGACGACCAGCAACTCGATCAGCGTGAATCCTCGCGATCGCGAGAACGGCCGTTTCGACATCAGACACCTCCGGAACAGGAAAAGTGAAAAACGAAAAACAGAAATCACTTGTCAGACGCCGCAAGGCGTCGGGAAAATTCAGGGGTGTTTCACCGAATCGCGGGCTGACTCGGCGAGCAGGAAGATCAGCGATTGCTCCATTTCGGCGGGCTTGAAGCCGAAGGGACCGCGACCGCTCTTGTAAGCGACGCGGCCTTCACCATCGATCACGTACAGCCGGCTCGGCATGCCGCTGTACGCGCTGCCCACACGGTCGTCGATCGTGTCGACAAGAAACGGCATGCTGAACACGAGATGTGATTGGCATTCCGTCGCAACCGCGACACGTTCGTCATAGGTTTTGGGCTGTGCGACCGACACACCGACCCGGTCGTTGCTTTCCATGCGCCAGCCGTCGGTCGGATGCGCTTCACGAACGTAAACCATCAGAAACTTAGCGCGACCCTGGTACCGCCGAGCGAGTTTCTCGACGTTGCCCGACTGGGCGCGGAACGGTCCGCAGGTGAACGTGCCGAACATCAGCACGATCGGCCGCGGGCCGATCTCTTCCGCCAACGTCACCGTCCGCGGTCCGTCGACCGTCTTGAGCGTGAAGTCCGGGGCCGGTTCGTTCAGTGCCGGACCGGGTTGAAGCGATCCGACTTCCTGGTTCAACAGACCGCGAAGCAGAGTCTCGGTGCTTGGTCCCTCTCCGCTGCCGCCCGACGACTTCGCGAACGCACTGCGAAGATCGTCGATCGTCAGGAAGCCCTGTCCGTCGCGGTCGAGTCGCGCGAACAGGTCCGACCATTCGACAGGCGTGATCTTGCCGTCGACGTCGCGGTCCGCCATACGGAACAGGGTCAGGCCGCCGTCGAGCGTCTGTGCCGAGCCGGTCCAGGTGAGATCGGCTTCGGTGATGCGGCCGTCGCCGTCGCGATCGAGGTGGTCGAAGTCCTGTGGCGTCCCGGCGAATTCCTCTTGCGAGATCGCGTCGTCTCCGTCTCGATCGAACCGCGCTTTGACGGCGGTCCAATCGAAGCGAGTTTTCGCAGCGGCCATCGGGAACCAGCCGGAATCGGGACCGAGCGGCCCACCCCCGACGATGTCGTCGTACATCGCCCGTGCCTCGGACCTGGCCGGCAATGTCCGGTCGAGTTCCGCGGCGATTCTGCGGGCTTCTTCAGAAAGGGACGACATAGGACTTTGCTTTGTGGCCGCCGAGGAATCCGCCGCAGCCGCAGGATCGGCCACGGCAGCGTCGTCGGCGAACGTGGCGCTATTGACGAACAAGATCGCGATCGACCAGACGGCAGGCCGACATCCGATACGAGACAGCAGTCGCGCAGCCATCGTGAATCTTCCGGCGCAAGACGGGACGAACGAACGGCTAGAGACGACCGTCGCGCGACCGGCTGCGCAGGAACGATGCGGCATGCGTTGCGACGACCGTCAGCGAGGTCTCGCGTCGTGAAAGTGCGAGACGAGGCTCAGTCGGGCCACAACGAGCCGCGGCGTGCGACCGCGGTGCGCACCCGGCAAGCGCAGTGCTTCACCAAGTCGCACCGGGGGCGTCGACTGCGCGCAGCGGGAGCGCGGCGACGACGGTCAGACGCAGGGAGGCCGCTCGATCGAGGGCCGGAAGCCGTCGACCGCGACCAATTCCGCCTCGGAAGGCAGAGGCGACGAGAAGGGCGGCCGTGCCGTGAAGGCATCGGCCAACTGGCACCAGCGCTCGGAACTGTCGAACTGGCGACTCGGTCCCGGCGGGAGCGACGGCAGATCCTGCGGCGCCCGACGGCAATTCGGGCCGTTGCAGGGCGTACTCGGAGTCGTGTCGTCGATGCCGAACACGGAATCGGCCGGCATCGAATCATGCCCGGCGAGCCAGTCGCCGCACGAGGCTTCGGCTCGGCCGGCCGAAACGGCCACAAATATAAACACCGCGACCGCACTAATCCGGCATAGCCGGATCGACTTCCCGCAGAACCATTTGCAGGTCGGCAGAAGGGTCACGCGAGTTTGCCGATCGAATCGGACAGGCCGACGGTGAATTCCGACGGCCGAGAAAACATCCCTCGACAATCGGTCAGCATACGATAGCGATCGGACCTGTCAAGTGCGTTCTCAACCGGGAGCATGCCTTACTCCGGGTTTGGAATACGGCGGCGCCGGGAATCGGAATCGGCTGCCGGCCGCAGCGGTATCGCCTGCGGCTGAGTCCGCAGGCCCGACTTCGACGCCCCGTCGCGGTAGAGGTCGTACTTCGGCTCAACGTACTCGGCGAAGAACGCTTCCAGTCGATTGCGAAGTTCGTCACGCAGCGATTCGTGTCCCGGCTGACCGTAGAGGTTCACCTTCTCGCCGGGGTCGGTCGTCAGATCGTAGAGTTCGTAAGGTCCGTCGGGATGGCGATGCACGTACTTCGCCGTGGCGGTGCGAATCGCGCGGACGTTCTCCATCTCGTAGAAGACGGCGTCGCGTGGTTCGATCTCGTCGCCACGCAGAACGGCCGAGAAGTCGCGGCCAGGCGACTTCGGCGCCGCGGGCATTTCGTCGCCCAAGCCGAGGTGCGTCAGCAGCGTCGGCAGAACGTCGTAGCCGCTGACGAGCAGGTCGGAAGTCGCCTCCGACGGGATCGTGCCGGGCTGCCGGAAGATCAGCGGCACGTGCATCATGCCGTCGAACGCCGTCAGCGGTCGCGTGTGATCGCCCATGCCCCACAAACCGTTCTGCCCGCCGATCCATCCCTGATCGGCCGTGTAGACGACGAGCGTGTCCTCCGTCAGCCCCAGCCGATCGAGCGTCGCGACGACCTCGCCGACGCCGTCGTCGACGCCGCTGGTCTCGGCCGCGACCCGGCGGATCGACGTCAGGTTGCCGAGGAACTGCTTGTTGTTGTGCAGCCAGGGGTGAACGCCGTCGCGGGGGAACGACGGCAGGAACTCGTTCGCATAACGTTCCGCGTGACGGTTGCGGGCCGGATGGTTGAGGCTCTGGCCGAGGTTGTATGGTCCGTTATACGACAGGAACAGAAAGAACGGCTGCTCGCGGTTCTCTTCCAGAAAGCGGACGGCCCGCGTCGTCCAGAGGTCCGTCAGATAGCCGTCTTCAACGCGAACTTTCCCGTCTTCGACGACCTCGGCGCCGTAGAACGTCGACGTGTGGCCGGTCGGCTTGGTGATCCAGGTCGTGAATCCGTCCTGTGGCGTCGCGTTGGCCCCGAGATGCCATTTGCCGACGAGTCCGCATGTGTAGCCTGCCTCCGAAAGGATCTCGGGCAGCGAGCGGAACTCGGCGATCGTGTTGTAGGCGTGCTCGCCCATCTGGGCGCCTTCGCCGCCGAGATACGAATGCACGCCGTGCTGCGAAGGCATCAGCCCGGTCAACAGCGTCGCCCGCGTCGGCGAGCAGACGCCGTTCGGGCTATAGGCCCGTGTGAATCGCACGCCGCCCGCGGCGAGCCGGTCGATGTTCGGCGTGTCGATGTCTGTGTTGCCGTAGCAACCGAGCGTCCAGGCGCCCTGGTTGTCGGTGAGAATGAACACGAGGTTCGTCGGTCGCGGCGGCGCCGCGAACACGGGTGACGCCGACGACGCCGCCAACAGAACGACGGACAACAGGCGAGTCACGGATCGCATCGGCGGTTCCTTTGTCGGCGTCGCGGCCATCGAGTGGAACCACTGTTCTCGCGAGGAACACCGCGATACGCAAGCGTCGGCTGCATCGCTCCGCTGGACACGACGTCTTCGATCAAAACTCGCCCGCGACCGTGACAGAATCGGTCGGCTTGGGCATAGTGTCGGCATGGGTCGACGAAACGCGAAGATTCACCCCGTCGATGAGCTTCCCGCCGACGAATGCGCCGAGAAGCTCAAGGCGCTCTCGGAACCGACCCGCCTGCGGATCGTCGACCTGTTGCGCAGCGGACCGGCGACCGTCAGCGAGATCGCCGCGTCGCTCGAGATCGAACTGATGCTCGCCTCGCATCACTTGCGACTGTTGCGCGCGGCCGGTTTTCTCGACCGAACCAAACGCGGACGCTTTGCGGTGTACGCACTTCGCAGAGGCGTCGCCGCCCGCGACCAGATCGACCTGGGCTGCTGCCAGTTGAAGCTGCCCCGCAGCGGGAACTGATTCGGTCAGGAAGGCGGCCTTCCTGACGGCGACGGATTCCCGTCGCTGCGACATTCGCATGTTCATGCGAATGACCAACGGTGTTGCGTTGACGGCCAACTGCGTCTGCCGTTAGGGTTCGGTTCAGAAACAGGGGTTCGCTGAACAGATCCGGAGGCCGGCATGACGACGCTTCTCATCCTTGTCGCCGTTCTCGCCCTCGCTTACGCGAACGGGGCGAACGACAACTTCAAGGGGGTGGCGACGCTCTTCGGCAGCGGGACGACCGGCTACGGCCGCGCCCTGGCTTGGGCGACGGCGGCGACCTTTGCCGGCGCGATCGCCGCGGCGGGGCTGGCGGGAACTCTTCTGGCACGATTCAGCGGGAAGGGGATCGTGCCCGAAACGCTGACCGGCGAACCGACCTACGCGGCGGCCGTCGCTCTGGGCGCCGCCGCGACGGTCCTGCTGGCGACGCGGTTCGGCTTGCCTGTCTCGACGACGCATGCGCTCGTCGGTGCGTTGGCCGGGGCCGGTGTGGCGGCGGGAGTGACCGTCGATGCCGTCAAACTCGCCGGGCTGTTCGCGTTGCCGCTGCTCGTCAGCCCGCTGCTCTCGACGACGCTGACGGCATTCCTGGCGACCACCGCACGCATCGCCGGAGGGCGATTGGCCGTGACCGGCAACGAATGCGCCTGCATCGAACCGGCGGTCGCGTCGTCAGGAACGCAGGTCGCGGCTTTGCAACGAAGCGTGGCAGTCCGCATCGACGAAGCCGAGCGGTGCCGTGAAGACGCCGGCGGCCGCATCACCGGCCTCACGCTGGCCGGCACGATCGATCAGTTGCATTACCTCTCGGCGGGCGCCGTCAGCTTCGCCCGCGGGATGAATGACGCCCCGAAAATCGCGGCTCCCCTGCTGCTGGTTCCGGTTGCCGGCGGAAGCGGCGGCGTCTGGATGCCGATCGTGCTGACAGCCGTCGCGATGGCAGCCGGCGGACTGATCTCGGCCCGGCGCGTCGCCGAAACGATGTCGCAGAAGATCACGCCCATGACGCCCGGCACCGGCCTCGCGGCGAACGCCGTGACCGCCGCCGTCGTGCTCGCCGCCAGCCCGCTAGGCTTGCCGGTCTCGACGACGCACGTCAGTTGCGGCTCGCTGTTCGGCCTGGGAGCCGCCTCGGGACAGTTCCGCTTGAAGACGATCGGCACGATCCTCGCCGCCTGGCTGACGACGCTGCCGCTCGGCGCCGGCTGCGGGGCGTTGGTCATGCTGGCGCTCGCCTGACTCGACGAATGCATGAGAATCACCTATGGCTTGCCAGCGCCTTGCGCTTCTCGTCGATGAACGCGACGTGATGCGGAATGTGGCCGGTGATGCGGCGGAGCAACTCTTCGAGCGCCAGCGGCCCCGCTTCGTCGTGGATGCCGACGCGGCTCCACGCCGATTCGGGGACGGTTCGCAAAATGCGGGCCATCTGTTTGCGGACGGCGTCGATCAGTTCGAGCTCTTCCTGCATGTCGCGCAAAGCATAGGCGAGCGACTTCGCCCACACGTCCGGATCGCCGCCTCTCAGAGGTGGTGAGTCTTCGGCGAGCACCCGCTTCATTCGATCGGCGTAAACCGGCTCGAAGTCGGCGACGTGGCAGACGACCTCTCGCGTCGACATCTTGCCGGCGATCGGCCGGGCATCGAGTTCATCATCCGTCATTCCCGCAACCGCATCGCGCAACCGCAGCGGCCCGGCGAGATAGGCATCAATCTGTTCAGCACGGCTCATAGCGCTCTCCAGTCTCTGACTCACCCCGTCTCCCTCTCTCCCGTCCCCCTCTCTCCCGTCCCCCTCTCTCC
>JBAQZJ010000470.1:0-4205 GCA_049790855.1 Planctomycetaceae bacterium | reverse complement strand
GGGCCTGCTCAAGAACGAGACAACATTCCAAGCCGGCCTCAAACGCAAACGCCGCCGCTGCGCCATGGACCACGACTATCTCTGCCAAGTCCTCACCACGGCCAAAAGCTAGAATGCGATTGCCCTGGTCGGGCTGGTCCGACGCGATCGTCGGCCAAGGTTGACGGTCATCGTTCAATCGGTCAACCATCGAATGAGTAGGCGGCCGAGCCACACGGCGCCCAGTCCGACGACGAAGTTCGTCGCGACGTTCAGCAACGCAAGATCGAGCCGCTGACGGTTGGTTGCCAGCACCAACGTCTCATGGCCGAAGGTCGAGAAGGTCGTCAGTGCGCCGAGAAAACCCGTCACGAGCAGCAATGCGGCGAGCGGCGGCAAGTTCGGACGCTCGGCGAGCGGCATCAGCACGCCGATTAAAAAGCAACCCGTCACGTTGACGGCGAATGTGCTGAGCGGCCCGGCCTCGGGATGCCACTTCAGCACGAGCAGACCGACTCCGTACCGGCAGACGGCCCCGACCGCGCCGCCCGTCGCAACGGCAATCATGCAAGCCCAGAGCGGCGGTGACACGGAACGACTTTCGTGAGCATCAAGCATCAGCCAACGCGGTCGATCAATACAGAGATCGTTAGCCGTCGGCCTTGATCGACGGGTCCGGCGAAGCCGGGCGGCTAACGCATCAGTCGGCGACCTTCCACAGCTTCGTGTCGGTCCTGAAGTACAACGCGTTGCCTGCGATCGCCGGCGGGCTGTACACAGGCTCTTTCAAGTCATTCTCGGCGACGATTTCGCCTTTCTCGCCCGTCAGATCGACGACCTTCACCAGCCCTTCTTTCGAGGGGCAGTAAAGATGATCGCGAGAGGCGCTTGGTGTCGCCCAGTAATTGCCGCCAAGGCGGAGTTGCCACACGATTTCACCGCTTTTGACGTCGCCGCATGAGAGCACGCCCGCGCCGTTGATCGTGTAGACTTTGCCGCGCGAGACGACCGGGCTGACGAACGAGCAATTGAGCTTTTTGCTGTTCCAGAGCGTTTCGATGTGCGAACCGGCGGAGGGCGGCCGGATCGCGGTCAGGCCATCGACGGGAACATACACGACATTGCCTTCGGCCGAGACCGAGGAGATCGTCGAGCCGCCGCCGTCGAACCTCCAAAGCGTTTCGCCGGTCGCCGGTTCGACGGCCTGGACGCCGTCGGCGCCTCCGAGCAGCACGGCGGACATGCCGTCGTGCTCAAGGACGACGGGGCTGGTCCAGTTCGCTTTGCGACGGCGGTCGATCTTCCAGCGATTCTCGCCGGTCGCCGCGTCGAGTCCGATGGCGAACGAGGCGTCATCCGTTTCGAGTTGGCAGATCAGCGTGCCGTCGGCGATCGCGGGGGAGCTCGACATGCCGATACTGCTCGTCGCGTTCGGATAGTCATACGTCAGACCGCGAAGCCAGAGCAGATTACCGTCGTGATCGAGGCAAACAAGATCGTTGCTTGAAAAGAGTGCGTAGACGCGGCCGGTCGTCGCCAGCGGCGTCGGCGTGGCGACGCGCATTTCCGGTTCGAAGACGTTGGTTCGTCCGGTCGCCCAGAATTGCCGGTCCCACCGCACCGATCCGTCGTTTGCATCGAAGCAGGTCACATGCAGCCGGTCGTCCTCGTGACCGCTGCTGCCCGTGACGAAGACGCTGTCGCCGACGACCACCGGTTGCGAGAAACCCTCGCCGGGCAGATCGGCGATCCAGGCGACGTTCTTTCCGCTTGACCATTCGACCGGCGGTGAGGCGGCATTCTCAACGGCCGCCCCGGTCGCCGTCGGCCCCCGAAACTGCGGCCAGTCGGAGGCGGCGACGAGCGTCGGCGTTATCAGCACGGCAACGGCGAACAGACTTCGCATGCGGGACATCCGGAAGGTGCGGCGACAGGTCGTCGCGTGGTTCGCTAGATCAAGTCGGCTCGGGTATCCCGACGTTGCTCGGACCGCAGCGGCGGGCGTCGAATTCTCTCGACCCGCCCTACTTTCGTTCATTCGCCCGTTGCCGTCGGACCCGTCGCCAGCACCGCGACGCCTGTCGCATCGCACACGCGAAGACGAAACGCGAAGTGTTTCGCGTAGTCTTCGGTCTGCTCGTTTTGCAGCATTTTGAGAAGGATCATGTTCGTGCCGGCCCTCAACGTCGCCGGAACACGATACTGGTCGAGTTCGGCTCCGCGGTGGTATTCCTCACGACCAAACAGAAAGTCGCCGTTGACCCAGAGCTTCCAGGCGTTTGGCGTTCCGAGGCGGATCTCGACCGGCCGTTCGTGCGGCGATTTGAATTCCGCGGCCAAGTACACGGCGGTTCCCTTGTCGTCGTCGAGATGCTTCGTGAGGTCAAGCTGGCCGTATGGGTCGTCGGTCGAAATCGGCTTCCACGCGACATCGCCCTGCTTGCCGGCGTATGTCGCGTCGAAGTCGGTCGACTTCTCGGGCGGATACGACGCCGCGAAGCCTTTCATGCCGCGATTGTCGAACGGGCCGATCAACTTCCAGTCATTGATGAACCCGAAGTGCCGTCGCACGTCGACCTTCTCGCCGTACCCGTCGAGCGCCTTGACGATCGTGCGCACTTGATCGTCGTAGATCGCTCCGGACAAGGCTTTGTGCCAAGCGGCTTTCGCCTCGTCTTCCTGTCCGGCGGTCCGGAATCGCTCGGCTTCGGCGATCCAGTGCGCGACGGCGTCGCGTCGGAATTCCGGACCGGGATCGGCGAGCATGCGGGGAATCAGTCGCTTCGCCACCGAAGGATCCGATTTCACCGCCAGTTCGTAGGCCAGGCGGCGGGCGCGCGGATCGTACTGTTCCGCTGCGGCGAACGCGGCAAGTTCGTCGGTCGGAAGCGGCATGCCGGCGTCTTCGGCGCGATCGGCGATCGTTTCGATCGATGACCGCAACAGGTTCGCCGCCAACGGATTCGCGTTCGGGAACGCTTTGAGGATCGGCAAAATCGCTTCAGGGGACATCGCCGCGAGATGCTTGGCCGCGGTCGCGGCTTTCTGGCCGTTTTTGCCTTCGCGATCGACCGAAAGGATGTCGGCGATGGCCGTTGGGAAGTCCGCGGAGGACGCCCGGGGTTCGGCGGAGCAGGCGGCAGACATCGCCAAGCACAGTGACGGCGTGAGCAGAAGACGCACGCGAAACCTCCGTTCGGGCAAGCTGTACCGGCGATTCTAGCGGCGTCCCCCCAGACTCGACAGCCTCGGTGCAAGCTGCAGGATCGATCTAGCCGATCTAAGAGGCCGATTGATACAACTCTCCCCACTTCGGGGATCGGACCTGTCGATTCGCATCGATCGCTTGTTCACCGGCCCCCGTCGAGGGGGAAGTCTCCGTGTTCCGCACGACCACCGTATCCGCCTGGCTCGCGGTGTTGATCGCCATCGTCGGGCGAATGAACTCGTGTGTCTGCGCCCAAGACGCCGGAGCGGTCGCACACAACCCGTTCATCGAAAGTCCCTACTACGACGATTCGCCCCATGCCGGCACGACCGCGAGCGGTGCGACACACAGAGTCGCAGCGACCGAGTTCGTCGCGCCCGAAGTCATCGGCGCCGCGCCACCGGCGCCCGTCGAGCCGATCGGTCCGCCCGAGTTCGAGGCCGGCTTGCCGGACGTCGTGACGCCGACGTATGCCGCACCGCCCCGAGGAACGGCCCTGCCGTCGGAGTGGCATCTGCTGCCGGGCGACGTGTTGTACGAGTCGCTGATTGCCGGCGTGCATGCCCCGCGAATGGGGGCGGAACTCGTCGGCGATCAGGATCAGGGAGGGCTGCTTGACGTGTCGATCGGCGGACGGATTCCCGTCGTTCGCAAGGGCGCGGTCGGCCCAGACGCGAGCGGCTGGGAACTGCAAGTCTACGGTGCGGCCCTGTCGCGGTTGTCGATGGATCGCGAGTCCGACGTTGAAGCGACCGACTACGCCTTCGGCATTCCGATCGTCTGGCGACGCGGAGCCACCGCAGTCAGTTTCGGCTACGACCATCTCAGTTCGCACATCGGCGATGAATACCTCATCAAGAATCCCGGCTTCCGTCGCGTCAATTACGTTCGCGACTCCGTCGAGCTGGCCGTGATGCAGGGTCTGACGGAGTCGGTTTCGGTCTACGGCGAGGTGAATCGGACGTTTCACGGCAGCGGCGGTTCCGAACCGTGGCACTTTCAAGTGGGTGCCGAATAC
>JBAQZJ010000469.1:0-17657 GCA_049790855.1 Planctomycetaceae bacterium | reverse complement strand
GGTCGGCGACGACGCCGGGTGGGATCGACAAGCGCTGCAGGGCCAGCTTCTGACGATCGTCGAACAGGAGAAACTGCGGATCGGGCAAGACCTGCACGACGACATCGGTCAAGAGTTGACCGGCCTCGGGCTGACGGCCGAAACTCTGTTCGAGGCGCTCGAAGATTACTCATTGCCCGAAGCCGACCTGGCGGCGCGGCTTGCCAAGGGCGTCCGTCGAACGCTCCGGAAGGTCCGCCGCGTCTCGCAGGGGCTGATGCCCGTCGAAGTCGATGCCGGCGGGCTGACCGCGGCGCTCGTCGAGTTGACCGCGCAACTGGAGCTTGCCGACGGCATCCGCTGCACGTTCGACTGTCGAGGGCCTGTCACGGTTTCCGACGGTCAGGTGGCGACGCAGTTGTACCGCATCGCTCAGGAAGCGACGGCCAACGCCGTGAGACATGCGCGCGCCCGACGGATCGACGTGTCGCTCGACTCGCAGGCCGGCTTCGTCACTCTGGCGATTCGCGACGACGGAATCGGCATCGATGCCTCGGGATGCCGCCACGGAAACGGTCTGCAGATCATGCGGCATCGCGCCGGGATGATCGGTGCGACTTTGTCGATCGGGCCGATCGCCGCAGGCGGCACGAACGTGTCGTGCCGCCTGTCCGAAGGCGGTCGCCCCGCGGGGAGGGAACCGTGAACGGCAGCATTTCGACCGCGAGCACGACGGTGCTGATCGTCGACGATCATCCGGCCGTCCGCGAAGGACTGGCGACGCGGATCTCGCGGCAGTCCGATATGCGCATCTGCGGCGAGGCGGCCGACATCCCCGAGGCGCTCAAGCTCCTCGACGAGCAGCACCCGCGCGTCGCCGTCGTCGACATCGCGCTGCGGGGCGGCAGCGGCATCGACTTGATCCATCGCATCCGCGGCCGCAACGACGCCGTCCGGATTCTCGTCTGGTCGATGTATCCCGAAAGCCTCTACGCCGCGCGGGCGATTCGCGCCGGGGCCAACGGCTACATCACGAAAGAGAACGCCACGGCCAGCATCATCGACGCGATCCGGACCGTCCGCGACGGCAAGGTGTTTCTCACCGACGAGCTGGCCGAGCGCATGCTGCACGGTTCGATCGCCGGCACGCCCGAAGGCGGCTCGCTCGTCGCCGCCTTGTCGGATCGCGAGCTGGAAGTCTTTGGGTTGATCGGGCGCGGTCTGAAGACCGGCGAGATCGCCGACCGGCTCCATCTGAGCGTTCACACCGTCGAAACGCACCGGCAGCGCATTCGGACGAAACTCGCTCTGCGAACCGGCGCGGAACTCGGGCGTGCCGCGGTGCAATGGGTGCTCGAAACCGGCTGACCGTCACGGCGGAGCGGGCGACCCGCGTTTCATTCTTCGACGGTCACGATCGGCTCGGCGGCGAGCGCGTCGTCGAACGACACGGCCGGCGTTTCTTCACGCCGTTCCGACTGCTCGTCGCCCGCGCGCGAGCCTTTCGGCCAGATGTGAAAGCCGTCGCGGTCGTGGGTCTCGATCTCCCACGTGCCCCAGATGCCCTTCGTCTCGGCGTAGCCTCGATAGAAGACCTCGTGCCACGGATAGCGCTTCGTCCACCAGACCTTGCCGTCGTCCGTCTCGTAGCCGCCGGTCAGCGTGAACGGTCCGACGCCGTCGCGACCGTCGCCCGAGACGCGGCCGTCGCGGAACGTCAGGTCGAGTTCCATCTTCCGCCGGGTGCCGTCGACCGACCGTTGCAGGAAGTAGCCCTCCCACGGGCCGGACGGAAAGCGGTCGTCGGTGTCTTCGGTGGGATCGGGCGAGCTCATGGCCTATTGTAGGCGCGAAACGAGCCGCCGGGTGAGTCCCGGCGGCTCGTCGATCGCAAATCGGCACGTCGGCCGCCGGCAGTCGCCGGCGATCGACGGGCAGCGTCTCAGGACATCAACAGCAACTCGTCGATCTCGGTGAACACGCCCTCCAGTTCCGCGGCCGCGAAACCGGTCGGCAGCACGCTCACGCGGTCCTGTTTGACGTACGAGGTTCCGTGCCAGAAGGTGCGGAACTCGAGGACTCGCTCGCTGTGGGTCGTGAAGTTCAGCGAGAAGGTCTGGTAGACGTTCGCCTGGGCGAACATCGCCCGCGTCAGCACTCGCTGGGCGAGAACCTGGCCGGTCACGAAATCGACGACGTCGATCGTCACGATCGGCTGATTGCCGGCGGTGACGTTGTCGACCTGCAACCGGAACTCGGCCGTGTAGGCGCCGGTCGGCAGGGCGGGAGTCCACGGTCCGTACACCAGGAAGCCCGGCGTATCCTGAGTGGTGTTCGCCGACCAGCCGTCGCCGTCCGCCCGGCCGCGCTGGTGTCCGACGCGGTCCCCTTCGGACTCGACGAGCAACTGCGGGTCCGGAACGTCGACGATGCCGACGAGATCCTGCTGGACGAACGACGTGTCGTGCCAGAAGGTCCGGAACTGGATCGCCTCGCCCGCCGAGTTGGTGAACGCCAGGGCGAAGTCCTGATACTGGTACGCCGCGTCGAAGTCGTGCCGCGTAAGCGTCCGGCTCGCCAGCACCCGGCCGCCGGCGAACACGTCGATCGAGACGATCGGGTGGTCGCCCGCCGTCACGTTGTCGATCAGGAACCGGAACACGGCGGCGTGCGTCCCGCCGGGAATCGCCGTCGTGCTCGGTCCGAAGGCCAGCCACCCCGCCGCGTCGTCCACCGTGTTGGCCGACCAGCCGTCCGCCGTCTGTCGGCCGATGAAGTGTCCGAGGTCGGTCTCGGCCTCGAAGTTGATCAGCGGCGGCGCGGGATGAGTCGACACGATCACCGAATCGAGCTGCACGAAGCTCGTGTCGTGCCAGAAGACCCGGAACTCCAGCTTCCGCCCAGCCGTGTTGACGAAGTCCAGCACGAACTCCTGATAGCTGCCCGCCGTGGCGAAGTCGTGACGCCGGATGACCCGCTGAGCCAGCACCCGGCCGACCGAAGCGTCGACGACGTCGATCGTCACGATCGGGTGATTGCCGGCCGAGACGTTGTCGACTTGCAGCCGGAACGTCGCCGACTGAGGCCCGGCCGGGACGTCGGTCGTGTAGGGGCCGAAGGCCATGTAGCCGGCGGAGTCGAGCGACGTGTTCGCCGTCCAGGCGTCGGCGGACGCCCGGCCGATCTGATGGTTCAGGTCGGTCTCGGCTTCGAGGATCAGCGCCGGCACCGGCGCGGTCGTCAGGCGGACGCTGTCGGCCTTCACGTACGACGTGTCGTACCAGAAGACCCGCAGCTCCAGCGCCGTCCCCGCGCTGTTGAGGAACGTGAGGTCGAAGTCCTTGTATTCGAGAGCCTTGTCGAACTCCCGGCGAGTCAGCACCCGCTGGGCGAGAATCCGGTCGCTGTTCGCGTCGTAGACGTCGATCCGCACGATGCGGCTGTTGTTGGCGATCGTGTTGTCGACCTGCAGTCGGAACGTCGCCGTCTGCCAGCCTCCGGGAATGCCGGTCTTCGGCTCGCCGTGAAGCAGGTATCCCTGTCCGTCGAGCGCCGTGTTGGCCGACCAGCCGTCGCCGTCGAGCCGCCCGATCTCATGGTCGAACACGTCGTCGGATTCGGCCTGGAACGGGTCGACGATCGTGACGAGACCGCTCGCCTTGGCGATGCCGGCTCCCGTGGAGCTCAGCAGGTTGACGAAGAACGTCTCGTCGCCCTCGAAGATCGCCGCGTCGCCGAACGTCTGGACCGTGATCGTCTGTGACGTCGGGCCGCCGGCGGTGAAGTTCAGCGTGGTGGACCCCAGGAAGCCGTAATCGACGGACGTGGCCGTGCCGTTCAGCACGGCGAAGTCGACGGTGGCGCTCGCGCCGGCCGGCAAGGGCTCGTTGAGGCTGATCGTGACGACGGCGTCGCCGCCTTCGGCGACCTGGACGTCGGTGACGCTGAAGAAGCGGCTGTCGCGGACCGTCGCCGTGCCCGAGTTGTCGACGATGACCGCGTTGTCGGCGCCGGAGAGCGCGATTCGCAGCGTTTCGTCGGTCTCGGCGATCCTGTCCTGCACGAGGACGACCTCGACGGTCCGCGTCGTCTCACCGGGTGCGAAGGCGATCGTGCCGCCGCGCCCGGCGTAGTCGCTGCCGTCCTTGGCGAGGCCGTCGACGGTCGTGTAGTCGACCGACACGACCTCGCTGCTGGCGTTCGACAGGCTCACGGTGAACGTCGCCACGCCGGTGATCTCGTCGACGACGATGTCGCCGATCGAGATCGACGGAATCGGGTCGGCGTCGGGCGTGATCGTCACGACGCCCCGGCTGTCGACGAAATCGCCCGTCGAGATGTCGAACAGGTCGATGTAGAACTGCTCACTCTGGTCTAAGGCGGTGTCGTTGCGGATCGTGAAGGTGGCGGTCCCGGTCCGCGATCCCGCCGCGATGAAGACGGTGCCGAAGGTGATCGGAGCGTAGTCGCCGTCGGCGGAGCTGCCGTCGTTGTCCGGATCGGCCTTGGCGGAGCCGTCGGAGGTCATGTAGCGGATCGTCACCCCGCCGACCGGCGCGTCTTCGCTGAGCGTCACGGTCAGCGTCTGGGTGCCGTCGGCCTCGTTGAACGTCGCATCGGCGATCGAGGCGGTCAGGAAGCTGAAGGTGCCTGTGGCGACCCCGTCCCAACCGATCCCGGTCGGCGAAATGCCCTCGTTCCACACTTCGTTGAAGTTGTCGCCCTGCTCGAGGTCCGAGAACCCGGAGACGTTCCAGTTGCTTTCGATGCGAAGCGTGCTCGGTCCGAGACCGTCGTACTGGAACTTGCTCGGGTTATGCTCAAGAACCGTCCCCCCCGAACTGGAGAATCCCTGCCCAGGCACCGGCACCAGCGTACTGCCGAAGCCGAAGAGGCTGAAGACGTCGGTCGGTACGTACAACTCGAACCGCGCGGCGTCGAGCACGCGGACCATATGCACGCCGTTCGCGTTGGGAACGCCCGTGCCGCTGATCGTGACGAGGTCGCCTGTCGAAAGACGGTGCTCGCCGAGCAGCGTCCAGGTGCCGCCGCTGGTGTAAGCGCCGTTCCCGGCCACCAGCGCATTGGTCACTGTGTCTCGCAACCGAAACGTATCGTTCGACACCCGCTCAACGATCCATGTGCCGTTGATCGCGGTGTTGCCTCCCACCCCCGAGATCGTGATCTGGTCGCCGGTGAAAAGACCATGCCCCGCTGAAGTGATCACCGAGGGGTTCGCATTGGTGGCGTCGGAGATGTCGCCGCTGCGGGAGGCGACCGTCACGACGATCGGCCCGCCGGGGGTCAGGCCGTCGACCGTGGCGATGCTGATACTATTGTCGAAGGAACTGACGTTCGGCCCGTTGTTCGGGGCCGAGAGGCCGATTCCCGAAAAGCCCAGGCGGAAGTCCGGATTGTAGGCATCGGCGAGGCTCCCACCGCCTGCCCCCCGGTCGGCGACGCGCGACACGACCCGATTGCGGGTGTCCTGGCTTCCGAACGGACCGTTCGGGTCGGGGGCGGTCCGACCGCCCGTCCGCGACTTCCAGTTCGTTTCGGCGTTGGTGTAAGACGACAACTCGCCGTCGACGTTCCCTTGTGTCCGAACGACGTCGAGCGAGTCACCGGTGTTGCCGTGGAACTCGACGTTCAGTCGCGACAGCGGGTCGCGGTCATAGACGGTCGTGCCTCGGGCGAACTCGGTCGCGTTCCAGCTGCCGTTGGTCGTCCGCGGCATCAAGGCGGCGTAGCCTTCGAGAAACACGTCGTCGCCGCCGTTGCCCGAGAACTCGTTGTCCACGATGCGGGCGTTGACGCGGCCGTTGGCGCTGGTGCGGTAATCGCGTTCGACCGAGCCGCCGCTGTCGAATCCGTTCGTGCCGACGCCGGCGGCTGCTGCGGTGGAAAAAGCGTCCGCGTAGCCGGTCAGGTCGGCGATCGTGGTCCAACTCCCGGCGCTGTACTGGCTCCCTACCCGAATGACCAGACCTGTGCTGCTGAGCGAGCTGGGCGGGCTGCCGTACTGCGGCACGCCGCCGCCGTTGTCGCGGACCTCGTTATTCTCGAAGTCGAGGAGGAGGTTGACCGTGGTGACCGCCTCCAGTCGGGAACCGCTGATGTCCCAGGTCACCATCGCGGCTTCGGCGTCGACATCCTGCGTCTGGCCGGGGGACGGCGTATTGACGACGTAGACGCCTTCCAGACCGTTGTTGGTGACGATGTTTCGATCGACGGTGTTCGGCCCGCCGAAACGGACATAGGCCTCAGTATTTCCTCCTGGGCCGTCCGACTGGTTCAACAGGTCGACGCCGCGTCCGCCGTTGAGGTCGATGAAGTTCCCCTGGGCGCTGAGTCGGAGTTGGCCGCCCTGGTTATTGATTTCGATGCCGTCGCCGGCATTCCCCTGAATGACGTTGCGGTCGATGCGGAACTCGCGGGTCTGCCCCGAGCCGTTCAGCGTGACCGAAGCCAGCAGTTCGATGTCGATCCCCTTACCGGCGAGGTAGGGGTTCCCGATCGCATTGCGGCCGTTGTTGACGATGTCGTTGTTGATGATGTCGACGGCATCGCGGATGTCGCGCGGAATGACGGTGCCGCCGGCTCCGGCCCGTGCTCCGATCTCGATCCCGTCCTCGCCGTTGAGGGCGATGTAGTTGCCGAGGCTTTGGCCGTCGAGCACGTCGATGCCGTCCTGGCCGATGACCAGCGGATTGACGCTGCCGACGACGGTTTCGATCGAAATCCCGTTCAGGTCGTTGTTGGTGATCGCGTTCTTGACCCAGGTGCCGCCGACGTTCTCGAAGTCGGCGATGTTGTTCTCCAGCCCCGTGACGCGAATTCCGTTGACGAGGTTGCCGTCGATGCGGTTGTAGCGGAGGTTCGCCAGCAGGACGGCGTCGAACTCGGTGCGAAGATGCACGCCGTTGAGGCGATTGTCGCGGACGTCGTTGCGGTTGATCGTCACGTCGGTCACGACCGGCAGACTCGGCCGGGCCGCGTTGGGGACCGTGACGTAGGTGTTGCTGGCCTGGACGTAGATGCCGTCGGCGTTGTCGAGGATCCGGTTGTCGAGGATCCTGATGTCCTTGATGTACGCCGAGCCGAGCCGGATCAGGCTGATGCCGTTGCCGCCGTTGCCCGAGATCAGGTTGCCGTCGCCCGCGACGGTCGGTACGTTGCCGCCGCCCGCGAAGGCGCCGTTGACGTCGAACGCCTGCTGCCGGCCGGTCGCGTTGCCGATCGTCAGGTCGATCAGCTCGGAGTCTTCGGTGATGTTGAGCCGGACGCCGTCGCCGGCGTTGCCGGTGATGATGTTCCGGTCGATGATCGACTGGAAGAAGCGGGCGGCCCCGTTCTGGCGGGTCAGGTCGCCGCGGGCGCTGATGTTGATGCCTTCGCCGCGATAGACGAACGAGCCGGCTGCGGCGAGCGAACCGGTGATCGTGTTGCCGAGGATCACGAATCGGCCGGTCGTGTTGCCCAGGTTGCCCGTCGAATCGTTGATCTCCATCGCGATCGCGGCGCCGACGTTCGCGTCGAACGTGTTGCCGTCGATCAGCTGCTGTTGCGGGTTGACGGCGGTCGAGCCGATCCGCACGTTGAAGGCGCTTTCGGTGTCGATCGCCTTGAGGTCGAAGCCCCGCTGCTGGTTGCCGCTGATCGTGTTGCGAAGCAGCGTCGCGTCCCAGGTCGTCTGCTCGCGGAGGTCGACCGAGACGCCCGAGCCGAGGTTGCCCGAGAGCGTGTTGTCGGAGAAGTTGCCGATGTCGATGTTGCTGGGCGAGAGCGTCGGGACGCTGCCCGGCAGCAGCGACTGCGAGACGAATGACATGCCGTGCGAGGCGTTGCCGGTGATCGTGTTGTTGACGACCACGCCGACGCTCACGCCCACGTTGGACCGGTTCGTCTCGAAGTGGACGCCGCTGCCGGCGGTGTTGTCGAGGATCTCGTTGTCGTTCAGCGAGATCGTGGGGATGAACATGTTGTTGAAGTCGAACAGCACGCCGTGGCCGGCGTTCCGCTGCACCTGGTTGCCGAGCAGCCGCAGGATGCTGACGTTGCTGTTCGCGCCGACGAAATGCACGCCGTCGAAGGCGTTGTCGCTGATGCTGCTGTTGCCGGCGTTGGCGACGTCGCCGTCCATCGGGTTGCTGCTGTCCCAGATGATCAGCTCGCGGATGCGGACGTTGCTCAGTTCGAGGTAGATCCCCGAGCCGCCGTTGTTCGTGATCAGGGCCTTGTTGATCGACAGGGTGTCGAGCGTCATGTTCGCCAGCCGGATCTGCACGCCGGCGTTGGCGTTGTTGTCGACCGTCACGTCGCGAATGACGAGCCGCTGGAGCGCGTTGATCTGCCCGCCCTGGTTGTTGAGGTTGATGAACAAGCCCGAGCCTTGGGCGTTGTTGCTCAACTGGGCGTTGTACGACGAGTCGATCAGCAGCGACGACTGGCCTGCGGCCTGGCCGTTGCCGATGATCACCCCGTGCTGGTCGAGGCCGGGCAGGACGGCGCTGAGCAGCGCCCGCTCTTCCAGATGTTCGATACGAATCGCGGCGGCGAACGTGGCCAGGGCGCGCGGCGAACGACGACGGGCCCGAGCAGGGCGCCGGGGAGACCAAGTGGACATCCAGAAAACTCCGTAATGAAAAACCGAAAAACCGCGGGGGCCAAAAAGGGGGAATCAGCGATTGTCAGGGTGTGGCCACACAGTTTGCAACACTCGTCCAGTTTGCCGGGCCTACTTTTTCGGAAACCTGTGCCAGCTCGACAAATGTTGTCTGAACGGCGGTTTTTGCGGCCTGTGCGGAATGCCTTGACGCATTATTCCGCAAAAACCGCAACATCTGGTGTTGCTCTTCCGCAGGAACGACTCGCCTTGAGAGAACGCTGTGGGAACCGCCCAGGATCAGATGCCGCCAAACCGGTGTCGCGTTCCGGAAAAATCGACCACCTGTAAAAAACACCCCGCATCGCCGGGCGTTCTGTGTGGCGATTCGGTCAAGTGGTCGACCGTCGAGCCGCTCCATCACTAACCCGGTTCGATCGGGAAAGGTTCGCAACTCTCGCCATTTTCTTCGGGAGCCAAGGTCTTGAGCCGTCTAGCGGGCCGGGAACGCCGCCACGCCGCCCGGTTTCGCTCGGCGGTCGCTGCATCGGCACGATCGCCGCTTTCCGCGGAATGTAGCGGCCGCGCGGCGACGGCATCTGGCTTTCCGACGACGGCGTGATCTAATCATCCCGACGTGACGTCGCTCGCATCTCGGGTGGAAGGCACTCTCTTTGGAAGCGACGTCGGCCGTTGCGACGCCTGAATCGGTCACCCCTGCGCGGAAACGGAGAGAGAGATGTTTCTCGAGATCTTCGCGCTGGTCTGGCTGGTGATCGTCGTCGTGCTGATGGTCTACATCTTCTTCTGGATCCACGACATTCCCTACGAGATCGCCAAGCACCGGAACCATCCGCAGCGCGATGCGATTCACGCCGGCTGCTGGCTGAGCCTGTTCACGCTGCATGCGATCTGGCCGCTGATCTTCATGTGGTCCTTGACGCACCCCAAGCCGGGCGAAACGGATCAGAAAATTGAACCGACGGACGGTCCGCACCGCGCGGGCGACGACGTGTCGCGGCTCAAGGAATCGCTCGCGGCACTGGAGCGGAAAGTCGCCGACCTGGAGCGCGGCCAGTCGGTGAACCTGCCGCCGGCGATCGCACGCGCCGACGGCGAATTGTCGCCCCACGTCGCCTCGCACACGCCTGAAGGGTCGCGTTCATGATCGAACTGATGGCGTTGAGCTACGCCGCGATCCTCTGGCTCGTGTTCAAGCAGTTCAAGCTGGTGCCGCTCAACAAGTGGTCGGGGCTGACGGCGGTGTTCATCGGCATCGGCGGGATCACGTTCCTGCTGCTGATGATGAACGCCTTCCAGCCGTACACGCAGCAGGCCCGGTACTACTTCGTGACCACGCCGATTGTGCCGCAGGTCAGCGGAGAAGTCGTCGAGGTGCCGGTCGAACCGAACACGCCTCTGAATCGAGGGGATGTCCTGTTCCGCATCGACCCGCGTCCCTTTCAGGCTGCGGTCGATCAACTCCAGGCCCGGTTGGAAGGGGCGAAGCGCGACTTCGAGGGGCTTCAGGCGGCCGCCGAGGCCGCCGACGCCGCCGTCTTCGAAGCCGATCGGTCCGTCGACGTGGTGAAGGCCGAGCAGGAATCGGCCGCGGCGGCCGTCGCCGCGGCCGAGGCGGCGGTCGGCGAGGCCGAGGCGAACCGCGACAAGACGAGCGCGGTCGTCGCGACGGCCGAAACGCAGGTCACGGCGGCCCGGCGCGAACTGGGACGAGTCGAGACGCTCGGCAAACGCGAAGCCGCGTCGGCGTCGCAGATCGAACGGGCGACGATGCAGTTCAACGAACTCGAAAAGCGACTCGAAGTCGCCAAGACCGAGCGAACGGCGGCCGATCACACGGTCAACCGGGCCAAAGCCGATCTCGAAGCGCGTCGGGCCGAAGCGAGAGCGACCGACGTGAAACTGAAGCAACTCGTCGAAGGCGAGCTGCCCCGAACGAGGGCGCTGGCCCGACAGGCGCGAGCGGCGACCGCGGCAAAAATCGGCGACGAGCATGCCAGCATCGCCGCCATCCGCGCGCAACTCGTGAAGGCGGAATACGACCTCGCCGAGACGACCGTCCGGGCGCCGACGGACGGCTACGTCACGCAGGTCGCGTTGCGTCCCGGCTTTCAGGCGGTGGCCTTACCGCTCAAACCGTCGATGGTCTTCGTCCATGACGAAGAGCCGCGACTCGTCGCCGCCTATAAGCAGAATGCGATTCAGGCGATCGAGCCCGGTCTGGAAGCCGACATCGCCTTCCTGGCAGTGCCCGGCAAGGTGTTCCACGGGAAGGTCGTGCAGATTCTGCCGGCGATAGGTTCGGGCGGAGTGACGGCCTCGGGCGGTTTCGCCGATGCGCAAGCGCTGCAGCCGGGCGGTCGCGTGCTGGTCGAAATCAAACTCGAAAGCGACGTCTCCGACCGTCACCTGCCCGCCGGCAGCGACGCGATGGTCGCCGTCTACACGCACAAGTTCCACGCGCTCGGAATTCTCCGCAAGGTGCTGGTCGCGATGAAGAGCTGGGAGAATTACCTGTTCACGCCGGGCGGCGGACACGGCGGGAGCGGCGGCCATTAGCCGGAGACCCCGGGCGTCACGCAGCGGCACGCTGCGCGACGGCCGGTTTGCGGGCGACAATGGTGAACGTCTCGGCGAGGTCGGTGGCGCCGGCCTTCAACAACGCAAGTTGCCTGGCCGTATCGACGACGTGAAACGGCAGCAGGAACCGGCCGTAGTCCGAGTAGAAATAGGCGTTCAGCTCGACGATCTCCAGACCTTCCGCTTCGCAGAGGCGACGGAACCGCGACGGAACGCACCCGTCGTAGTAGGCGGGAAACCCGGCGACCTGCCGGTTCTGCGGAAAGATCGACCACAGCAACCGGCTGCCGAGGCTCGGTCCGAGAAGTCGGTTCAGCAGTGCGAACGGCGCGTTTCCGCACGGCAGAAAGTGCGCCATCACGCCGCCCGGCGCCAAGGCGCCCGCCAGGTTGCGAATCGTCGCCGCCGTATCGGGCACGTGTTCGAGCACCGTCCGCGATACAATCAGGTCGTATGGCCCGGCGAGCACGGCGGTCGAGACGTCACCGACGATCGTGGCGTCGTACGCTCCGTCCGGAGCCGCCGCCAGCTCGTCCGCCGAGAGATCGAGGCCCGTCACATGCAGGGCGTGCCGCTGTTTCGCGGACGAATCGATCAGCGGTTGCTTTCCCCCGCCCACGTCCAGCACCCGCAACCCCGGTTGCAGAAGTTCCGGCAGCAGACGCCTGTCGAATTCGACCATGCCCGACCGCCGCCCGGACCAGCGATCGGCCCGCATGTTGAAGTCACGAGACAGTCGCTCATTGAGGTTCAAAAAGCGACGAATCGCGTTCATGACGGCAACGAGCAGGGGACCGGGGGCGGGTGTGGTGTAGAACAAGCGGGGCCGGGGAGTCAACGGCTGGCAACTTGCGGTCGTGGGTCCGTTTGAATGTGGTCGCCAACATTGGCGTTTGACGACCGGTACGCTGGATGACCTGATGAGCCGGCCGGCACCGTCGTCCAACACTCTCGCCCGAACCCTTAGCAGGAGTTTCCCGATGAGCGCATCCACCCGGCCGATTCCTTCCGGGCAGGAAGGCTTGATTCCGCATCTGGTGTGCAGTCCGTGTGCCGACGCGATCGAGTTCTACAAGAAGGCGTTCGATGCCGTGGAGATCCACCGGTTGCCGGCTCCGGACGGCCGGCGGCTCTCGCATGCGGCGATTCGTATCGGCAAGGACTTCGTGTTTCTGGCGGATGACTTCCCGGAATATTGCGGCGGCAAGTCGCAGTCGGCCAAGGCCCTGCAAGGCACACCGGTGACGTTACACCGCTACGTCGAGAACTGCGACGCCGCGATCCAGAAGGCCGTGGATGCCGGTGCCACGATCGTGATGCCGGCGTCGGATTGCTTCTGGGGCGATCGCTACGGCGTCGTCACCGATCCTTTCGGGCATCAATGGTCGTTCGCGACGCACCTCAAGGATCTCACGCCCGAGGAGATTCAAGCGGCGATGCAAGACGCATTCGCCACCGCCGATCAATCGGTCGCCGGGAACTGACCGGCGAATGGCGGTCGCTCATCGTGCCGTCGTGGTCGG
This sequence comes from Planctomycetaceae bacterium, assembly GCA_049790855.1. Classification (GTDB taxonomy): domain Bacteria; phylum Planctomycetota; class Planctomycetia; order Planctomycetales; family Planctomycetaceae; genus JACCRE01. The sequence goes on along the minus strand of JBAQZJ010000469.1, from coordinate 4,949 downwards.
TTCGGCATTCGACTGCGGTCGGGGCAGGCGGCTCGTTCGTCGCTGCCCCGTCGCCGCTCACGCCTTGACTCCGGCGAACTGGCGTCCTATCTCTATGTCATCTTTGATGCTGCGGTTTCGGCCGCCTCTTCGACCTGCCGGCGGATTGTCGGCCCTTCCTTCCGCGGCTCGATGAAGATTCCCGCGCACCGCATCGACCTGATGATCAAAACCGGCCGGTCGAACGCCGCCGGGGTGCGATTGCGCTTGCGGAATCTCTCGCCGCCCTGACCGCCGTCGTTCCCGGCAGTCTGCGCCTTTTTCGGCGGTCTGCCCGCGGTCTCGACTCGCCGCAGTCGGGTCACTTCGCTCCGAGAACAACTTCGATCTCTGCCTGCCATGAACGTCGCCGCCGCCGCTTCCACCTCGCCGTCGGGCGATGCCGACTCGGCGGTCATCGCCCGCGAGGCGAGCCGTCGGCGGACGTTCGCGATCATCAGCCACCCCGACGCCGGCAAGACGACGCTCACCGAAAAACTGCTGCTGTACGCCGGCATGGTGAACGAAGCCGGCATGGTTCGCGGCCGCAAGAACAGCCGGGCCGCGACCAGCGACTGGATGGCGATGGAGCGCGAGCGCGGCATCAGTGTGACGGCGACGGCGTTGTCGTTCGAGTTCCGCGGGCATCGCATCAACCTGATCGACACGCCCGGCCACCAGGACTTCAGCGAAGACACCTACCGCGTCCTCAACGCCGCCGACGCCGCGGTGATGGTGCTCGACGCCGCCAAAGGCATCGAGCCGCAGACCGAGAAGCTGTTCCGCGTGTGTGCAGAGCGCGGCGTGCCGATTCTGACGTTCGTCAACAAGCTCGACCGGCCGGGGGCCGATCCGCTCGACTGCCTGTCGCAGATCGAGCGACTGCTGGGCATCGCGACGGTGCCGATGAACTGGCCGGTCGGACTCGGTCGCGAGTTTCACGGCGTGCTCGATCTGCGCAGCGACGTGGTTCACACCTATCGCCCGGTGCCGCACGGTTCGATGGCGGTTCCGACGGAAACCGCGTCGCGAACTTCGGCACGCGGCACTCTGCTGACCGACGAAGAGGCCGATCGGCTCGACGAGGAAGCGGAACTGTTCCGCGAGGCCGGCGAGGTCTTCGACGCCGGGAAGTTTCTCGCCGGACAGCAGACGCCCGTCTTCGTCGGCAGCGCGCTGACGAACTTCGGCATCGAGCCGTTCCTCGACGGGTTCCTCTCGCTCGCACCGCCGCCGGGGCCGCGTCCGGCCGTCGGCGGCGACGTCTCGCCGGCCCGTCCGGCGTTCTCGGGCGTCGCGTTCAAGATGCAGGCGAACCTCGATCCGCGGCACCGCGATCGCGTCGTGTTCGTGCGCGTCTGCACCGGTCGGTTCCAGCGCGACATGGAAGTCGCGATCGCCCGCTCGGGCGAGACGTTTCGCGTCCGCCGGAGCGTCCGTCTGTTCGGTCAGGATCGCGAAACGGTCGACGATGCCTTTCCCGGCGACGTCATCGGCATCATCACCTCGGCCGGGCTGCGGCTGGGCGACACGGTCTGCGAAGGCGAGCCGGTTCGCTACACCGGCCGCTGGTCGTTCCCGCCCGAGCGGTTCGCGGTCGTCCGCTGCGACGACACCGGACGCCGCAAACAGTTCGCCAAGGGCGTCGAACAACTCGGTCAGGAAGGCGTCGTGCAGATTCTGAGCGACCCGACCCGCTCGACGCTCGAACCGGTCCTCGCGGCCGTCGGCGAGTTGCAGTTCGACGTCGTGCGGTTCCGGCTCGAAAGCGAATACGGCACGAAGACGGTCATCTCGCCGCTGCCGTTCCAGACGGCGCACTGGCTCGACGGGCCGGCGTCGGCGCTCGACTCGCTCGATCTGCGGAGCGACGTGAAACTGGTTCACGACCATGACGGCCGACCGGTGCTGCTCGCCGAGACGACCTGGGCGCTCCGCATGATCCGCGAACAGAACCCCGACCTGACGTTCGACCCGAACCCGCCGTCGGGTCAGGTGTGACGTCGCATCGCCAGTCAAGAGTGTCGCCAGGAGTCCGCGTCGGATAGGCTCGCGATGTGAGGTCGCTCACTTTCGTTGATCCCGTCCCCGCCCGAAGGATCACTCGCGTGCCACGATCGCTTCCGGACTGGATCGTCGTGCTCTGGTTCGGCCTGGCAACAACGACAGCGTTCGGCCAGGTCGGCGACGTCGGCGGAGTTCATGACCCCTGCATCGCCCGCGAGGGGAAGACGCACTATGTCTTCTCGACGCACGGCGGCATTCACGTCCGCCGCTCCGAAGACCTGAAGCAGTGGCGTCACGACGGACAGGTGTTCGAGGAACTGCCGGCCTGGACCCGCGAAGCCGTGCCGGGCGTGCGAGACCTTTGGGCGCCGGACATCTGCCGGATCGACGGTGAATGGCGGCTCTATTACTCAGTCTCGACGTTCGGCCGCAACCGTTCGGCAATCGGCCTGGCGACGAATCGAACGCTCGATCGCAGCAGCCCGGATTATCGCTGGGACGACCGGGGAGTGGTCGTCACCTCCACCCCCGGCCGGGACGATTTCAACGCGATCGACCCGCATGTCGTGCTCGACGCCGAGGGCGTTCCGTGGCTGTCGTTCGGTTCGTACTGGGACGGCATCAAGCTCTGCCGGCTTGAACGCAAGACCGGCAAGCGGGCTGATGACGTGCTCCATGCGATCGCGAGCCGAAACGGCGGAGCCGTCGAGGCGCCGTTCATCCACCGTCACGCCGGCGACTACTACCTGTTCGTCTCGTTCGACAAATGCTGCGACGGGGTTCGCAGCACCTACAACATCCGGGTCGGCCGCTCGTATCGTGTGACGGGGCCGTACAAAGACCGTGAAGACCGCCCAATGGCCGACGGCGGGGGCACGCTCGTGTTGGAAGGCCGGGGCCGCTATCGGGGGCCGGGCCACAACGCCGTCCTGCAAGACGAGAACCGGACCTGGCTCGTCCACCACTTCTACGACGCCGAGGCGCGAGGCAAGCCGACGCTCCAGATCCGGTCTCTGACTTGGGACGCGGCAGGCTGGCCGATCGTCGGAGAACCGATCGTCACCGACGAAAACCTCCGGCCGAAGCCGGCGCGGTAATCGACGGATCAAGTACGGGGCATCTGAGCGGCGACTTCTTCCAGCCAAGACGCTGTCGAGCATCGTGCTTCGAATCAACACAACTGGCCGAGGCGGGACTCGAACCCGCACGTCCCGTTCGGAACCCGGGATTTTAAGTCCCGTGCGTCTGCCATTTCGCCACTCGGCCGTGCAGTCTCGCGCAGAAGGCGCGGGGCTGCGAACCATGCTAGCCCTGATGAGACGGGGCGACAACAGCCTCGGTTCGGCTAACGTCACCGCGACAAAATCGCGTTCATGTTCTTCTTGTAGGCTTCGACGCCCGGTTGGCCGTATGGGTTGATGCCGATGAGGCGGCCTTCGACGGCGGTGGCGAGCATCAGCATCTGCAACAGCTCGCCCATCTCGTAAGGCGTCATTTCGGGCAGCAGGAGGTCGGTCGTCGGGCGGCGGTCGTCGGCGTAAGCCTGGTTCGTGCCCGCGATCGCGGCCGAGAGAATCTGCGGGACCGTCTTGCCGGCGTACTTGTTGAGCTGGTCGGCGTCACCGGACAATTCGGGAACGGCTACCGGCGGCTTCGTCGGCTTCTCGATGAGGACGTTCGTCACCAGCTTGTCGCGCTTGCCCTCCTGGTGCTGCTGGCCGCGGCTATGCAGGTCGCGGGTATTGACGACCGTCAGCGGCAGCGCTCCGCGTTCTTCTTTACCGAGACTTTCGGAGAGCAACTGGTCGTACCACAACCCGGTCGCTTCGAGCTTCTTGCCCCAGGTCGTCAACAGCCGCACGTCCATCCCGTGTTGAGATTCGAGGGCATGGCAGACGCCCACGTAATCGAGGACCGGGTTGTCGCCGACCTTTGCGGTGCGGAACCGCTCGTTCATGTCGGCGGCGCCCTGCAACAGTGTGACGATGTCGATGCCGAGACACGCCGCGGGCAGCAGTCCGACCGCGCTAAGCACGCTGAAGCGGCCACCGACGCCGTCGGGAACGGGAAACGTGCGGGGGAAGCTCTTGGCATCGGCCAGAGCGCGAAGTTTGCTGCCCGTCTCGCCGGTCACGGGAATCACAAGTTCGCGGGCTTCGGGTGAATGGTCGTAGAACTTCTCAATCGCTTCCAGAAACAGTCGGAAGGCGACGGCGGTCTCGAGCGTGCCGCCCGACTTGCTGATGCACACGACGCCCCAGCGGTCGGCCTGGTTCTCTTTGCGGCCCGAACCGAGCAGCGACAGCAGCGAGCCGAGGGCATCGCTGTCGACGTTGTTGCCCTCGAAGTAGATTCGCGGACCGCTGCGGCGATCGCGCGGCAGTTCGTTGTGATACGGGTCGCAGAGTGCCTCGAACAGGGCACGCGCCCCCATGTAGCTGCCGCCGATGCCCAGCACGACGAGCCGGTCGACGTGATGCCGAAGGTAGGCGGCCGCCTCGCTGATTCGACCGACCAGACAGCCTTGCGGATCGCGCTGGTGCTCGGCGAGCAGGTCTTCCGGCAGGGGGATGAACCCGGCGTCGAGCGGTTGTTTCCCGGCCGGGACCGTGCCGCCCGATTTCCACAATTCGACGTCGGCAAGCACCTCGTCGCGGGCGGCATTCAGCCGGTCGGTCAGATTCGACGGGGCGGCTTCGGGAAAGAGGGCCAGCGCGGCCGAGGGGTCGTATCGCAGGGGCATGGATGCGGTTCCTTGTTCCATTCAAAGTCGACGAAGCATAACGCGGCGAGCGGCTCCCATGATGCCGAATCCTTCAGCCGTGGGAAGTGTTTGGGAGAGGAGAATCGAGCAGGGCAGATCCGGAGCTGGAGGATCGTACCCAGTGTCGCCGTTCGCTTCGTGAAAGAGTGCTCTTTCGCGG
>JBAQZJ010000468.1:0-1738 GCA_049790855.1 Planctomycetaceae bacterium | reverse complement strand
AAGTCGCCGAACTGACCGGTCGACCGCTCTCCGAACAGCAGGAGCACCCGCCGCTTCCCGAATCGGAACGACCTGCGAACGTTGACTGGCTCAGTCCACCGCGCGACTGGCTGTACCGGCGGATCGAGCGCCGCGTCGACCGGATGATGGACGAAGGCTTGCTCGACGAAACACAATCCCTGTTGATTCGGCCAGGCGGTCTTGGCAAGACGGCCCGGCAAGCGCTCGGCTATCGAGAACTGATCGACCATCTCGAAGGACGGCTGTCGCTCGCTGACGCCGTCGAGCTGATCAAGCTTCGCACCCGCCAGTTCGCGAAGCGCCAGCACACCTGGTTTCGGAACCTTGAGGAATGCAAGCCGGTCGAAATCTCGGGTGATGAAACACCCGACGAAATCGCGGGCCTGATCGGTTAGCCGTCGACCTCGGCCGACGATCGCGTCGGGCAAGTCCGACGGCTAACGGGCGTCGCTCGCTTCGGCGCGTTCGACGCGGTAATTGCCGTCCCACGGCAGCCAGTCGCGGCTCGTCACGCCGTTGCGGGTCGTACCGGGAAAGCTGTACTGGACCGGCTGGATCGTCACCCGCACGATGCCTGTCTCACCGATCTGCAATACCCCGGCATGGACGGCGGCGGTCGACAGGTCGGAATCGTACGTGTACGGCTCGTTGCCCCAGACCGTTCCGTCGATCGCACCGGTGACGCGGACCCGCAGCGTCGCACCGACCGGCAGATGAAACCGGGTCATGTTGCCCGGATCGTCGCGGACTTCGCCGTCGGCAATCGGCGTCGGACCGGCGTGAATAAGTCGCACGACTCGATAGCTGCCGGCCCATTGCCCATAGGCGTAACTGGCGATGCCGTGGCGGGTCGCCGCGTCGTAGTTTGCCTGACCGGGCAAGATCGTGATCATCACGATGCCGGTCTCGCCGGGATCGAGCACGCCCGCATGAACGACTGCCGCAGCAAGCGTTGAGTCGTCGGTGTAGACGCCGCTGCCGTAGACCGACCCGGCGGTCGCATTGCCGGTCACGCGGATGAAGAGCGTCTCGCCGATTTGCCCGCGATAAGCCGTCAACGTGCCGGGATCGGCCAGGATTCCCGGCAACCGCCGTTCGACGGACAGCAGGTCCGACGACGCCACAAGCACCGGTTCGCTGCCGGGCAAGATCGGTTCTTGGGGCGGGCCGCTCGATCTGGATGGAAGCGGTGTGAGTCCCGCGTAGGCGGCGACGGTCGTAAGAATGCAGAGCGCGGCGGTTATCCCGAACCGTCGTCCAACGCATCGAGATTTTGGCGTCGTCATCGAACGGCTCTCCCCGGAACAGGCCGGCACCGGCCCGCCGGTGCCTGATTCTCCGCCGTTCGACGCCCGACGTCGGAGATTCGTTCCCGAAAAATGCGTGAGCCGTCGGCCTCGGCCGACGATTGCGTCGGGCAAGCCCGACGGCTAACGGTCCAGCTCGCTCGCCTCGTCCCAGTGCTCGTAGAGCGCGGCGAGTTCGGCTTTCGCTTTTGCGTATTCGTCGCCGATCGACTTGACCTTCTCGCCGTCGCGAAGCGTTTCCGGCAACATCATGTCGGCTTCGATCGCGGCAAGTTCATCTTCCTTGGCGGCGATGTCGGCTTCGATTTCGGCCGGTTTGCGAAAGGGGAACTTGCGCTTGCGTTTTTCCTCCTTCGGCGTTTCATCGTTGAGCCGTCGGGCGTGCCCGACGCGATCGTCGGCCGAGGCCG